>JAQWYJ010000009.1 GCA_029254005.1 Porticoccaceae bacterium | reverse complement strand
ACGTTTGAAGGCCATTAAAGACTCCATGATAATCTGCTCGCGATTTAACCATTTGTTGTCAAAAGCTGCACAATGCATGGCATATTCGCCACTCACCTGATAAACAAATGTCGGTGCTTTTAATTCGTCTTTTACCCTACGAAGAATATCCAGGTAGGGCATCCCAGGCTTAATCATAATAATATCAGCGCCTTCATCAAGGTCCAAAGCACACTCATACAATGCCTCGTTGGCGTTTGCTGGATCCATTTGATAGGTTTTTTTGTTGCCGCCTTGAATGTTACCAGCTGAGCCCACTGCGTCTCGGAATGGCCCGTAGTAGTTTGAAGCATATTTTGCTGAGTAGGCCAAAATTTGGGTATTCACAAAACCATGGTCTTCAAGAGCCTCGCGAATTGCACAAATGCGACCATCCATCATATCCGATGGTGCTACAATATCGGCGCCAGCTAGTGCGTGAGAGAGCGCCTGTTTTACTAAGACATCGTTGGTCACATCGTTCAGAACATAGCCTGTTTCTTGGTCTATGATACCGTCTTGTCCATGATCGGTAAAAGGATCTAATGCTATATCGGTAATGACGCCAAGTTCTGGCACCGCCTCTTTTAGAGTCCTAATTGCACGTTGAGCTAGACCTTCGGGATTATAAGCCTCTTCGGCTAAAGGTGACTTCAGATTTTGGTTGACTACCGGAAACAATGCAATCGCTGGAATTCCAAGAGCAGCTATCTGCTTTGCTTCCAATACCAGCATATCAATAGACAGGCGGTTAACCCCTGGCATTGACTCAATAGGTTCTGATTGCAGTATTCCCTCGATTACGAATATCGGCAATATAAGGTCATTAACTGACAGGCTGTTTTCTCGAATTAATCGTCGAGAAAAGTCGGTTACGCGCGAGCGGCGCATACGAGTGTAAGGGTATGGTCCACGATTATTTTTAAAGCTCATGAATACTCCAGTAGAGTAAAAACAGTCAATGTGATTGCAAACAACGCCCATGATACTCAAAAAGCCAGCCCGCTACATGAGTTTTAATACCAGACATGGTTAGATGCGCGCAAAAACCCTGGCTGCTGCATCTAGAGTATCTTGGATATCTTGATCTGAATGTGCGGCCGACATGAAGCCAGCTTCATAAGAGGCTGGTGCAAGATAGATGCCTTCATTTAGCATCCCATGAAAGAATTTGGAAAATCGATCAGTATCACACTTCATTACTTGGCTAAAATTAATAATTTTTTCTTCCGTTGAAAAAAACACTCCCCACATTGTTCCAACATGATTACTGGTAAGCGGTATGCCAGCAATTTTCGCTCTGGCCACTAAGCCCTCGACTAAGTCGGTAGTCCGTGCGATGACTGGCTCGAGAAATCCCGGCGCAGAAATTAAATTTAAGGTAGCCAAACCAGAGGCCATAGCAACTGGATTTCCTGACAGAGTTCCAGCCTGATAAACAGGCCCTAAAGGCGCTATACACTCCATAATAGCGCGCTTGCCGCCAAATGCACCTACAGGCATACCCCCGCCGATTACTTTCCCTAGGCAGATGAGGTCTGCTTCTATGCCGTAGTGGCCAATAGCACCTTGTTGACTTATACGGAAACCTGTCATAACTTCGTCAATTATCAGAACCGCACCGCTATTGTCACAACATTCTCGTAGTGCCTCTAAGAAGCCTGGAATAGGAGGCACGCAATTCATATTACCAACTACAGGTTCAACGATAATGCAGGCAACTTGGTCGCCGATTTGAGAAAAAGCTTCTTTGACCTGATCAATGTCATTGTAGGACAGTGTTACTGTATGTTCGGCCAAGCCTGAGGGAAGTCCCGGAGAGCTTGGTACACCCAATGTTAGTGCTCCTGAGCCTGCTTTTACTAACAGCGAGTCAGAATGCCCATGGTAACAGCCTTCGAATTTGATAATTTTATCTCGCCCAGTGTACCCGCGAGCGAGGCGTATCGCACTCATGGTTGCTTCAGTTCCAGAGTTAACCATTCTGATCATGTCCATTCCTGGCACGATAGAACAAATTTTATCTGCCAGTTGAATTTCCAGCTCAGTGGGGGTACCAAACGTCATCGCTTTGTCTAACTGATGTCTAATGGCGTCGAGAACTTCTGGGTGACCATGACCCAAAAGCATAGGCCCCCAAGAAAGTACATAATCTATATAACGGTTATCATCTGCATCAAACATGTAAGCGCCCTTGGCACGATCAAAAAAGATTGGTGTTCCACCTACAGCGCGGAAGGCTCGTACTGGCGAATTAACGCCACCGGGAATAGATTGTTGAGCTGCATTAAAGAGGTCTTTTGAGCGCGAAGTAGAGACTGTTTTGGGCATTATAAATTCCTGGTAATTAAAGTAGCTATGTAGTTTTTTTAGGTATATTTGGTTACGACGTTAGTTATTTTTTGGCCTTACTAAAACGGTTTAACAATGGCTAAAATAACAATCCCTACCAAAAAAATGACGGGAACTTCGTTGAATACACGAAAGTATACGTGGGTTTTAACATTGCGATCCCTAGCCAATTTTTTCATGTGGCTTAGACACACATGGTGGTAACCAATGAGCAGTAGGACAAATACTAATTTTACCTGGAACCATGTCGCAGAAAAGTATGCTGTAGGTGCCATAGATACTAGCCAAAAACCAAATATCAAAGTGGCGATCATTGATGGATTGGCGATACCACGATATAGCTTTCGCTCCATAATTTTAAATCTTTCAATGCTAACGGTGTCATCGGACATGACGTGGTAGACAAATAATCGTGGTAGATAGAAAAGCGCCGCAAACCAACATATTATTGCTATAAGGTGAAAGGCTAATATCCATTCATACATTTTTTATTACCCCTAAAGAAAATTTTCTGCCACCACTTAAGGTAACTACATAGGTGGATCGATAAGTTTACGGTATTATAGGGGGCTTGAGGCGTTCTGGATATTGAAAAGCGAGGACAAGGTGATCAAAGTTGGGATTATTGGTGGTACTGGGTATACAGGTGCAGAGCTCATGCGCTTGCTAGCAGGGCATCCAGATGTAGAATTAATAATAGTAACTTCTCGTAGTGAGCAGGGTGTAAGGGTATCGGATATCTACCCGCATCTGCGAGGAATTGTTGATTTGGCGTTCACTTCACCAAATCTGGAGTCATTAAGGCACTGTGATGTAGTATTTTTTGCAACTCCTCACGGTGTCGCTCAGGCCACAGTGCCTGCGGTCTTGCAGTTGGGAGTCAAGGTAATTGATTTATCAGCAGACTTTCGAATTAGAGATGCGCTGGTATGGGAGCAATGGTATGGACAGATACATCAAGCTAAAGAATGCTTGGATCAGGCTGTATATGGGCTGCCAGAATTAAATCGAGAAGATATCAAATCAGCTGATTTAGTTGCCTGTGCAGGATGCTACCCTACTAGTGTCCAGTTGGGATTGTTGCCCCTTTTAGTAAATGGGTGCATTGATGTGACTGATGTAATCGCAAATTCGGCGTCTGGTGTAAGCGGTGCAGGGCGCCAGGCCAATGTTGCCAATCTACTGTCTGAAGTAAGTGACAGCTTTAAAGCCTATGGCGCGTCTGGCCATCGACATCAGCCTGAAATTGAACAGGGTTTAGAAAATATTGCAGGCAAAGCGGTCGCTATAACATTCGTACCACACCTGTTGCCGATTAACCGCGGGATACACACTACTATTTATGCTAATTTAGTGGATATGAGCATAGATGTGCAGGCATTATTTGAGGATTATTTTAGGGAAGAATTTTTTGTTGATGTATTGCCGGCTGGGCATCATCCGCAAACTCGGTCAGTCAGAGGATCAAATTATTGTCAAATTGCTGTTCATCGTCCCAATCAAGGCCGAAAAATTATCGTTTTGGTGGTAGAAGATAACCTCACCAAGGGTGCATCTGGCCAAGCTATCCAGTGTATGAATTTAATGTTTAATATAGATGAAACGGCTGGCCTGTTATCGCCTGGGATGATCCCGTGAAAAAAGAACGGCGTTCTATTGTTGTTCCCCATCGAGTAGGCTATAAATATCAGTTACTCGTAATGATGTTGGCAATATCGGTCAGTAGTCTTTGGTTCGGTAAGCAGTGGGGTCAAGACAATTTGGCTCGCGTAACGACCAATCATCAACAACTTGTAGTTAAGGCTAATAAATTGCAAGCTACTCTCGAGCTTACTGCTTCTGAGCTTGAAATGGTGCGCCTGAATAAGCAGGTAGATCTAGCGGCTATAGAAAATACAAGACAAGAAATGATTCAGTTACAGAAGCAAATTTCTGAACAAGAGCAGCAGTTAGGTCTGTATAAAGAGTTATTGGGTAATGAAGATCATCCCATGGGGCTTTCAATAACCAAATTTGATATCACCAATATTGATCAAAATCGTTATAGCTACCGCTGGGTGGCCAATCAAAAAGCCGCACAATTGGAAACAATTACTGTGCTAGCAGACATATTTATTATTGGAACAGTCAATGGCGAAGAGGAGACCTTTATGTTATCTGACCTAGATGATGAGATCAAAGCGATGCCAATGAGTTTATCGCTAAAATATTTTTCGATAAATCAAGGCATTTTAAGTATACCTGAGGGATTTATTCCTGCTAAAGTCAGATTTAAGTTGCGCTACTCATGGAAAAAAATTGCAAACTTTGATGATATTTTCCCCTGGGCAAAAAAGGACTAGAGTATGTTCTCTAAAAATTCTACACAAGATTTGATTAAAACGCAGGGTGAGCCTACAACCCTAATAGCTGAAGGCACAACAATTACCGGAGATCTTATCTTCGATGGCAACTTAGAAATACAAGGCTCTATCATAGGTAAGATTTTGTCGGATGACGATAACTCGCAAGTAAGAGTGCTTCATGGGGGGTCTGTTTTGGGTTCAGTTTCCGCCCCCAATGTTATTATCAATGGCCATATTGAGGGCGATATTTTTGCTTTAAAGCATGCCCGATTGGCCTCACAGGCAGTGGTAGAGGGTAATTTATATTACGATACGTTAGAGATAGAGCGCGGTGCTCATGTCGCCGGTAAGTTAGTGCATGAAGTGCCAGCAACTAATGTTAGTGTACTAGCGCAAGATGACATTAGTAAAAACAGCAAGGCTTGATAGATAATCGATAAATAGCCAATATTGGCTTAACTCGTTACACTAGTCACGTTTAAAGAATATTAATCAATCCTCTTAATAAATGGTTGTGGAGTCTCAATGTCAGTGATTCAAACATACATTCCTTCGGTACTGGAAGTTACAGACAGTGCTATTGCAAAGGTTCAGAGTCTTAAGGCTGAGGAAGATAATGAGGATTTAAAACTAAGAGTTTATGTCACTGGAGGTGGGTGTTCGGGCTTCCAGTATGGTTTTTCATTCGAGGATACTATGGCTGAAGATGACACGCCTGTGAGTCGTGGCGGGGTTACAGTGGTCATAGATTCGCTGAGCTTCCAGTATTTGGCAGGATCTACCGTAGATTACGAGGTTGGACTAATGGGATCCCGATTTGTGATTACCAATCCTAATGCGTCCACCACCTGTGGTTGTGGGGCATCTTTCTCAATTTAATTTACTCAATATTTTTTCAGAAATGATAAAGCGCACCTAGAACAGTGGCTCTAGAAGCACCGGTCACACTCGGAATATTGGCGGTTTTTAACTCTATCCTTTGCTTTGCCAACCATGCAAATGCACAGGCCTCAACCCATTCGGGGTCAACTCTTAGCGCGCTGGTTGATGACACGTTGGGTTGTCCATAAGGCGCTACATTTTTCTCTAACGCTGTTATTAAGGCTGTGTTAAAGGCACCGCCACCGCATACCAAAATATCATCTACTGGCTCGCCGATACGCGCGATGGCTTCACTTATTGTTTCTACACTAAAAGCAATAAGACTTGCCTGTATATCTTCGGCGGGCAAAGTATGACCAGTGAGCTGTTGCTCTAGCCAAGATGCATTGAAGACTTCGCGGCCAGTGCTCTTAGGAGGTTCAAGCTCAAAAAAAGGGTGCAATTTGAGTTGATCGACCAAAGCTCTACTAAGGTTTCCTGTATCTGCCCAGGCGCCTTTATCATCAAAAGGTTGCCCTGTATTTTTTAAGCACCAGCTATCTAGGAGTAGGTTGCCTGGTCCGGTATCAAAGCCGCTGCAGGTATTGTTCTTGAGTACGGTTATATTTGCAATTCCACCAATATTTAAAATAATTCGATGCTTCCTAGGATCGGCAAAATAGTGATGATGAAAAGCCGGAACTAATGGCGCACCCTGACCACCAAGTGCCATGTCAGCACGCCTAAAGTCGGCAACAACAGCGCATTTTGTTTTGATAGCGATGATATTAGGATCACCAATTTGTAATGTGAAACCATGAGATTTTTCAGGCGGTTGGTGCCTTATGGTTTGTCCATGAGAGCCGATAGCAATAACTTGCTTGGTGTTTATGTTAGTTTTTTCCAGTAACGCCAGAGTCGCGTCAGAAAATAGATGGCCTAAAGCTCTGTCGGTACGCCCATAGAGGTCTATATTATCTACACCAGGCTGGCATAGTGCCAAGATATCCTGCTTCAGTGTATTGGGAATAGGGTGAGAGTGGCTACCAATCATTTGGATGTGACTATTTTGAAAATCAATAGCCACAGCATCAATACTGTCCATGCTAGTTCCTGACATCAGTCCAACATATATATTTGGTTTTGTCATGAATTAATATTCCTCAGAGGCGGGCTTGACCTGGTTATCTAGATAAGCCAGCCGGGTCTTTTCCTGGTATTCCGCCAGTTGCGCTAGCACAGGTTTTATGGCCTGATTGAATGCAAATTTTTCATTTTTTGGAATTGGTTTTGCTTGAGGTAATTTAACCGTACGAGGATTCCGATGCACACCATTGACTAAGAATTCATAGTGTAAGTGGGGTCCAGTGGCATAGCCTGTCGAACCAACGGTGCCAATCTGTTGACGCTGTTTAACCGTTTGGCCTTTGCGCACTGTCTTTTTATTAAGATGCAAATATTTGGTTACATAGGTTTGGCCGTGCTGAATGAAAACATAGTTACCATTGGCTCTGCTGTATCCAGCATTTAATACTTTGCCCGCACCGGCCGCATACACAGGTGTGCCTCTTGGTGCTGCGTAATCTACCCCTCGGTGGGCTTTAATTTTCTTGTGGATTGGATGTTTGCGTTTGAGATTAAAACCTGAGCTAATACGAAAAATATCAAGCGGTGTGCGTAAAAATGCTTTGCGCATGCTCAGACCTTCGGGGGTGAAGTAGTTGCTAACTCCTTGATGGTCTGTGTAGCGGACAGCGTTGAAGGTTTTTTTTCGGTTGGTAAATGACGCGGCTAAAATACTCCCTACAGACAACTTTTCCCCTTCTATAAATCTTTCCTCATAGGTAAGTGCAAACGAGTCGCCTGGCCTTATGTCGAAGACAAAATCAATGTCCCAGCCAAAAATATTTGCCATTTCCATAATGAGTTTGTCAGGTAAGTTTGCCTTTTTTGCCGACAAATAAAGAGAATCCTGTATTACACCTTCTCGATAGCTGACAAGAATGTCAGGCTCACGAATTTGTACCTGTGAGGTGTAATGGTCACTTTGACGGACAAATATATGAGTCTCTAGTGGTGATTTAACATATTCTATTTTAGTTAGCTCATTACTCGAGTTGGTGCCAAAACGGAATAGTTCACCAGGGAACAGATTTTTAAGAGATTTACCGCCGACAGACGAAGATAGTTGGTATACATCCTGTGCAGTTAGATTGGCTCGCATAAAAACGGTAGAGAGATTGTCACCTTCAGAGACCTTCTCTGCATACCATTTTAACTCAGCGCCATATCCTTCGTTATCAATTTGCTCAGTGACTAAGGTGATAGGGATTACCTCAGTGATCTGGTTGACTGAGGTGGGTAAGTTTTTTGGCCATATTAAAAGTGTGAAAAGAAAGATTACAATTCCAAGGGCGACTATAGAATTTTTCTTTGGAAATTCTTGAAACAGTTTTCCTGCTAAACGCAACAGTTTACTCACTATTGGCAGCATCATGGCAGCAATTTTTTGAATGAGATTTCTCACTTCTATAGAGTACAAATTAATGTCTTAGGAGATTTTAGCTTTTTTGGCGAAGAAGATACAATGGTCGCTTGATCGGCTATTACTGAAAACCATTTAGTGTCGATGTCAGGATTGGACTTACAACCTAATTATAGTAACGCATATGTCTTGTATTTGGCGCATCAATCTGTAGAGTTGGCGAACATTTATTTATTGTACGAAAAGGTCCTCATGAAATTAAGCGGTGAACAATTCCTAACAGATTTAAAGCAAAGAGGCCTTGTGGCTCAATATTCAGGGGATCAAGATTTGATTGCTCATCTTGATGAGTCCCGAACACTGTACTGTGGGTTTGACCCTACTGCAGACAGTCTTCATATCGGCAGTTTGGTCCCCCTTTTGGTTTTGAAACGATTTCAAGAAGCAGGACACAGGCCTATTGTATTGGTTGGAGGTTCTACTGGACTTATTGGCGACCCAAGCTTTAAAGCTGAAGAACGAAAATTGAACAGCCCTGAGGTGGTGGCAGACTGGGTGGCTAAAATCAAGTGTCAAACGCAACGGTTTGTTAATTTCAAGACTGAGTCTCCCAACAACGCGCTTGCAGTTAATAATTTAGATTGGACCGCGGGGATGGATGTTTTGGATTTTCTGCGAGATGTCGGTAAACATTTTTCTATTAACACAATGATTCAAAAAGAGTCAGTTAAGCAGCGTTTAGATCGCGAAGGCGCCGGCATATCTTTCACAGAGTTCTCCTATTCATTGTTGCAGGGACTGGATTTTGCAGAACTTAATCGCCGCTATGATTGTACTGTGCAGATTGGTGGTAGTGATCAGTGGGGCAATATTGTCAGTGGAATAGACCTTAGCCGTCGACAAAATAAGTCCCAATGTTTCGCGTTAACGGTTCCTTTAGTCACAAAAGCTGATGGGTCTAAATTCGGCAAAACTGAATCTGGGACCGTATGGTTAGATGCGACGAAAACATCACCTTACAGTTTTTACCAGTTTTGGTTAAATGTTGCAGATGCTGACGTCTACAAATTTTTACGTTATTTTACTTTTTTAACTATCACTGAGATTCAGGCGATCGAAGATGCTGATGCAGTAACTGATGGGCGTCCAAAAGCACAACGGATTTTAGCTGAACAAGTCACTACGTTAGTACACGGCGACGATGGGTATGCTGCAGCTATGCGCATTACTTCGGCACTGTTTAGTGGCGATACTAATGACCTTTCAGAAACTGATTTTATGCAGCTATCGATGGACGGTCTGCCCTCCTCGGTACTTTCAAATGAAGATTTGCAAAACAAGCCATTGACTAACTTGCTTACCGACTGTGGAATGACAAAAGCTGGGAGAGAAGTGAAGGATGCCCTGGCCAGACATTCAGTCTTAATCAATGGATCTGCTAAAGGCCCTGAAGACAATATGCTAACAGAGGCAAATTTTGCACCACAAAATGCACTACACGATCGGTTCTTCTTAGTTCGTTTAGGCAAGAAAAAATATCATCTTTTCGAACGTATTTGATCGCTTTACAGCGCTACTAAAAATAAACCTAAATACTTGTTGACAGTTTTCCGTCTGCCTGTAGAATGCGCGCTCCCAACCGGGTGAGTCGTTGAAATTCTGCGGCAAAAAGTAGAAAGTAAAATTGTTTTGAATAATTTGAAATTTACTGTTGACAAGTTCAGACTTGCCGCTAGAATGCGCGCTCCCAACAGCGATGTTGAGAAGCAAATAAAGCGTCAAGGAAAGAGAGTGAAATTATTTTAAAATAAATCACTTTTGACTGTTGACAAAGGGGCTGCTATCTATAGAATACGCGTCCCGCTCATCGAAGCGAATGTTCTTTAAAAATATAATCAAGCAATGCGTGTGGGCACTTGCTAATTGATATTGGATTATTAAATATCATAAGTAAGTACTCATCGATTCATTTATGAATGTGATAAGTTCGAATTATGAAACTGAGATTTTGAATGGTAAAGCAAGTTTTGCGTAACCGTTCCCTCTCCTTAATTGGTGAGGTTAAAGATTAAACTGAAGAGTTTGATCATGGCTCAGATTGAACGCTGGCG
>JAQWYJ010000147.1 GCA_029254005.1 Porticoccaceae bacterium | reverse complement strand
GCTCTACAAGGTTACTAAGGGCGACGCTATTGTAACCTCTGATGTAGGACAGCATCAGATGTTTGCTGCGCAGTATTATCAGTTTGATCGGCCTAGGCAATGGATCAATTCAGGAGGGTTAGGCACTATGGGGTTTGGGCTACCCGCGGCTATGGGTGCCAAATTAGCTTTTCCTGACACTGATGTTGCCTGTGTAACAGGAGAGGGCAGTATTCAAATGTGTATTCAAGAGTTGTCCGCCTGCAGTCAGCATAATTTACCGGTTAAAATTATAAATTTAAATAATGCGGCTCTGGGTATGGTCAGGCAATGGCAGGATATGCAATATAATAGCCGTTATTCGCAGAGTGTCTATGAGGAGTCTTTGCCAGATTTTGTGGCCTTGGCTGAAGCCTATGGACATGTAGGCATTCGAGTGACTAACTACGAAGAACTCGAAGAAAAAATGCGCGAGTGTTTCGCCATGAAAGATCGGCTAGTATTCATGGATATATGCATAGACCGGTCTGAACATGTCTACCCCATGCATATGCCAGGGGGCTCAATGCGTGATTTGTGGCTAAGCAAGACGGAGAGAACCTAATGAAAAGAATTATTTCTGTTTTGTTGGAAAATGAATTTGGTTCTCTATCAAGAGTGGTGGGATTGTTTTCGCAGCGAGGTTACAACATAGATACCCTAACAGTTGCGCCTACAGATGATGAAACACTATCGCGTATGACCTTGACTACTCAGGGTGACGATCAGATGGCGGAGCAAATTGTAAAGCAACTACATAAATTAATTGATACTATAAAAGTGGTTGATTTGACTGAAGGCCCTCATATAGAGAGAGAATTGATGCTGGTAAAAATTAAGGCGGCAGATAATGATAGTCGCTCTGAGTTAAAAAGCTGCGTTGAAATCTTCAGAGGTCATATTATTGACGTTACCACGCACACCTACACTATCCAGTTGACCGGTGATAGTGACAAGTTGGATGCATTTATTGAAGCGGTCAATACCATGGGTATTATGGAGGTGGTGCGCAGTGGTGTCACTGGTATTTCGCGCGGCGATAAATTTATTCGCGCCCAGTAACGAGGTGCTGTTAGTGTGTTGATGGGGTACGTCACCCCGACGCCATTGTATTGAGTCAGGCAGTGAGTGCTATGTAACTTTACCTAACGATAAGGGTTAAATATAAGATGACAAAAACGGGTAGTTTTTCTAGAGTAGTATCACTTGATGGAGGTATAAATTTTCGTGATTTAGGTGGCTACGTAAACCATCATGGTAAAAGTATCAGATGGCGAAAACTCCTGCGGTGTGGTCATCTTGCTTCTCTTTCTGAACGAGATCTAGATACTTTAGAAAGCATAGACGTGACTAAAATTCATGATTTTAGGCGCAAGGAGGAGCAGATTCAGTCTCCTAGTTGTGCCATTAGAGCTGACTTCGTTGATGATTATCAAATATCTATCGGTGATATATCGCGATTTTGGGAGTTTTTGTTTGAAGGGGAGTTGACGCCTGAGTCCTCACATGAATTGGTGGTCAATTCCTATCGGTCTTGCATTGATGTGGTAATACCAGCATTTAGCCGATTTATGCGTCAGATTCTAGATAATGCTGACCACTCTAGTGTTTTTCATTGCTCTGCAGGAAAAGACCGAACTGGAATGGCTGCAGCTTTACTATTGTCGGCATTAGATATTCCTCGGGAGACGATTATTGAGGATTATCTTCTGACACGTGAGTATTATGACTCCTCCAAGCTCATTGGTATTATAGAAGGTCATTTACGCGATGCTAATGTCCAGACCTGGGATCGGGCTTGGCTTGTACCTTATGTTTCTGTCCATGAAGATAACATAGTGGCGTTTTTGAATGCCATAGATCAGCGTTATGGCTCGATGAACAGATATCTTACCGACGGATTGGGCTTGTCTCAGGATGATCTGCATAACTTTCAACGGCAGTTTTTGGATGACTAGGTCAGTTTGGCGTATACTACATCTGACAACAGCCAAATAATAGGCATGACATAATGGTGAAAGAAACAGAGGCGGCAGAGAACGTAATCAATTTAAATCAGAATGAAAAAGTTGAGCCGGCTCGCCCCCCTGCGCGAAAAGGGATTTATTTGTTACCTAATCTGTTAACTACTGGTGCACTTTTTGGTGGTTTTTACGCTGTCCTGTCAGGTTTTAGCGGACAATATGATTGGGCCGCTATGGCAATTTTTGCCGCGATGTTGTTTGATGGTTTAGACGGTCGAGTCGCGCGAATGACTAATACTCAAAGTGATTTTGGTGTTCAGTATGACAGTCTCTCAGATATGGTTTCTTTCGGTGTTGCCCCAGCTGTAGTGGCCTATGGTTGGGGGGTTAGTGATATTGGTAAGTTGGGCTTGGCAGCCGCTTTTGTCTATGCCTCCTGCGCGGCTCTGCGATTGGCACGCTTTAATGTTCAAGCCGGCGTATCTGACGGTAGTGTATTCACGGGACTTCCAAGTCCAGTGGCGGCTGCTTTAGTGGCAGGGTTTGTTTGGTCCGTCCATGGCATGGAACCTTCAGTTTTTATGACTAGTATTGGTGCTTTGATAACTGCTTCAGCGGGTCTGTTAATGGTATCTAATTTTACTTATCCTAGTTTTAAGCAAATTGATTTTCGCGGTAAGGTACCCTTTATGGTGATACTGTCAGTAGTTATGGGTTTTGTGGTAATTACTATTGATCCACCACGGATTCTATTCAGTATGGCAGTGATTTTCGCGCTTTCGGCTCCTGTTATCTGGGTGGGTAAAAAGTTGCGATGAGATATTTTCAGCAACTAGTGCGACTCACTCTTGGTTTTACGCATCGGATCTGCTTAAATATGTTTATGATTAGTCATGAACCAATACAAATTTCTCTCTTAAGCCTGCAAAGGCGCTCTATACTTAGGTGTCTGCTGCCCTGAGGGGCATCTATTGTTATATCTCAAAAAAATACAAGACTTGGATGATTGGTGGCACAGACTGGTAAGTGATGTTGCATCCTAGTGTGGCGTCGTAGACAGGGCACTAGTAACTATACAATATGTTTGAAGGGTAATTCTAATATAGAAGACCTTTTGAACAGCACGATTTTTATAGGCGGGACATAGCATGATTGCGAAAGAAAAATTGATAATTTTTGACACAACACTGCGTGACGGGGAACAAAGCCCCGGAGCATCAATGACTAAAGATGAAAAGCTGCGTATAGCAAAAGTATTAGAAAAGATGCGAGTTGATGTTATTGAAGCGGGATTTGCAGTTTCTAGTCAGGGCGATTTCGAAGCAGTGCAGCTGATTGCAGATACTGTTAGAAACAGCCGTATATGTAGTTTATCACGCGCCGTCAGATCTGACATAGAGCGTGCGGGGGAAGCGCTGAGAGGTGCGGCCGCTGGGCGTATCCATACATTTATTGCAACATCACCTATCCATATGAAGTACAAGTTACAGATGCAACCTGAGGATGTTC
The DNA here is from genome assembly GCA_029254005.1 of Porticoccaceae bacterium. Lineage (GTDB taxonomy): Bacteria > Pseudomonadota > Gammaproteobacteria > Pseudomonadales > Porticoccaceae > HTCC2207. The sequence continues at coordinate 23,217 of JAQWYJ010000147.1, read as the reverse complement.
TTGCGCAAGCAACCGGTGCGGTGAAAATAGCCCGAGATCTGGTTGATGACGTGGAATTCTCTCTTGAAGATGCCAGTCGCAGCGATTTTGATTTTATGTGTCGAATTACTGAGGCAGCAATTAGAGCTGGTGCTAAAACTATTAATTTTCCAGACACGGTGGGTTACTCGGCACCAGGTGAATACGGAGCAGTGATTAATAGACTGCTTAATTGCGTCCCCAATGCTGATCAGGCAGTCTTTTCAGTGCATTGCCACAATGATCTTGGATTGGCCGTGGCAAATAGTCTTTCGGCAGTACAAAACGGTGCTCGCCAGGTTGAGTGCACAATTAATGGGTTGGGTGAGCGGGCGGGAAATGCGTCCCTGGAAGAATTAGTTATGGCTCTTCGCACGCGCCAGGATTTATATTCTGTTAAAACTGACATTGATCCATCTCATATAGTGCCCATTTCTCGCTTAGTGTCTAGTATTACTGGATTTCCGGTACAGCCAAACAAGGCCATTGTGGGAGCTAATGCGTTTGCCCATGAGTCAGGGATTCATCAGGACGGTATCCTTAAGATGCGCGAAACCTACGAAATCATGAAAGCTGAAGATGTCGGCTGGACAAATAATAAGTTGTCATTGGGCAAGCTGTCAGGGCGTGCGGCGTTCTTGGCACGTTTAGATGATTTGGGTATTAGCTTTGATAGCAAAGATGAATTTAATAAAGCATTTCAGCAATTTAAAGATTTAGCCGATAAAAAACGCGAGATATTCGATGAAGACCTGCAAGCCTTAGTTTCTGATGTTCAAATGGGGCCAACAGATGATTTAACCCTGATAGATCTCGAGGTGCTGTCTAAGTCAGGCCAACTGCCTGTGGCAAAAATTATAATCCGGCATCAAGATCAAGAGCATAGTGTCGAGTCTAATGGCAGTGGGGCAGTGGATGCTATTTTCAATGCCATTGAGAGTTTAATGGTAAGTAATGCCGAGTTGCAGCTTTATTCGGTGAATGCTGTAACTCAAGGCACTGACTCCCAGGGCGAGGTTACGGTTAGACTGCACAAAGACGGTCGTATTATAAATGGTCAGGGAGCGGATACTGATATTTTGGTAGCTAGTGCTAAAGCCTATTTGCATGCAGTTACACTTTTGCGTAATCCGGGGAGTATGCATCCCCAGTTGGGTGGTGTTTAGCGGTGGACACCCTTCGCCACCACTACTTAAAAACGTTTGGGATTGTCGAATATATTCCAAGAGAATCTATGGATGATAATGAAGTTATCCCTGTATCAGTTAAAAAAACTGATGTTATGCCGCTCATTGCTGTTGCTAGGGATCAACTTCTTGCAGAGATTTCGACCAATGCTGTGCCTCAGAGTAAGACGACCTTAGATAATTCAAAAAAAGACGCCATTAATGGTGATGGCTTCATAAAAACGGCACGGTCTGATGTTGAACCTGAGGTAACAGTTACATTGTTACTGTGGCAGATTAGTGACAGACTATTGGTCTGCGGCGTCGCAAAAAATGAATTGCCAGATTCGAATCAGATAACATTGCTACATAATATTATTAGGGCAATTACCGGTGAGTCAAAGGCATTACCTCAGTTGGAAGTGGCTCAATGGCCTCCTTTTTCTGGTGTTCAAGGGGGTACTTCAGACGCACAAGCATTTTTATCAACCTTAATCAGTGCTCGATTATCCAGTTATGGTGTTGAGCGAATTCTCCTACTTGGAAATACAGTGACACACTGGATATTGCCTGATATACAAGGTGCTGAGGCTAACACTTCAAAATTAACCATTTCATCTCAGACCGAGGCAATTACTTTGCCTGATTTGAGTACTATGGTTACTGATAAAAAATCAAAAAGATATGCGTGGGAGATTATGAAAGGGTGGTCTCCCATGGCTCCAGTTAAACCTGCGGCAACTATTTCTTAAGTACGATGTCTGATGATATCGTGGTACGTCAAATGCTCGTTGAGGACCTAGATTTTGTAGTGGAAATTGAGAATTCAAATACCGCGACAGGCTGGACCAAACGGCAGTTTCAGCACGTTTTAGACTGTAGTAAAGTACTGATTATAGATCAACAAATTATTGGCTTTATTGTTATATCTACTACCCTTGATCAAAGTGAGTTACAAAATATTGCCATTCATAAGAACTATCAACATCTAGGTTATGGCGAGATCTTATTACGTTATGGAATCAACGGTTTGGCACAGGCGGTTAGGCAACTGTTTCTCGAGGTAAGAGTGACAAATTTTACCGCGATTAGGTTGTATCAAAAAATAGGGTTTACTCAAGTGAGTGTCAGACGAGATTATTACCCAGCAGTGCTGGGGCGTGAGGATGCGATTGTGATGTCACTGCAGACCCCCTGATATTGTATTTTAAGGATAATGGTCACTCATAATTTTGTTATACTGGACCTATATAGGTGCTAGGCTGAAAAATTGTTAATTGGGTGTAAAGTTAGTAGGAAAGAGGAGTGTTTATGGATATCCAGCTGCTTTATTGGCATTGGCTAGTCATCGGTCTATGTTTAGTTGTAGCCGAAATTTTTGTACCTAGTTTTACGATCCTTTGGTTTGGCTTGGGTGCATTGCTGGTTGGTGTGTTAGCGATGTTTTTACCTATGTCGGTGAGTGTTCAAATATTGATATGGACAGTGTTTTCGGTGCTTTTTGCCGTCGCTTGGTTTAAATTTATTAAGCCAAAAATGGCGAGTGGCAAACAAAATGATCAGTCTCGAGCTGCTGCGCTTGGTGAGTTTGGAATGGTGACCAAATTGCCCGCTGGGGACTCTCTTGGAATTATACGCTTCAGTACTCCGATCTTGGATCGTGATGAATGGGAATTTATCTGTGATGTATCTGTAAACTTGGGTGATCGGTTATCCATAAAGGAAATTTCTGGTGATAAGTTAGTTGTTACCAGAAATGATTAATTTGATAGGGAGAGTGTTATATGAGTAATTTTATACTTTTTGGTACAATTTTTCTGGTGGCTTTAATTACACTATTTAAAGCTGTTAGGTTGGTTCCTCAGGGTTCTAAATGGGTCGTGCAAAGGTTAGGAAAATTCCATAAATCATTGAGTCCAGGCTTGAATTTTTTGATTCCTTATATTGATGTAGTGGCATTCAAAGCTACCACCAAAGACATTGTATTAGAAATACCATCCCAAGAAGTAATCACTCGTGATAACGTCGTTATTATTGCTAATGCCGTAGCCTATATTAATATTATTTCTCCAGAAAAGGCGGTGTATGGCGTCGAGGATTATGAACTGGCTATACGGACGCTAGTTCAAACGTCCCTACGATCTATTGTCGGGGATATGTCTCTTGATGATGCACTTTCTTCTCGTGATCAAATTAAAGCTAAACTGAAAATTTCTATTTCTGAGGATATTGCTGATTGGGGCATTACCTTGAAAACTGTTGAGATCCAGGACATACAGCCTTCAGGAACCATGCAGCAGGCAATGGAGGAGCAGGCGGCTGCTGAGCGTCAGAGAAGAGCCACAGTTACTCGGGCTGATGGTGAAAAAACCGCCGCTATTCTTGAGGCGGATGGTCGGTTAGAAGCTTCTAGGCGAGATGCAGAAGCGAAAGTGGTGCTTGCTGAAGCGACCAAAACCGCACTATCAAAGGTTAATGATGCTATCCAAGATAAAGAGCTGCCTGCCATGTATCTTTTAGGTGAAAAATATATTGAAGCTATGCGTGATATATCTAGTTCGGACAACTCAAAACTGGTTGTGCTGCCTGCAGATATACCTGCGGCGGTGCGCGGAATCATGAACAACACCAAGTAGATTAGAGCACAAAAGCTATTGGGGCCAAATTAAGGCCAGCCCAGCTGGCACTTTACATTAAATTTGGAGTCAAAAAAGTACACTGCTAATGGCAATGTCACGAGTCTTATTGACGCTAAGGTGCAAGGTTTGGGAGCCTTAATGTACATAGCCTAGGTGAACAAGCATTGAGTTAACATTGTCTGATAGCGTTGATATCAAAAGCGGTATTTTAATAGGCTCAGATATACTAGTGGTCGTTTTTGATTCTGGTAATATTGAAATTCAACTCTATAAGCAGAGTGTTTCAAAGCTACTGGTTCTGGTGCTACTCTGACCATTGATCCTCAAACGACTAACGCTCAATCTGGATTATAGGGCTTTGGAAATTTTGCTCTTGCTAGTATCTTAACGTCACAGTCAATTTCAAATGGTGCAACAGAAGATTTTTAGGGTAGTCGATTATCTGCTCATGAATCAGACGCAAGTATGCGAGATTGTGGGCACATACAATTAATGGGAGGCCGGCTTGCTAGCCAAATTATGAATAATAATGAAGATATTTACCTTGGTGACAAACACATTTAGATTTTGTTATGCGTAAGCAGTTCTATATTCAATGTTGGGCTGTTGGTCTAAAACGGTTACTATGGGCGCCTTAATAAAAATAAGGTTTAAAGCGGATCAGTTCTATGCACTCTCTATCAGACAATCTTCAAGAAAATTTTGACCGCCTAATTGTTGAATCGCTTGAGGCCGGCTGTATTTGGGGGCTTCAAGATGGCAATGATAATTGGGCTCTGGTGAGTTCTAGTGATCATGATGATATTGATGTCATTCCCTTTTGGTCTAGTAAAGCCTTAGCTGAAGCTCTTTGTAATGGTGATTGGGATGTTTACACACCGGTAGCTATTGAGATGGAAGAGTTTTTAGATGACTGGCTTCCGGGAATGCACTCAGATGTACTTTTAGCAGGCATTAATTGGAGTGTTGATCTTACTGGTGATGAAATAGAGCCTCTAGACTTACTCGAAGAATTTGAAACTGAGTTGGATTAATCTGTGTTCATAGATCAATTTTCAAGCCAAAATGGCAATAAAATCACCATTGGCAGCGAACAAGCTAGTTCTTTCGCTAAAACTATCAGTAACGATTTCAATCCTATACATGATCCTTCTAGCAAGCGTTTTTGCGTGCCAGGTGATTTACTGTTTGCCTTTTTTGTTGAGTACTATGGTCTTTTTAACGCCATGGACTTTGTGTTTACTGGCTTAGTTTCAGCCGACACTGCGTTGGTCTTTCCGCCCACCTTGGGTGAGCATAGTCATATTGTCGATGATTTTGGTAAAGAATACCTCAAGGTTACTGCACGGGGCAGTCAGGTTGCTGCTGACAAAGGCGCGGAGGCTTTAGTTCGTGCCTATGTTAGATTTTCAGGCCAAAACTTTCCTCATATTTTGGTTCCTCTAATGGCCGAGAACGGCGTTATGATCAATCCTAAAAGACCGCTTATTATTTATCAGTCCATGTCGATTACACTGGACAGACTGGATTTAAACAATCCTTTGCTGGTTCTTATGAAAAATTCGCTCGAGGTGAAAGGAAAACGAGGCGATGCTCATTTGCATTTTGATATCCATGATAATGGTCGACATGTTGGTCATGGCGTTAAACATCTTATTTTGAGCGGTCTACGTCCCTATGAAAAAACCACCGTCGACGCCATGGTCGAACAATATCTGTGCTGGCAAAACGAGCATTCGCTTGTTTAAGTTAAACGTTCAAAAGACTTTTTAAGAAAAAGCCAGTGTGCGACCCTGCCATTTCTGAAACTTGCTCTGGGGTCCCTTCGGCAATAATTTTTCCGCCACCTGAGCCACCTTCGGGCCCGAGATCAACCACCCAATCAGCGGTTTTAATTACATCTAGATTGTGTTCAATGACAACTACTGTATTGCCATGGTCTCGCAGTCTATGTAAAACTGCCAGCAGCTGCTCTATATCGTGAAAGTGCAATCCTGTGGTTGGTTCGTCAAGTATATACAGTGTCTTCCCTGTGTCCCTTTTAGACAGTTCCTTGGCTAATTTGATACGCTGAGCTTCTCCACCAGATAAAGTGGTGGCAGCCTGTCCAAGCTTGATATAAGAAAGTCCCACATCTATCAAGGTTTGCAGCTTTCGCGCAATCGCTGGGATAGCATCAAAAAAGTCTCTTGCATCTTCAATTGTCATATCAAGGACTTGGTGAATGTTTTTACCTTTAAAATGTATATCTAGGGTTTCTCTGTTATAGCGTTGCCCATTGCATACGTCACAGGGGACATATATGTCTGGTAAAAAATGCATTTCAACCTTAGTAACACCATCGCCTTGACAGGCTTCACAACGGCCGCCTTTAACATTAAAGCTGAATCTACCAGGCGCATATCCCCGAGATCTAGCTTCCTGTGTACCAGCAAAAATCTCTCTAACAGGAGTAAAGATACCGGTGTAGGTTGATGGGTTGGAGCGAGGAGTACGACCAATTGGACTCTGGTTAATATCGATACATTTGTCCAGATGATTAAGGCCACTGATTTTCTCGTGAGTTGCAGATTTCAATGTCGTGGCTTTGTTGAGAGCCGCTGCTGCTGCTGGGTAAAGTGTTTCATTAATGAGAGTTGACTTCCCTGACCCTGATACGCCTGTGATGCAGGTGAACACACCTTGGGGGATATTTAAATCGACCATTTGGAGATTATTTCCAGAAGCACCGGTAATTGAAAGAAACTTACCATTGCCTTGGTTTCGAGTTCTAGGTATTTCAATGGCTCGAACGCCGGATAGGAATTGACCAGTGATAGAATTTGGATTGTTATGGATGTCATCTACCGAGCCTTCTGCGACAATCGCACCACCATGAATGCCAGCTCCGGGACCTATGTCTACCACATAGTCAGCCGCTGCGATAGCTTCCTCGTCATGCTCAACGACAATTACGGTATTACCTAGATCGCGCAAGCGGACTAGTGTTTTTAGAAGTCTCTCATTGTCTCGTTGATGCAAACCAATAGAAGGCTCATCTAAAATGTACATTACACCTACTAGTCCAGCACCTATTTGGCTTGCAAGCCTGATACGCTGGGCCTCCCCACCAGAAAGAGTATCAGCGCTGCGGTCTAAGGATAAATAATTTAGGCCTACATCGACTAAAAAGGTGAAACGTTGGCGGATTTCCTTAACGATTTTATCGGCAATTTCTCCCTGCCTACCACCAAGCGTTAATTGGTCAAAGTAGTCGGCACAATCACCTACTGGAAGAGAAACAATGTCCTCAATGCGTCGATTGTCGATAAACACATTGCGTGCTGACTTTCGCAGACGAGTACCAGAGCATTCAGGACAGTCAGAGGTTGCCATATATTTGGTTAATTCTTCACGCACCGATTGAGATTCTGTCTCTCTATAACGGCGCTCCATGTTGTGAATCACGCCTTCAAACGTGTGTTGACGGCGAAAAACAGTGCCTCGATCATTTACATAGTTAAAGGTGATTTCTTCATCATCACTACCAAACAATATCTTCTGTTGATGGATAGAGGAAAGTTGTTCCCATGGAGTGTCTATGTCAAATTGATAGTGTTCTGCCAAAGAAGTCAACATATTATAATAAAAAAGGGTACGCCTATCCCAACCACGAATAGCACCCTCAGCAATTGAAGCTTCTGGATGTTGTATGACGCGATCTATATCAAAAAACTGATGAACGCCAAGACCATCACACGTTGGGCAGGCGCCGGCGGGGTTGTTAAATGAAAACAAGCGAGGTTCTAACTCGTTTATACTATAGTTGCATATTGGGCAGGCAAATTTAGCAGAGAACAGTTGATCAGGGTGATCACCATCCATGTAGCTAATCATGACTAGGCCTTCAGCCAGGTTTAGTGCCGTTTCAAAGGATTCAGCTAAACGCAGCCCTATGTCTTCTTTCACCTTAAATCGGTCAACTACTACTTCTACCGTATGCTTTTTGTTTTTGGCTAAGACAGGCGCTTCGTCGAGGTCGCAAATAATTCCATCAATTCTTGCTCTGATAAATCCTTGTCGACGCAATGTTTCAAAAAGATGTAAGTGTTCGCCTTTTCTTTCCTTGATCACCGGCGCTAGGAGCATCAGTTTAGTGCCCTCAGGCATGGCCATAACTTGATCTACCATCTGGCTAACAGTTTGTGCTTTCAACGGATTATTATGCTCTGGACAGCGAGGTTCTCCAGCACGAGCAAACAGTAACCGAAGATAGTCATAAATCTCAGTAATGGTCCCTACAGTTGATCTTGGGTTGTGCGATGTCGATTTTTGCTCAATAGAAATTGCCGGCGAGAGGCCTTCAATATGGTCTACGTCGGGTTTCTCCATCATCGATAAAAACTGTCTAGCGTAGGTTGACAATGATTCAACATAACGACGCTGACCCTCAGCATATAGGGTGTCAAACGCTAGGGAAGACTTTCCCGATCCAGACAGACCTGTGATGACAATAAACTTGTCCCTGGGTAAATCGAGATCTATATTTTTGAGATTATGGGTGCGCGCACCTCGTACCTGAATGGTATCCATAGAACCGTCTTTTTGTAAGGTTGAACCTTCAATTATAAAGGTTAGAACACCCATCGGGCGTAGCAGCACAGTATAGACATCTCTTTACGCACATTAAATAATATTAGACTTTTTGAGAACTATTTTTAGCAATAAACCATTTCTTGATTAAAAAGTTAGGATAAAGATTCTACCGCACTGATTGGGCTGTTATCATGTCGAGGAAATTGACTAATCTAATGATGTGAATCCCCATTGATTAATAACCTACCAATGACATCGCTTGAAAGGCGCGTGACCATCTCTATTGCCAGTGTGTTTGGTTTTAGAATGCTTGGTCTGTTTATGGTTTTACCAGTGATCGCCATGGCTACTGGGGATTACCCTGATTTTACCCCTTTGATGCTAGGGATTATCATTGGGGCCTATGGTCTAACACAGGCGATATTGCAAATTCCCTTAGGTCTTTTGTCTGATAATATTGGCCGCAAACCCGTAATTATCGGAGGACTAGTGGTATTTGTTGCTGGTAGTTTTGTTGCCGCTACTGCTGATACCATGTTGGGCTTAATGTTAGGCAGGGCTCTCCAGGGTATGGGCGCCATAGCCAGTACCCTAATGGCTATGGTCACTGACTATACAGTCGAGCAAAACCGTTCTAAGGCGATGGCCATGATCGGCGGAAGTATAGGTTTTTCATTTATTCTAGCGATGATGTTAGGTCCTTTTGTTACTGGAATCTTTGGTTTGTCTGGGATTTTTTGGTTAACTGCGATACTTGGGGCTTTTGGTATTCTTGTGGTTCAGTTCGTGATTCCCAACACCAGTAAGCCAAATTTCAATAGAGAGTCCATGACTGACCTTCAAGACCTTTCGGCGTTGTTGAGAGATCCAACGTTACAACGCCTAAATGTAGGAGTCTTTGCGCTACATTTTGCTCTTATGGCTGTTTTTATTGGTGTGCCGTCTATACTGGCAAATGATGTTGGCGTGACGGGTTCAAATCTACCTTGGGTTTATTTAGGTTTGTTGGGCGGTGGTTTCTTTTTAATGTTGCCGGTAATGATCATGTCAGAGAAATTTGCTGTGCAAAAAAGTGTCTTTCTTGTGGCCGTTATGGTCATGGCTGTGGCTGCGCTTGGTCTTACTTTTGATCCCACATCCTCAATCACATTGACTTTATTGCTATTGTTTTTTGCTGCATTTAATCTATTGGAAGCATCTCTACCTTCTTGGTTAAGCAAGGCTTGTCCTGCGGGCAACCGTGGCTCAGCAATGGGTATTTATTCTACATGCCAATTTTTAGGTGCTTTTACTGGTGGGCTAGTAGGTGGCTGGAGCATGCAGGAATATGGGTTTGATGGTGTTTTCGGCTCCATCGTTTGTGTCTTACTATTGTGGTGGGTTTTTGCCCTAGGATTACAGTCACCCAGACCGCTGAGAACTCTGGTGTTGTCCGTTGGTGATATTGAACATCAAGAATTCTTAAAAATAATTTCAAATGTGGTGGGTGTTGAAGATATACTTCTAGTAGAAGGGGAGCAATTGGCATATGTTCAGGTAGATAAATTGGTCATTGATATGAACAGTTTGCAGCCGTATTTAAATCGTTAATAACTTAGGGGAACAGAATGGCACGCGGAGTTAATAAAGTTATCATAGTTGGTAACTGTGGGCAGGACCCAGAGACACGGTTTATGCCGTCAGGTGGAGCTGTTACTAATTTGAGTATTGCTACTTCAGAATCTTGGAAAGATAAAAGTAGTGGCGAAGCTCAAGAGAGAACAGAGTGGCATCGTGTAGTATTTTTTAATCGTCTCGCTGAAATTGCAGGGGAGTATGTTAAGAAAGGCTCTAAGATTTATATAGAAGGTTCACTGCGAACAAGAAAATGGCAGGGTCAAGATGGCCAAGATCGCTATACGACAGAAGTTGTTGCTAGCGAAATGCAGATGCTTGATAGTAGGGGTGGTCCGGGCGGATCTCAGGGTGGTGGTTATGATGCTCCCCAGCAAGGTGGGTATCAGCAACCTGCAGCGCAATCCAAGCCTCAAAATACTCCTCAGACTCAGCAACAAGCGCCGCAGTCCATGGACAGCTTTGATGATGATATCCCGTTTTAGAAAAACTTTTGATAATTGATTTCAGATGCGCTCAGAGAGCCCTTTGAGTCTTAAAAGTAATTTGAATCGTTTTAATATTCACAGTAGATAGAGGTAAGTATGTCGATTAAAGTGGGAGATAAAATTCCGGAAGGAATGTTTACAGTAATGGGTGCTGAAGGCCCTGTAGGAATGAGTACTTCGGATGTTTTTGATGGAAAAAAAGTAGTTTTATTCGCGGTTCCAGGTGCATTCACACCAACTTGCTCGGTAGCGCACTTGCCAGGTTTTGTGGTCCACCTAGATGATATTAAGGACAAAGGCGTTGATACAGTGGCTTGTATGTCAGTGAATGACGTGTTTGTTGTTGACGCTTGGGGTAAAGCAGCCAACGCAGAGCATCTATTGATGTTAGCTGATGGTAATGGTGATTTTGCTAAGGCATTAGATTTAACCTTGGATGGTCGTGGTTTTGGTATGGGGCTCCGCAGTCAGCGTTTTGCAATGATTGTAGATAACGGTGTGGTGAGCTTGCTAAACGTCGATTCGGGCGCTTTAGAAGGTTCCAGTGCAGAAGCTATATTAGCGGCTCTTTAACGTCCGTTTCAGAGCTGTGTGCGAATGATCATCGGAGACGTTGACAGGCTTGGAACACCAAGTGGTAGATTAGTAAAGGGTGTAGATAATGGTTATTTCTTCACCCTTTCCTATGTCCCTTAGCGTTGTTAGTCCCCTAGCAGTCGGGCTCAAAGAGTTAATTTCAGCGTTGCTATTGTCACTGTGATTGATAAACCCTCCTAAAGGGGTTCGTAGCCAATCTCCGGCGCCAGGAACTTTGAAGTGCGTTTCTCCCAAGTAATATCCTTTCTTGATATTTTCTACTGCAAAGAGCCCTAATCCATCGATACCACTCTCCCTTATGGTCAATATTTTAGGAAGTGGCCTATAGCTGTTCTTCGCAAATTTCTTCCTTTGGCTGTAAGCTTCTGCTTTTGGCATCTAACTGTCTACTTTGTTGTGTCAAAATAGCAGTTTAGCCGAAATTAAAGGTTATTAAATAGTAATTTTTTATAACCGATAAGGCTAAGCTATAACCTGAAACGCTCCATAACGAGTGTTGCATTGGTTCCACCGAAACCAAAACTATTACACATTACTCGATTGAGTTGCGCTTCTTTGGTTTTGCGTACGATAGGAAGACCTTCGGCACTTTCATCTAAATCGTCAATATGAGCAGAGCCCGCGACAAAATTATTTTCCATCATCAACATGCAGTAAATCGCCTCGTGCACTCCTGCCGCCCCAAGGCTATGCCCTGAAAGTGACTTGGTAGAGCTAATGTCGGGGCAGTTATCACCAAACGTATTACGAATAGCACCCAGCTCAGCTACGTCACCAACCGGTGTGCTTGTACCGTGGGTGTTGATGTAATCTATGGGGCCAGACGCAGTTTCCATAGCCATCTTCATGCATCGCTCGGCGCCTTCACCTGAGGGAGAAACCATGTCAGCGCCATCGGAAGTTGCTCCATAGCCAGTTATTTCACAAATTATATTGGCGCCTCGGGCTAACGCATGTTCGAGTTCTTCGACAACGACACAGCCGCCACCCAAGGCTGGCGCGAACCCATCGCGATTAGCATCATAGGCACGTGAGGCTACTTCGGGGGTATCGTTATATTTGCTCGTTAATGCCCCCATAGCGTCAAACATTGCCGCCATGGACCAGTGCATTTCCTCTGCTCCACCAGCGAGTAACACATCTTGCTTGCCCAGTTGTATTAACTCTACTGCATGGCCAATACAATGAGCGCTCGTGGCGCAGGCAGAGGAGAGCGAATAGTTGACGCCCTTAATTTTAAATGGTGTTGCAATGCAGGCTGAAACGGTACTTGCCATGATTTGAGTAACTCGATAAGGTCCGGCTCGTTTTATACCGCGCTCTCGCATCACATCTACCGCTTCAACAAACATCTCACCAGAAAGTCCACCCGACCCCATAATCAGTCCAGTACGCAGACTAGATACTATTTCAGCAGAGAGACCAGCATCAGCAATAGCTCGATCGGTAGCAATGTAGCCATAGGCAGCGGAATTGCCCATAAAGCGTAAAACTTTTCGATCAATATGATCTTTAGGATCTAGATCAATAAGTCCCCCTACATTGCATTTTAAGCCCATATCCACAAAATCTTGCCGATGTTGAATGCCTGAAATACCATTTTTCAATGAATGCGTAACGCTTTCCTTGTCGTTGCCTAAACAGGAGACAATTCCCATTCCTGTAATAACTGCACGCTTCATTAATATTCCTCCAATACAAAGCTATTATAAAATATAAACATTAAAAATTATCGGTGCTTGCAAATAATCCGACTTTGAGATCTTTTGCTGTATAAATTTCTTTACCATCAACTTCCACAGATCCATCGGCAATACCCATCACCAACTTACGTTGGATTAATCGCGTGATGTCCAATTTGTACGTGACTTTTTTGGCTGTAGGCAGAATTTGGCCAAAAAATTTAACATTTCCAGCGCCTAGGGCTCGCCCTTTTCCTGAATTACCATTCCAGGCCAAAAAGAACCCGATGAGCTGCCAAAGAGCATCTAGTCCGAGACAGCCGGGCATGACAGGGTCCCCTTCAAAGTGGCAGTCAAAGAACCAAAGATCGGATTTAATATCAATTTCTGCAATTATTTGGCCCAAGCCATTGCTCCCACCGTTGCTATTGATGTTGATAATACGATCAATCATTAGCATATTTGGTGCAGGCAATTTCGCATTGTTGATGCCGAATAACTCACCGCGCGAGGCATCTAAAAGATCTTCTGTTGAATACTCTGATTTTTGCTGAAAGCTCATAATAACCTGTTATATTATTAAATTACGCATCCTAAACACTTATACTCGCAGCGGCAACTGTTAACGCAGGTGTAGTGTAAAAATATTAGTGATTGATGTGTAATAAATAGCTTTTTTATCGGGTTAATTGTTGACACTGATGATCACTCTGGATAATGTTCATTTAGAGATTCAACCCAACTTAATCAATCAACATAACTGAAACCTTAATGCAAATTTTTCATAAAGTGGTGGAAAAAGAATTCGCTGCGGTCAACGCTCTTGTCATCAGTCAGTTGCAGTCCGATATTGGTTTGGTCGAAAATATTGGCCACTATATTGTTGATGCTGGAGGCAAACGATTGCGTCCAGTTATTGTATTGCTCAGTGCTTTAGCCAACGGCTACAAAGGCGTTGAGCATTTGAAAATGGCCGCGGTGGTTGAGTTTATTCACACAGCCACTCTGCTTCATGATGATGTAGTCGATGTCTCGACTTTACGCCGAGGTCGTGAAACAGCGAACGCTCAATGGGGTAATGCACCTAGTGTCTTGGTAGGTGATTTCTTATACTCGCGAGCCTTTCAAATGCTTGTTCAGGTAGCAAATATGCCCATTATGGGTGTAATGGCTGATGCCACTAATGTAATTTCTGAGGGAGAAGTTCAGCAAATGGCCAATGCTGGAAATTGCGACATTACCGAGGATGTATACAGACAGGTGATTTATCGCAAAACAGCAAGACTTTTTGAAGCTGCAGCTCAAGTTGGAGCATGCCTTGCAGGACATAACCAAGAGGCAATGATAGCTTATGGTAATCATTTGGGAATGGCGTTCCAGATAGCTGATGATGTGTTAGATTATCAAGGCGAATTGGATAAAACGGGTAAAAACATAGGCAGTGATCTTGCTGAAGGAAAAATGACACTGCCGTTGATTTTTGCTCGAGATAACGGTGGTAATAAATCGTCAGAGATGATCTGTAAAGCGGTTACAAATCAAACATCGAAAGACTTTAATGCAATTTTGGATATCGTGAGTGCAAGCGGTGGCTTATCCTATAGCTATGCTCAAGCCAAAAAAGAGGTGGAGCTTGCGAAAAAGGCGCTTGTCAATCTGCCGGAAACCAAATACAAACAAGTAATGCTGGATTTAGCTGATTTCTCTATTTCAAGGGTTAGTTAGTCTAGATGAGGTTATAATCCCAGGTTTATACCTACGGCCGGTGATTATTGCTTTCTGTGATGTTGGCTATAGATACACGGTAATTCAATCGAGTGTGTAACTCTGTTAGCCTCTAGACATTGGTAACGAAGAATTATAATTTCAAGGAGAGTTGAGTGATTATCGGTATTCCGTCGGAAATTAAACCTGGAGAACGTCGGGTCGCGATGTCCCCCAGCAACGTGGTCGCGCTAGTCAAGAAAGAGGTTAACGTTCTTCTTCAAAGCGGTGCAGGCAGACTAGCAGGCTATTCTGATGAAGATTATGTGGCCGCTGGAGCAACTATAAAGCCCGTACGAAGTGATATTTTCTCTGCCGCTGACATCATCTTACAGGTTCAAACTTTTGGCGCTAATAACGTAAATAGTGATGAAGATTTACCCCTGTTAAAACATGGGCAGATAGTCATAGGAATGATGGATCCACTAGCATCGCCAGAAGCAGCTGATGCGATGGCATCTGCAAATGTAACTGCAATAGCGTTAGAATTAGTGCCAAGAATTAGCCGCGCACAGAGCATGGATGTTTTATCGTCTATGGCGACACTTGCTGGATATAAAGCAGTTCTAATGGGAGCCTCTGCTGCTCCAAGAATTTTCCCTTTGTTAATGACCGCAGCTGGCACCCTCCAGCCGGCGCGAGTTTTAATTATGGGTGTTGGTGTGGCTGGCCTCCAAGCATGTGCCACTGCGAAGCGATTGGGTGCTTTAGTTGAAGCCTATGATGTGAGGCCAGCAGCGAGGGATCAAATAATATCAGTTGGAGCCAAACCGGTCGAATTAGATTTGGACACTGGAGAATCTGAAGGTGCTGGAGGTTACGCCAAAGAGCAAGGTGAGGATTTTTTACGTCGTCAACGTGAGCTAATGACGGCTGTGGTAGCCGAGCAAGACCTTATTATCACGACCGCAGCAATTCCAGGGGCTAAGTCTCCTATATTAGTCACTAAAGACATGGTTGCAGCGATGAAACCGGGCTCTGTTATTGTTGACTTGGCTGCTGAACGAGGAGGTAATTGTGAGCTCACCGAACAAGGGAAAACTATTACTGCCCATGGCGTAACCATTATTGGACCTGAAAACGTACCGTCAGATCTAGCCTACCATGCAAGCCAAATGTACGGCAAAAATATGGAGACACTGTTAACGCTGATTATCGATGAAAAAGGCCATGTTAATCTCAATTTTGAGGATGAAATCGTTGCTGGTACGGTGGTTTCTCATCAGGGTTCTGTTGTGCATCCGCACTTACGCAAACTGCTAAAAATGCCTGCCTTAGAGGACGTTGGCACTGTCGAAATTTCAGATAACAACAAATAATAAGAGACTTTTTTATGGATATTTTGATTCTACTGCTTGCTCTTTTTGTACTTGCGCTGTTCCTAGGAGTGGAGCTGATAACTAAGGTGCCACCAACGCTGCATACACCATTAATGTCGGGGACCAATGCCGTATCAGGGATTACGCTGGTGGGGGCATTAATGGCGGCTGGCACTGACAGCTCACCTGTGCTGGTTAACTGGTTGGGTTTTGTTGCCATCATGTTCGCAACGATCAACGTAGTGGGCGGTTACCTAGTAACCAATCGTATGTTAGCAATGTTTAAGAGGCGCTAGAAATGAGTCCAAATCTTGTAAGTTTTGTCTACCTCATTGCCGCAATCTTATTTATCCTTGGAATTAAAGGGTTAACCAAGCCAAAGACCGCCGTTCGTGGTAATTTACTTTCTGCTGTTGGAATGTTGCTGGCGGTGACGGTAACACTACTGACGGTTAATAACGTCGACTTTCGTTATGTGATTGCTGGTGTTGCTGTGGGAGCCTTAGTGGGTGGCATGATGGCGTTGAAAGTGCAGATGACATCTATGCCCCAAATGGTTGCACTCCTCAACGGTTTTGGTGGCGGAGCTTCTCTAACCATTGCTTTGGCTGAATTTGTAACGCGCGTCGGAATGGCGCCCACTTCTTTGAGTGAGATAGGTCAGCCGCTGGTTATTCCAGTTAACGCTTTCGGTGATGGCTTAGTGGGAACCATTGCGATTGTTTCAATTGGTTTGACTGTGTTGATCGGGGCGGTGACCTTAACCGGCAGTCTGGTAGCTTTTGCGAAATTGCAAGAACTAATGAAAAAGGCCTATGGACTTCCTGGGGGGCCTCTTGCTAACGGGTTACTTCTCTTTGGTGCTGTTGTCTCTTTGGTGATATTAGTCAATAATCCAGGAAACTTAGCTGCCATGTTAGCTATACTTGGTCTCGCTTTGTTGTTGGGTTTATTTTTAGTTATGCCAATCGGTGGTGCAGATATGCCGGTTGTGATCGCGCTGCTGAATTCTTATTCAGGTATAGCCGCTGCATTAGCCGGTTTTATTCTGGGCAATACTGTCTTAATTGTTGCTGGTTCGTTAGTGGGCACATCAGGATTGATTTTGACGCAGATAATGTGTGTAGCGATGAACCGATCCCTTTCTAACGTGCTGTTTGGGAAAATGGCAGCCGGTGGTGAAGAGATTGATGCTGATGAAATTTATGACGGTAAAGTTACTAGTGCTCAGCCTGACGAGATCGCGCTAATGCTGGAAACGGCCAAACGTGTAGTAATTATTCCTGGTTTTGGGATGGCGATGGCGCAAGCTCAGCATGCGGTGCGTGAATTAGCCGACGCGTTAGAAGCTCAAGGTGCTGAGGTGGAGTATGGTATTCATCCGGTAGCCGGTCGAATGCCAGGACATATGAATGTTTTGTTAGCTGAGGCAGAGGTTCCATATGACAAGCTAGTGGAAATGGATCGAATTAACCCTACCTTTGAAGAAACAGATGTAGTCATCGTCATCGGTGCTAATGACGTTACCAATCCTATGGCCCGAGAATCAGAGGGTAGTCCTATTTATGGAATGCCAATTCTAAATGTGGACAAGGCAAAAAATGTTGTGGTTATTAAACGATCGCTCAGTCCAGGGTTCGCAGGATTGCCAAATCCACTTTTTGCAATGGACCACACAGTGATGGTGTACGGTGATGGTAAAAAAGCGGTCGTAGAAATGACCACTGCGCTAAATCAAATTTAGATCCGCCAATAAATCCAGAGTTTCGCTTGTCACTAGAAGCGAAACTCTGGATCTTTTTTTGTTGAATTGCCCCCAAAAGATTATTTTGTAATACCTGTCTATCAACATTGTCATGTTGCTGTTGAAATTTCCTATAGTGCCCCAACTTAATTTAGTAAGTGGTAATAAATTTGGGTAAGCTTTTATGCAGATAGAAAAACTAACAAATCAACTTCAGCAAGGTTTTGCTGAAGCCCAGTCTATTGCTATTGGTAATGATCACTCTGTCATAGATACAGTGCATTTGCTGATAGCGCTGCTTAACCAACAGGGTGGAAGTGTTAGACCGCTCCTCGCGCAAGCGGATTTTGATATCCGTGGCCTGCAGAGTGCACTAGGCCTTGAGCTAGACAAATTGCCAAAAATACAAATACCCTCGGGGGAGGTTCGGGTGAGCCCGGCGTTAAGCCGTCTGATGAACCTGGCAGATCGAAGGGCGCAAAAAAATAGGGATCAATTCATCTCCACTGAAACTTTCTTACAGGCGGTAATGTTCGATTCTGATGGTCTTAGTAAGCTTATGTCGCGCTTTGGTGATCCTCAAAAAGCTGTTTTTGCCATCGCAAAGGTACGAGGCTCAGATTCGGTTGTAGATCAAGATGCAGAAGATCAGCGTGAGGCTTTAAACAAATATACTATAGACCTCACCGAGCAGGCAGAATTAGGTAAGCTAGATCCCGTTATTGGGCGAGATGAAGAAATCCGCCGAGCGATACAAGTATTACAAAGGCGCACTAAAAATAACCCAGTGTTGATAGGGGATCCTGGTGTTGGTAAAACAGCTATTACAGAGGGCCTTGCCCAGCGTATTATTAATGGCGAGGTTCCAGAAGGATTAAAGCATAAGCGGGTTTTGACTCTTGACTTAGGGGCATTACTGGCTGGAGCAAAATTTCGTGGTGATTTTGAGGAGCGATTAAAGGCCGTGTTAAATGATCTGGCAAAAGCTGAAGGCCAAATTATATTGTTCATCGATGAATTACACACCATGGTAGGAGCCGGAAAAGCTGAAGGTTCTAT
This sequence comes from Porticoccaceae bacterium, assembly GCA_029254005.1. Taxonomy (GTDB): domain Bacteria; phylum Pseudomonadota; class Gammaproteobacteria; order Pseudomonadales; family Porticoccaceae; genus HTCC2207. The sequence continues at coordinate 4,552 of JAQWYJ010000147.1, read as the reverse complement.
GGACGCTGGCAATATGCTCAAGCCTGCGCTGGCAAGAGGCGAGCTGCACTGCGTCGGCGCTACAACTCTTAATGAATATCGGCTGTTTGTAGAAAAAGATGCGGCGTTAGAGCGACGTTTTCAAAAAGTGTTGGTGGACGAACCTTCTGAAGAGGATACGATTGCGATCCTTCGCGGACTCAAAGAGCGTTATGAAGTGCATCATGGGGTTGCCGTAACTGACAGTGCCATTATCGCCGCCGCGAAACTTAGTCAGCGCTACATTACTGATCGCCAGCTACCCGATAAAGCGATTGACCTCATTGATGAGGCCGCGAGCCGTATTCGCATGGAAATCGATTCAAAGCCAGAAAGTATGGATCGATTGGAGCGACGGCTTATACAACTGAAAATCGAAAGGGAAGCTGTCAGTAAAGATCAAACTGAAGCCGCACAAAAGCAAGTGGCCTTGCTCGATGAGCAAATTGCAGAGCTCGACAAAGAGCTATCCGACCTTGACGAAATTTTGACTGCCGAGAAGGCTGCTGTTCAGGGTGCTGCGAAAATCAAAGCTGCTATAGAGCAAGCCAAATTAGACTTGGAGATGGCTCAGCGAGCGGGTGATTTGACGCGAATGTCAGAAATCCAATACGGGGATCTGCCCGAGCTCAACAAGCAGTTGGCTATAGCTGAGCAGGAGGAGCAAGGCCCCACACAGCTGTTACGAAATCGAGTGACCGAAGAGGAGGTTGCTGAGGTCGTATCCCGATGGACGGGCATTCCCATATCGAAAATGCTTGAGGGTGATCGCGAGAAATTGCTTCGCATGGAATCAGTGCTCCACGAGCGCGTGGTGGGTCAGGATGAGGCTGTCATTGCCGTTGCTAATGCTGTTAGGCGTTCTCGGGCGGGGCTGTCTGACCCTAATCGCCCTAATGGCTCGTTTTTGTTTCTTGGGCCCACGGGCGTTGGTAAAACCGAGCTCTGTAAAGCTTTGGCGGGCTTTGTTTTTGACAGTGACCAAGCCATGGTGCGCCTCGATATGTCTGAGTTTATGGAGAAGCATTCCGTGGCTCGTCTCATTGGTGCGCCCCCCGGTTACGTGGGCTATGAAGAGGGCGGCTATTTAACAGAGGCTGTTCGGCGCAGGCCGTATTCCCTCCTGCTCCTTGATGAGGTCGAAAAGGCCCACCCTGATGTATTCAATATATTGCTTCAGGTATTGGAGGATGGTCGCCTAACAGATGGTCAGGGCCGCACTGTTGATTTTAAAAATACTGTAATTGTCATGACGTCTAACCTGGGCTCTGATCTTATTCAAGAAATGGCAGGAGAGGAGCATTACGACGCTATGAAGGTGGCAGTTATGGGGGTTGTGGGAGCTCATTTTCGCCCAGAGTTTATTAACCGTGTCGATGAGACTGTGGTATTTCATCCGCTGGCCCGGGCACAAATTCGAGGCATAGCCAGTATTCAGGTTGAAGGTCTAAGGCATCGGTTGGCTGATCGTGATTTGGAGTTGCAGCTATCAGATGATGTACTCGATCATCTTGCTGCGGCCGGCTTTGATCCCATTTTTGGAGCCAGACCCCTGAAGAGGGCTATTCAGCAACTGCTGGAGAATCCTCTGGCCCAGCAAATTTTGCAGGGCGACTATGCGCCCGGCGATACGATACAGGCGGTGGTAGAGAACCAGAAAATCACCTTAAGTCGACAACAGTAAGCAAACTCAGCTGTTGTAATAGCGCAGCGGCCACTGATGCGCTACTGAAGCTTATTTTCGTGCAGGCTACCTAATTGTTTTTCAGGGAGCAGCGTGGTGGGTTCAGATTTGAAGGGTCGGTGGGGGTGAGTTGTTGCGCTGCTGTGACCGGCAGATTGGTCGTACGCAGATCTTTCGGGCGCGACCACAGGAACTTCCTCGGCTTGGGAGGGGCAGTGGCTTTTCCCGCTGGGCTTGCCCTCCTAGAGCTCATCATTGTGTTGGGAATCGTGGGCGTCCTAGCGACGCTTGCCCTGCCCAGCTACCAAAATTATTTGAGAACAGCAACGGTGAGAGAGGGGGCTGTGAGCTTGTTGGCTTTAGCCCTATTGCAAGAGCGTCTGCGCATTACACGTGGCGAGTATCAGCCAGTGTCGGTGTTATTAGCTTATCAGCCTCTTTCGGACCGGCTGCGTCATCGTTATCGGTTAACTGCTGTTGTGTCAAAGCGCCCGTCTGAGTTTGTGCTCTCGCTTATTCCAACAGTAACACCAGGAGGATATCCCTCTCTGACACTGGATAGCCGAGGGCGGCGTGTACCGGCGCAGCACTGGCCTTGAATTTATGCTGATTGGCTTCTTATGTTGCTAGATGCGCTGATCGCAAGTGTGCTCAGTACGATGATTTTACTGAGCTTGTTCATTTTGACCGAAAACATTCTCCTAACTGATGCCGAAAACTTAAAGCTGACGGTCTCTCACAGTCACCTGCGTAGCGTTGAGGGGTATTGGCGGCGCGCGAAATTCTTGGATCAAGAGATTCAGATGGGCGACAGGCTCTGCCAGGTTTACCCGCAATGGGTGCAAGGCTGGTGTGATGATTGGGTGCAAATTAAAGGTGATTGGCATATCGATGCCGTGTTGTGCATTGTAAGTCTTCAAGATGAGATCGTTGCAACACTGCGCATGCTTAGCCACCGTTGCTCGGATGGTGATGGACCAATGCTGCAATATCGGTGGCCTGCAAGTTAATGTGGAGCCGCTACCGCCGCACTGGTGGTTTGACATTGGCCGTTGCTAACCTTCGAGCGAGAGGCTTTTCATTGGTCGAGGTATTAATTGCGTTAGCACTCGGTACTTGGTTGGTGTCATCGGTTGGTTTAATGGCTCAGCGACTGTGGCTTATGGCACGATTATCGGGCGATGAGGTCGAATTGGCCGAGCGTGGTGATTTCGCTTTGAGGCATTTGTCTCAGGCTTTGTTGAGCGCCTCACCTATTGCTAACGCAGGCGTTCACTTGTCGCCCTGCGGTGTATTTCACCCAGGGCGTCAAAGCGCTTATGAGGTAAAAGGCGGTGTGGGAATTCGGGTGGTCTTGCAAGGCCAGTTTCCGTGCTTGCCTTCCAAAAACCTCCTTAAAAATTCGCCTCTTCTGGTAGTGGAGCAGACGCGCTCAGGTCTCGAAACACGGTGTGAGGAAAGTGCGCCTTCCTCCAATTGGCGCGAAGGTACCGCGCCTGATTCTGCATTACTCGCTAGCGGGGTCGCAGTTACTCCGACTCGCCTTAGGATGGTAGCTGGGGATTGCTCCACCGTTATCCCTTCGAAATCTTTCGAGTCAAGACGCCTTTATTACCTGCGCGATTTTGCATGGGATGAGGGCGATGGTTTTGGTGCGCTCATGATGAAGACTTGGAAGCCGCAACGCGGAGATTTTGGTCGAGCAGAAATGCTGGTGCCGGGAGTGATTAACTGGATTATCGAGCCCGTGAAATTTCCCGTCAGGTCTTCGAGCGGCGAAAACCGGCAGCTGGTGTCTGGTGTCAACATCAGCCTAGTTATGCGAGGTCTGCGCTCAGGCTTCAGTGGTCGTGTGTCCCCGCAATTAGGTTTCCCAGCGTTATCCAAGGGCTCAAGTGAGGGTATGACATTAACGGCCTTGGTTCTCAGTCGGAATCTGGGTGCTCCAGAATTATATGAGCGACTACGGTGATCGAGCGAATCAAAGCGCCGTCTCTAAACGCCGTTAAGCACCAGTCTGGAGCGATATATATCGCTATCGTTGTGGTGATCTGCCTAATCACCACATTAATTCTGCTGGGTGCCTATGAGGGGTCTGTAGTCGGCCTGCTCAGACACGACACCTAAAATCCTGATAAACGGCCTTGTGCGCCGGTCTGGGACCTTAAAACCCTAGAATTTTTCCTAGGGTGACCTGATTCACATTTTTAGCCTCTTGTATTATAAACTATAAAGCGCATTTCAGGACGCGTATTGCAATGCAAAACAAAATAACGAGCGGTTAATGTTGGGGTAGTGGCAGTTAATTTTAGGTGAGGCTATGCCGGGCTCAATCAATAAAAGATCAGGATTTACGCTGATAGAACTTCTCATCGCCATCGCAATTGTGGGGGTTCTGGTCGCTACAGCCTATCCCTCGTATCGAGAGCACATTCGAAAAGGTAACCGGGCTGCGGCTCAGTCTTTCATCTTGGAAGTAGCCCAGCGTCAGCAGCACCACTTCCTGAACAGCAGGTCGTATGCGACTACCCTCACAGGCTTGGGTTTTCCTGCGGATGTGCTTTCGGCCTTTCCAGTGAGCACTTCCGTTGCAAGCGATATTGCTCCTTTTTACACCATGGAGGTCGCCGATCTAGGTGCTGTGAATGGCCCACCACCGTCGTTTATGTTTCGTCTGCAACCTGTAGCCGGCAGTGTGCAGGTAGGTGATGGGTCGCTCTGCATGAGCAATGCAGGGGTTCGAACTCGGAATTGCCAACCCGGCGGTGCGATGGAGGCGTGGTAATGAAAATATTGCGCGGATTCACATTCGTTGAGTTGCTTATGGGGTTGGCTATTTTGTCTATCGTG
>JAQWYJ010000146.1 GCA_029254005.1 Porticoccaceae bacterium | reverse complement strand
TGGGGGGAGACCAATGCTTTCATTCTGCCTAATTCAGGTATTGGAATGACAGCTGCAAGGGGATTACATGATCAACTATATGGTTGTGAAGATTGGATCCAATGCTATTGGACAGATTTTAAATATCCTACTGCTGTAGGATCCCTTGAACCGGCCATACCGGTGCCTTTTACCTTTGCTGATTATAAGGCAGGAATTGATGCATCTCTTTCCGCTATAATATCGATTGAATCAAGCAACTTAAACCAGTGAAGAGTAGATTCTTTTTGATATCCTGACACCTTGGGTCGGCGACTCTTGTATTGTAAATCTCCATGACACAAACTTTTATGAAACCCCTTAAAATAAAGGGTTTCAGAGGGTATTACTTATTGAGTGGGAATAACCGAGTTCCTAGCAAACCCCTAATCCTTTTACGTTTCCTGTGTTGTAAGGATGTTGTAAATAAGCCTTCCTTTGTTTCTGTGTCAAAGGTCGTTGCAAATTCTTGTTGCTATCACACTTCGCAAGTGTGTAGGACAAATAAGTACTTATTGAGTGGAATAATTAATTTATGAAGTTTATCAATCCTAAGGATATTGCTCCCCCACAAGGACTCTATAGCCATATTGTTACGGTTCCATCGGATACTGAATTGCTTTTTATTTTAGGTCAATTCGGCATTATGCCTGATTGATCAACACCGAACACAATGAAGAGCAAGCGGACCAGGTTTTTTCAAATATTGATTCAATATTGAAATCTCAGTAATTGACGGTGGCAAACATTGTCAAATTAACAACATTCATAGTTGAGGGGCAAGATGGTCTTGCCGTTCGCAAGGCTCGGCTTAAATATTTAGGCGCTCATCGTCCAGCTTCTACTGCTGTTTATGTTTCACAACTCGTCGACCCAGCTTGGTTTATAGAAGTTGAGGTAGTTGTTAGTTCAAATACAGATTAAAAAACACATTGAGAGTAAGACCTTAGCAATTGTAAACCCATTACAAATTTCTCTGTAGGCAGCATATCTTCGTTGCAGTGACATATTTTATTACAAACTAACTCGACTATTGCGATTCATCATTAGTGGAGATTCTATAAAGGTAAATCAATTACTTTCCAATAAAGCAAGTCATAACTTTCCATTATGGAAAGTTTCTGCTATAGTTATTTTATTAACATAAATTATAGGAACAGAAGAGATGAATAATGAAAAACAAACTATATCCAAAGAAGAGGCGGCTGCGACATTAAAATCAGTAGACTCAACCAAACGCGACGCCATCCAGTCATTCAGAATACCTTTATTGCTCATAACACTAATCAGCTCAAGTTGCTCCCTTGTTGTTTTTAGTTGGGGGATGACAGAGCATGAAAACATGTGGGCTTTAGGTATGTATATAGGATCGGTTAGCTTTGGTATTTTTGTAGCTCTCTATTTATATACCTTTCGTCTTTTGGGGATAAAGGTAAGTGTTTTAGCTAGGACTAAAGAGAGGTTAAAAAGTGAGCTTGTATTAGCTGTTATATTTGGGGTAATTCTTATTGCAGGAAGGCAAGTTAGATTGTTAGGGTTAGAATTTGCACCTCACATAGCGGCATTAATTGCAGGTGGCTTTATGGCTTATCTGCTCTATAAATACCCGACTGGTGAGTACCTGCAGGGAATCAAACATAATGACTAAGGCAACATTCGACACCATTATTCATGCACCAAATCGCCTGCAAATATGTGCTTTGTTGGACACCACAAAAGAGTTGGAGTTTCAGATTATTAAACAACAACTTGAAGTCAGTGATTCAGTGCTGTCAAAACATTTAAAGGTGTTGGAAGATGCAAGCTACGTGCAACTGATTAAAAAGACAGAATTCACCCGCCAACGAACCTGGGTATCATTGACGCCTAAGGGAAGAAGATCTTTCAAGCTTCATTTAGAGGAACTCAAAAGAATAATTGGAGAAACATAAAAATGGTTGGACTGAAAATTATAGGTTGGATTGTTTTATTAACGCTCGTAATGACAGTAACAAGTACCACTAATCAAGCAGATGAAGTTCAAAATGTTACCAAGCGTGTTCCAGCTGAATGGGAGCCACAAGAGGCGATTTGGATGCAATGGCCGGGTTACTGGGAAAAAGAGAGTGAAATAGCATTTGCAAAGATCGCCGATATTGTTTCACGATATGAAAAGCTCCATATCCTCTACCATTCAGACCAAGTTTATGCAGACGCTCGCCAAGTAATGAGTAATATTGGGGCAGATCCACAGCATACAAATATCCAGTGGCACCCAGTTCCCTATGACAATTCTTGGATGAGAGACAATGGACCAGTGTATGTTTTAACTGGCAATGAATTGAGGATTCAAAATTGGGAGTTTGATGCCTGGGGAGGTGCTTTTGGATCAGATATACCCTTCAATCTAGATAATTCGGTTCCAGACAACGTTGGTGAGATACTTGATATAGCTGTTGATCATGTAGATGTGGTTCATGAGCGAGGTAATTTGGAGTTCAATGGTTCAGACACAGTTATCTTGAACTGGAGTACCATGGGCGATCCAAATCGAAATTTGAACTATGACAAAAAGCAGGCTGAGCGTGATTTAAAGAAGTATTTTGGTGTACAACAGGTTGTCTTCATTGAAGGAATTCCAGAGGGGGATCTAACCAAAGGACACATTGATGGCATTGCTCGATTTATAGACCCGAGAACTGTCGTGGTTGTTCGATGCACCTCTGGGTCGTTATGTCGACCTGACAGTAAAGATGCCAAGATCTATGATGGGGCAGCTGAGATAATAGAGGAAGCAGGGTTCAATGTAATCAGAGAACCCATCGAAGGTTTTGTAAGTCATAAAGGCCAAATGTTTGATACTAATTATATGAACTGGTTAGTGGGGAACGGGTTCGTCATTGTGCCGGGCTTTGGTAACCTGAAAACAGATGTGGCCGCAAAATCACGCGTAGAAAGCTATTTCCCTGGTCGTGATGTCTATGTAATTGAAATGTTGAACTCTTGGTCAGCAGGAGGAGGCGTTCACTGCCACACCAATGATCAGCCCGCCTACTCTGTATCAAATTGACCTTTATCATTTTATAAAAACTAACTTAAAAATTAATACAAAATTTTTTGAAAAGACTATAAAAAAAGGATTTCAGAGTGATAAAGCCATTGAATGGAAATAGCATCATCAGCAAGTTAAATAGAAAAAAAGGCATGTACTTTTTTATATTTTGGCATCAGTACTTCTGATAGTAAGTTTATTTTTGATCGAACGATTTGCGTTTATTGTCATTGAAACTAACTATGATCCATTCTCAAAAATAGCTCATAAAAAACGAGAGCCACGTGGAAAATTGATAGACCATGAGTTGATCAAGACTATTTCCAGAAAACTATGAATTTGAGGGTGATATCAGTAATTTACCCAAATTTGATATCGATTTACATCGGATCAGCTACACGTCGGTAGTTCTAGATGAAATAGTTACATTTTCTGGTCTTATCATCGTTGCAAATAAAGATGGTCCGATTCATCATGTGCGATATTACCACGGGACTTTGCTTCCTTATCCATACGCCAAGGGTGAAGGTTCTCTGGATGCACCGCCTCTATATTTGGGGGGATATCCTCAAGCAGACAAGGCCCATTACGAAACACGTTTGTTTGGTAATTATTTAGGATCTGCTGGTTTCTTAGTTAGTCTGCCAGACTATATCGGATATGGCGTTTCTAATCGCCATGAACACCCGTATTCTGTTAACGATCGCCTTGCCGAACAATCGGTTGATATGCTAACTGCAACCCAGTCTTTCGCAGAGAATCTTAAATTAGGATTAACAAACGAGTTATATCTATCTGGATGGTCTGAAGGTGCGGCGGCGAGTCTTGCTGCACAGAAATTAATTGAGAACAGCACCACAGATACTGATGATAGCTCTTATGAAATTTCGATTTCTGCAAATTTTGCTCTCGCAGATTTTTATACCACGGAACTATACAGCAAGCTTTTTTAGATCTATCCCCCTTAGATTATTCTGATTGGGGAGGCGATTTAGATGTATTGTTATGGACCCTTTACCCGATCAATGCTTACACTGACGATAAACCGCTTGATATACCCTCATTCTTAAAAATTCCGGCAAAAATCAATTAGATGTTCTTAAAAATCGAAAGACCAGTGCTCCTAGCGAAATCTAGCGGTATTTTATAGCCAATAAAAGTGCGCTACTCAGTAAATTTTCTAAAAATGATCTTTCGGCTGGCTGGACGCCAAAGGCACGATTATATATTCATCATGGAACAGCTGATGACATTGTGTACTTTCCTTTCAATGCCAAATTAACTCTAGATAATCTTCATAACGAGCACGGTTTGACAACGCTCGTTCAATATGTGGGTCATCACCACTATTCTCCAGCAAAGCTCTTTCTCCTTGATATGATGAGTGAGATCGGAAAGTAACTTAATTTGCAACAAGGGTTTCAGAAACTGCTGCTATCGAGCGAGAATAATGATAGAGAAAGTAGTTACTTAAGTAAGCCGACAGAAACATAGAAGCGGTAGAAAAAGTACAATTTGGATTTGGTATTTTCGAGAAAAAGAAGGTACAAATTTTACAACAGCATAAATGTTAAGCTGCTGATATTACGAGGATATTAAGATAGTGAGACAGACAGAAATAAACCATAAATGGTATAAAAATAATTTCGCCCCTTGCACGCCGTTGCGACATAAGGGTGTCATAAATCACGACTATTGAGTGGGAATGAATGCTTTCCTTGCAAAACCCCATTCTTTAAGGAGTTAGTGCTCTAAAAAAAGTTACAAATTTGTTGTAAACTAATACGATTACTGCGATTTATGATCAGTTTAGAGCCAATAAAGGTTAATCGATTACTTTCTGATATGTGAAAGCAATTGGTACATAAAAAATAAGAGTAAAACATGAGACAAAAATCGATTTTTATTACAGGCGCCGCCAGCGGTATTGGTCTTGCCACAGCTCTTTTATTTCTAAAAAAAGGCTGGTTTGTAGGCGGCTATGATCTCGACGAGAAAGGTTTAATCAGCTTACAAGACGAATTGCAGCAAAATGGCACTACGGCTTATCTTGATGTATCCGATAAATCGGCCTTTGATGATGCTATTGCATCGTTTTCTGAACACACTGACGGTCATATGGACATCATGTTTAACAATGCTGGCATTGCTTTAGGTGGATTTTTTGACGAGATCCCCTTCGAAAAAATCATGCTAATGCTAAACATTAATTTGATTGGTGTGGTCAATGGTGCCTATGCCGCTATTTCTCTATTAAAAAACACTGACAACTCACTGTGCCTGACAACTGCATCTTCAGCGGCTATTTTTGGTACGCCTCGTATGGCTATTTATTCGGCGACAAAACACGCAGTGAAAGGATTGACTGAAGCATTAAGTGTTGAATTAGCCCGTTATGGCTCACGAGCTGCCGACTTATTGCCGGGAATTATTGATACACCGCTGTGGAAGGGTGATCATTTTTCGGGAGGTAAGTCCATTGCGACCTTTGAAGCCATCCCAAAAAGAAATATTAATCATACCGATGCCTCACGTACGCTTGATCCTGCTGAAGTTGCTGAATCAGCCTGGCAGGCTTATCAGGGCACTAAATTACATTGGTATATTCCAGAAGAATTGGAAGAACAAGATAAAGCCAAATTACATTCGATTGAAGCAATTCGCGACCAAAAAATTGCTGAAATATTGCAATAA
>JAQWYJ010000096.1 GCA_029254005.1 Porticoccaceae bacterium | reverse complement strand
CTAAAAAGACAACATCTGGCTTCGCATCATGTGCCAGAGTCACAGCCTCTAAACCGTTGTATGCCGTGCCAACCACCTCCAGTTCTGGCCACAGTTTCTCTAATTTAGTGGTTAAATAGTCAACCAGATGAGGTTCATCATCGACAATGAGCGCCCTAGTCATGGCTGCTCCTCCTTGGGAATGGTGAGAATAGCTGTGACACCGGCATCTTGATTTTCCCTTATGTCCAAACCACCTCTGCCTCCATAGATGGAAGCCAATCGCTGTCGTATGTTTGCTATACCAACACTGGCGCCCGAAGAGGTTTCGGGTTTTCTATTTGGATCAATACCAACTCCAGTATCAACCACCTTTACCACAATGTTGTCATCCTTTGCGTCGAGTAAAATACAAATGGACCCGCCGGATATTGAGGGTTCAATACCGTGCTTAATGGCGTTTTCAACCAGGGGTTGAATGAGCAGTGATGGCACGGTGACCTGCTCCAGATCGTGGTGGGTGTCAAGTTGATCTGTCACGATTTGATAACTGAGGCGCTCACCCAATCGCATGCCATGTAATTCCAAATAAATTTTAATCAACCAAAGCTCGTCGGCCAGGGAGCTGAACTTGCCTTTTGAGCGGTCAAATTTGACCCGCAGCAGTTCAGTAAAATTGATCAAACTCTTCTCTGCCAGCAGAGGGTCAACAGTAATCAAACTGGTAATATTGGACAGGGTATTAAAGAGAAAATGGGGCTCAATTTGCGACTGCAATAACTGTATTTTTGTCTCGAGCAACTTTGCTTCCTGTCTTAGCTGATTGGCCTCGAACTCGAGAAGTTGTTGATTTTGCTCATTCAAGCGTACTTGGGTGACAAAGAAAGAGCCTCCGACAACAGCAAAGAATAAACTAAAAAGCAGTACCTCACTGGCAAAGGGGTCGAAAAACAATACCGACATATCACCACTGATTAACGCACCGCCCAAGCACATGCCCAACAGGAGACCGATGATGCTTTGCACCAGTCCCAATAAATAGCCGGTGGTTTGTTGTGGAAAAATTCGATCAAAAACAACGAAGGTTAACTGGATAGACCAGCCAATAGACAGAGACACAACAACTGCTTGAGTATAGTTGGGCGCCAAACCTTGTCTTATCACCAGTACCCCGATGAGAAGACAAAACATGGTATTGAGTGAGAATATCTGCAGATTGCGCTTCCAAAGCATAGTCAACATTAGCCCTCAACAAACTTTCCGTGCAAACCCAGTGGTAAGGCATAGGGTAAGGCAGCCTGCGCAATAGGTCCAGCATCCACAGAATTAATATCAAACACGTTGAGAAGCGTTGCTTGCTTTACCCAATCGTGAACGGTGCCCAACAACCAACCGTCAGTTTCCGCCCTACTTCCGGATTTGGCAACAAATAAATGCTCTTCCGGGATCTGACTGTCAGCATATCGGTAAAACTGTCTCTCACCAGATTCAAGATTAGCGACGGAGACCTCATTTAAGCCACTGTAAGAGTGGGGTGAACGCTTCATTGTATCACCGGTAAGCATCACAATGCGCCTGTGCTGTTGGCAGCTGACGCGGGGATCAATAGTTGGAAACTCGGCAGCCACATTTGCTGACCACAAAGCAGTTTCTGAGACTGTCCAGTTTTTTGTATTAATGGTGTATTCATACAACTGACCGGCATTATCCGCCGCATTGACCCAATCACCGCGCATGATATCCCTGAAATCCTTGCTCATAATATTAGGGGATGTGTAGCGCACGCCCTGAAAACGTATTGTGCCACTGCGATCCTCCCAGGCATTGCTAAAATGAAAAACCCACTGTGCCGGTAAATCTAACCACTTTTGTACACTGAAATCTTGCTTGCTAATAACCACCACTCGCGTTGCTTGGTCGGCATTCCACTGATGTCGATCAATAAAAGCACCTTGCGCTCGGGTTTCATAATGGAAGGGGGGCAACAGTAAAATGATATGTTTCTCTGTTACCACAAAGTCATGGGGCATAGTCATGGGGTCGACCTTAACTTTGCCCGCTTTGACTAATTTCCCAGTGGCATCGATGTTCCACAGCACCAGCAAACCGGCACTGGAGAGGTAGCCAAAATTCCACAGCGTGCCATCGGACTCTATCCTTGGATGAGCTGAAAAAGGCACCCCGCGCATGTTATCGGAAAAAGCATAGGTGCCCTTTGTGTCTAAACTATCGGCATCCATTTCCCACGCCGACCCGGCCTCCCAGAGCGCCAGTAATTTACCGTGATGGGGCAACACACTGATATTTCCCACATTTACCGCATCGGGGCTGATCACAGCTGCTGGGTTTGGTGGCACTGTGCCAAATGTCGGGTAAAGTGCTCTCTGCGCTGCAGATTCTGCGATATATTTCTCCGTAGCAATCATTTTCGCCTGATGGGTTACGCCCCCGTCACTGATGCGAAAGGCTTGCAGCATGCCATCGCCATCAAACCAGTGTTGATAGCGAAAGGATCCTATTTCATGTTGCGCGGGGCCATTGCGATACAGAGTACCTCTCAAGTCAGCGGGCCACACACCTGAGATCCTTGCCTGACTGCTGTAACTGTGCTGCTTCACCGACTGGTAAGCACTCAACCAGGGGCGTTGTTGCAGTGCCCGATGAAACTGATGGTAGTAAGAATCTGTACTGTCTGTGGTCAGCGCCCCGCTCAATCCCGACAGTGGAAATGCCATCAGACCCGCTCCGGCAGTTAATAATTGACGACGATTAATGGACATAGGGCTGCTCCTATAAGTCGAGATTAATTGTTTGGTGGTGATCGCCGTTGAGCTGGAACTTAATATCGTCCCACGTTGGCGGGCCAAAATTACCCTTAGCATCGTTAGAAAATCCGTAAGGTTCATTGGGCATACCGACAAAGTTGGTGTCCAGTTGATTATTGCTGTTCACATCGTGCATAACTCGAATGCCATAGTATCCCTCGGGCAAGTCACTAACGATGAAGCTGCCTGATAAAGCCTCTGCCGTGGCGCGAACATTGATGGTAGACTCAGCCTCGCCGGTGTATTGTTCAGCACTGGAGAACACCTGAAAAGCGATGTACCCCTGATCTGTTGACAGATCTTCGATACTGATCGTCAAGTTTCCGGCCCATGAATCCGCCCCTAGGAACATACATAGCAACATAAAATAGCGATTAATCTCTTGTCTCATTGGACTATTTCCTCTTTTTATCCGACATAAAAACCTGCTTCTGGAAACAATCATAATGAACCCAGAATCTGCCACAACCAGCGTGCGACCGAGCTGCACCAGGACGTATTAAGCCACCTACAGCGGTATTAATCGGTAACTGAGATACATTATTCTGGTGGAACTTGGACGTAAATGGTAAAAGCTGGCATCATCGGGGCTAAACGTTGCTTGACTGATTAGCGGTCTCTGTGACACCTTCGTGCGTATGATTAGCATAACAACAATGACAAGTGGGCTTCCTATGACTAGACTGAACCTGGCATTTGTTCGGCTTATCGCGATTATTTTTTCTATTTCTCTCGCAGGTTGTGCAGAAAAATTTATCGCCAGTGATTACCTCGCGATAAACGAAAAATACGATGTGGTGATAGAGCGCGACAATCTTGGCATCCCACACATTATGGGCCAACGCGACGTGGATGCCGCCTTTGGATTTGCCTACGCGCAAGCTGAAGACAACTGGCAAATTATTCATGACAGTATTCCGTTTTACCGCGGAACCAATGCCGCCATCAATGGCCAAGATGCAGCCGCAGTGGATTTCCTGATCAAATGGCTGGGAATCTGGGAAACAGTCGAGGAAAAATATCACAGTGATCTAAGCACAGAAACCATCGCCTGGATAGAAGCCTTTGTTGATGGAATCAACTATTACGCCGCCCTGCACCCACAGCAAACTGATGCAAATCTGTTTCCCATGACCGGTAAAGACGTGGTAGCCGGCTATATGCTCCGACACCTGCTGTTCTATGGCTTTGATGGGCCGATTAAAGAATTGTTTGAACAGCAGAGTCAACCACCTGTCAGCAGTGCCGCTAACGCCAGCGATAAAAAAGTCAATCTGCATGCTGCTGGAGTTCTATGGAATGGTCTGCCAGTGGGTTCTAACGCCATCGCCGTGGCACCGCCGTTCACGGTGGATGGCGCCACCCGGCTGGCGATCAATTCGCACCAACCCACCACCGGGCCTGTGGCCTGGTACGAGGC
>JAQWYJ010000078.1 GCA_029254005.1 Porticoccaceae bacterium | reverse complement strand
GAGTATTTGAGTATTTGAGTATTTGAGTATTTGAGTATTTGAGTATTTGAGTATTTGAGTATTTGAGTATTTGAGTATTTGAGTATTTCCAATTTTGTAACCGAAAACACTTCTAAATGATTTACACTAGGGTTTGTCTCTCAGACCTTCAGTTAAGCTGAAGGTGTTAAAAGGTTAAATTAATATTAAGGGGTACTTCATGAATAACTTTTCAGCTAAATTAGACTCTATAGCAAAACCATTCAGTAACTTGGCGCCTTGGTTGCTTAGAATGAGCTTGGGCGTGGCCTTCTTTTTGCATGGTTATGGCAAATTTCCGCTCCCGCCAGAAAAAATGGTGGGATGGTTTAGTAGTATTGGAATTCCAGCACCTGAATTAATTAGTAGCATGGTCGCCATCGGCGAGGTAGCTGCTGGTATTGGCATAATCGTAGGTGGTATATTGGCAACGTCCCTTGGTCATCTAATTACTCGACTGTCTGGGGGCGCCGTTGCTGTCATCATGGTTGGTGCACTCAGTATTGCGCATGCAGACTGGTTTGTAACGACGAAGTTATTTACTAGTGAACAAATCTTCCTGCTCGCTCTTGGTTTATACTTTGCCATTAAGGGTAATGATTAAAAAATTTATACGAAAACACAGGTGGCTCCAAAACGTTGCTTACATTTACTTCGGTAAACAGCCACCTTTATTTTGCAAGATAGTTTTTACTGTCTAGTGATCACTGCGATTTGGAATTCCAACTAATGAGTGTGCCACCTTTCTTATATCGACTATACGAAAAGTTCTTACACCGACAGTTACAATCGACTAACCGACCACGGCATGTTGGACTAATTGTCGATGGCAATCGTCGATTTGCTTTAGCTAACGGTCTAGCCACGCGAAAAGCGGGCCACATGGCTGGCTCTGATAGATTAGAGGACTTTTTAAAATGGTGCCTAGAACTCAACATTGAAATTGTGACGCTTTATGGTTTTTCTACTGAAAATTACAAACGCAGTAGTGAAGAGGTAGAAGAGCTGATGACTATTATATTGAATAAATTTCGAACGCTGCAGGCAGACCCACTGATTGCCAGCGAAAATGTAAAAATTAAAGTCATCGGTCGACGTGATGGGTTTTCTCAGGAAATGCAGGATGAAATCGTTAAAGTCGAGGCAATGACTGAGAGTCACAATAATTTTCAACTTAATGTAGCCATTGGCTATGGCGGTCGCGCAGAAATTGTCGATGCTGTGAAAAGGATAGGAAAAAAAATTAAATCTGGCGCCATTAATGTTGATGATATAGATGAAGATATGCTCTCAAATAATCTATATACCGAAGGACTGCCAGATCCAGACCTTATTATTAGAACATCAGGAGAGGAGAGATTATCTGGCTTCCTACTTTGGCAAAGTGCCTATTCAGAATTATATTTTACAGAGGTCTTCTGGCCTGCTTTTCGTAAAATTGACTTTTGGCGTGCTATTCGAGTGTGGCAGCAACGCAACAGGCGGTTTGGAAAATAAAAGTAAGCCTAGTTATGCCGATTGACCGCCGTAGCCGTAAAAATCCGCAATGGCTAAGCCAGCGGCAACGCTAGTGAAAGGATCATGCTCAACGACCTTACCAGCAAACTGATTATCAAGAATATCTTTTACAGCGGGGATTAATGAAGATCCACCGGTGCGAATAACTATGTCAATATCATCAGCAAGAACATTGGCTTTATTCAAGGTTAGCGTGATAGCCTGTTCCAACTCAAATAACAAATCTGAAATCATTAACTCAAATTCCCAGCGTTCAAGCTCCACCTCAATATCCAACTCAGGAATATCTAAGATTGCTGATGACTGATTAGATAGCTCAGCCTTAAATGTCTTAATCGCTTCAAATACTTGATAACTATAGTTTTGCTTAATAAGATCATACAAACGACGGAACTTTGCAGCTGCCTCATCAGTTTCAACCATACGTTGCATAACAGGTGCGGTAAATTTGTTTTGATTAAGCATGTAGCTTACAGGCCAGTTAATCAAAAGATCTTCAAAATCACCAAAAGGAAAAAGGGTATCTACCATCAAGCCATCAATCATCCGACTCCAGCGTTCGCCTTTTCCCAACAATGGAAACACTAACTCAGTAAAAATAGTTTGATCGATACGATCTCCACCGAGCCCTATACCATGAGTGGCTTCTACCTCAAACTGATCTTGGTTACGCTTAAGAATACTAAAGTCTAATGTACCACCACCAAAATCCACAGTAAGTAGTCTTTGATTCTGTTGTCCCGCATTGTTGTATAAGTAACTTATAGCTGCGGCAGTCGGCTCAGGGCAGAATGTTTGATGAACAATACCCGCATACCCATAGGCCTCTTTTAGGCGTGTCATAGCCGTTATATTACGTTGATCTTCCCCTCCTTCAAAATTCACAGGGTGGCCAATACAAGCATGATCTGCCGTATCTTCAGGATGATCTTTCATATGAGAAATTAGCGCTTTTTGAACTTTCACTAAGATTGGAGTCACCAGAGCCACCAAGCGAAAAGGACGATCAAAAATTAGCGTTCGATCACTTGAGCTACTACCGAGCAAACGCTTTGTACCTCTAAATAGACGTCCAGGTAATCCCACATCATTAAACGCTTGACCAAATACCTTACTGGTATCCCCTTCTCCCGCGGGGCCATCATTACCTCCCGCACTGGTTCGTTCTTCGCCAAGAAGCTCAGCACTTAACTCAACAGTTCGACCACGATTACCGCTAATATAATCATCAATCGCTGATTGACCTACAGTCGCTACAAAGTGTTTATCCAGATAATTAGCAGACGGCATAATCGCGCTTTCTTTACTTAAATTCACTAAATGAATATTCTGACCATCAAAAATCGCTGCGGCACTGTTACTAGTACCGAAGTCAACTCCGATACCGATTTTGGAATCATAGTACTTGGATGTTAAACCCATTAGTGAATCGCTTATTGCCGGAAATAGCCGCTATTTTAACTTAAAAAAATAACAAAAAACTGAATCTCAATAGTTCTTTTTGGTAAATTATTCAAAAGACTTAACTACCAATAACATGCTTCTTGTTAACCCTATAAAAACGCTATAAATTAGTTATGTCATCAATACTAGATCAATTTTATGTTCGAAAAAGTTCAACAATGTTACTTAGTCATTCTTATGTCCGCTGTTACAGTGTTTATTCGCTATATAGATCGTATCAACATATCGGTGGCTATTATCTCAATGTCTGAGGAATTTGGTTGGGGTCCGCAAATACAGTGAACAGTTCTCTCCTCCTTTTTTATAGGTTACTTATTACTGCAAATTGAAGGTGGCAAACTTGCAGATCGATTTGGAGGTAAGGCGGTACTTGGTATTGGCGTGTTAATTTGGTCTTTGTTCACCATTCTAACGCCTGTTTCCGCCTCTTTTGGTATCGCTGTACTGATTCTCAGTAGAATTTTAATGGGAATGGGTGAAGCCGTCACATTCCCATCTATATATGCACTGCTTGCGCGATGGGTCCCAGGTTCAGAGCGTTCAAGAGCTGTGGGAGCAATTAACAGTGGCATTCCACTGGGGACGGTTTTTGCATTGTTAGCCACACCATGGATTGTTCAAAAGTTCGGCTGGGAATGGACATTCTATGGCTTTGGTATAATTGGCATAGTGTGGTTTTTTGTCTGGCAAAAACTTATTTCATCGACGTCAGCGGATAATCCCAACATTCCCTCCGCAGAACCAATGCATATTCAGTCTGAGAGTGAACCGAATAAAATCAATAAGGCGCCGCCACTGAAGGTTCTTATGCAATCACCTGCTATTCGCGCCATTATAGTGGCGCACTTTTGTAATAACTGGTCACTATTTCTCCTTTTGAGTTGGCTGCCAACTTTTATTAACAAGGGACTTGGTGTGGACTACGCATCTGTAGGTATGTTTACCATAATCCCGTTTATCACCGCTGTTATCTTCTACAACATTTCTGGCAGTGCAGCAGATCGCATGATTAAAAGAGGTATGTCAATTTTAAAAGTCCGCAAAATCATGCAAACGGTCAGTCTTGGCGGTATGGCCACAGCTATGATGATTGTTGGTTATTCTGATAGTATATGGATGGCTATAGGGATTATGACTGTGGGAAACATCTTTGGCTAAGCAGCTTTGGGTGGATTTGTTGTTAATCACTTGGATGTAGCGCCGAAATATGCAGGAACCTTAATGGGCATTACTAACACTTTCGCTGCTATACCAGGCATTATCGGTGTCTATGCTGCAGGGCTAATTTTAGAACTTACTGGCTCTTGGATATTGGTTTTCCAATTAGCAGGCTTAGTATCAGTCATCGGGATGATATATTATCTACGTAACGCCACTGCTGAAAAACAATTTGATTGACCTCCTGAGTAAGAGTGTTCGACACTACGTATCATCATCAAACCCCAGAAAAACTGTCCGCAAAAGCGTTTGCCACTAAAGCTACATTAAATTCTTGTTTATGGCAGACCCAGGCCGGCCTTCAAAAATGCACCACAAAGCCTACGCGCTCTTTTTCGAAAAAACCGCACTGATGCTACTTTTGTTGTGTTCGGTAAAGAGCGCTACACATTTAATCAGACTTGGCATGAGGCCTGTAGTATCGCTCATGGGCTGGTTAAAGAATATGAAATTATCCCCGGCGATCGTGTCAGTATATGTATGCGTAATTCTCCAGAATGGATAATCGCTTTTCAAGCAATTACCTCGATCGGCGCGATAGCCGTACCTATTAATTCTCTTTGGCAAGCTGCTGAGACTAGTATGGGCTGGATGATTCTGACTGCAAACTACTTATTTGTGGTCAAGAGCGGATCAATTTGCTCACCAGTTACAATTTACCCTGTGAAATGTTAGTAGTCCGCTCCGATATTCACAGTGAGTAACAACAATGGCAAGACTTACGATTGCGTTATATTAATCACGTAGAATATTTAGAGGTGCCAGTTGTTAAAATTCAGAGTATAGATAGTGCAATTATTTTATACACCTCAGGCTCCACAGGACCGCCAAAGGGGGTTATCTCTAGTCATCTAGCCATCTAGCCATGGTAAATGCACTTCTTGGCTGGGGATTAGCGCTGCAAATTTGGGAGTTCATGCGAGAAAAACCATTACCGAAATCAGATACTCAGCCCGCTAGTTTGCTCGCTGTCTCCCTATTTTATGCTACAGGTTGCCACGCGATTTTCGCGCGGCGTTAAGGTCACAACAAAACTGGTTTTAACCCGAAAATGGGACCCTTCAGAGGCTGCAATGTTAATCAAGAGTGAGCACATTAGCACCTTTATTGTGCCTGCGGCCATGACTGGGGCTCTCATTTATCATGCAACCATAAGTGGCAATAAGCCATCTAGCTTGCTATCGGTTGGTATGGGTGGAGCAGCGCGAGCGCCTGACCAAGTCAAAATATTGATACTAATTTTGCAATAGCTCTCCCTAATACAGGCTGAGGAATGACTGAAACCAATTCAATAGTCACTGCTATTGAGGGGGAAAATTATCTCGAAAAACCAGGTAGTTCAGAACTAACCGCTGTTGTCCTTGATATTAGGATAGTAAACGAGCAGGGTAAAAATCTGAAGTCTGGGATGGGAGGTAAGGTACAGGTGCGTGGGACATCAATGTTCAGATACTACTGAAATAAACCAAAGGCTACAGCAGAAGCCTATACAGATGATTGGTTTAAAACTGGTAACATAGGTTATTTTGATGATGATGGTTATTTGTTTGTCGTTAATAGACCAAAAGATATGGTTATTCGCGGTGGCAAAAATATAGGTTGTGGGAAAGTTGAAGTGGCACTGCTTGAACATCCTAGCGTTTGTGCGGCCTGCGCTTGCACAGTTCCTAGTGAGCGTGTTGGCGAAGAAGTGGGCGCTACACTAAAAATTTTTTTAGACAACGCCTCGCTGAATTTAAAATTCCAATATATGTCCAGCTTACTCATGAATCATTCCCACGAACCGGTTCAGGGAAAATTTACGAATTAGCCATACGAAACAAAGCAGTCAAATTGTTTTGCCATGACTAAAGCGCTTCGTCAAATTGATTCAAATCTATTTTCTTTGCGATTTTTTTGAACCTTATCGACGTCAAAAATTTGTCCATTCATAGCTATGTAAACGCCCTCACGCAAAGTCTGTATACCTCCCACGGCACAGCCTATATTAAACACAGCGTCATTCTCTGAAAATGCTGCGGGCTGAAGTGCACCTGTAAGAACAATTGTTTTGCCCTCCATACCTTGTAAGTAAGAGGCAGTTTCTACCATTCCGTCCGTACCATGAGTAATTAAAATATGGGGAGAATTCGTACCGAAAACTTTTTGGCGAATATATTCTCGATCCTTAGCCGTCATATTCAAACTATCAACTCGCATTAGTTGATCGACTCTGAACGTAAAACCCACATTCATTTTATGCAATAAATTTTCTATAATCGGATGTCCAACTTGAAACTCACTGGCATCATCAAAATAAACTTTATCAATGGTGCCACCAGTGGTAAAAATAACTAGGCTGTCCATCTGCGGTTACCTTTTTGTAAAATTAATAAAAAGCCAAAACTAATATTTAAACTGTTTTAGTCAAAAAAATACTCTAAATTTTAGACAATACACGTATACTTCAACATATATTTTAATGCAAATGCCTTTTAAATTCACTGATCCAATTAAAAATTGCGATCGTAAGTAACAAATATAAAAGGAGCATGCTGACCATGTTGGGTACGAAAATCGACTTCATCGACAAAGAAAAACCCGCTGTATCTCGGACTGGTGTCTTCAGTAGCGAAAAACGCTCAGACCAATGGTCCTTGCTGTTAGTTGCTGTTGGAGAGGCTCGAGATAGAAAAGCTTTTGCTCAATTATTTAAGCATTTTGCACCGCTTCTTAAGAGTTTCGCCCAAGCAAGTAGGCACGAAGGATGGTTCCCAGGATTAAGCGAAGATCTAGTTCAAGAGGTTATGATTAAAGTTTGGCAGAAAGCAGGTGGTTTTAACCCAGAGAAAGCATCGGCCACCACTTGGATCTATACAGTGGCGCGTAACTGCCGAATTGATATGCTCAGAAGAAAAAGTAACACCCAACATCTACCGCTGGAAAACGAGGACTACTGGCATGAGCCTGACGAAGAAACACCAGTTTCATTACTTAGGCAAAAACGCAGTGAGGTGAAGGTTCAAGCATCACTTGGGCAATTACCAAAGGAACAAGACGAAATTCTCCGTAAAGTCTACTTGGAAGGTAAGTCACACGCAGAGGCTTCCGCGGAGTTAGGCCTTCCCCTTGGAACAGTTAAATCACGAGTCAGACTAGCCCTCCAGAAAATGCAGATTCTAGTTGCACCCGAATTTAGAGAAGAAATACTATGAGCACATTAAAACATCACCCAGATACGGCTATGTTAGTCGATTTTTCTGCGGGAAATCTTTCTACCGCAGCGTCTATCTGTGTGTCCGCGCATCTGCACTTTTGTGATCGCTGCAAAGAAGAACTTTTGAGATTAGACCAAGTGGGATCTCAATTAATGAGCGAGTCTGAACCTGTTGACGTAGAGGAGCAGCTATTTGACAAAGTAATGGCTGAGATTGATGCGCTCCCTGACTCTGAGGCTGTGGCTGTGCCTAAAGTAATCGATAATTATCCCTTATCGGTGAGTAAGCTAATCGACTACACTCGCCCAGGACTGAAATGGCGCAAGATGTCTGGTTCTGTCGATGTTGCAAAATTTAAAACTGGTCAGTCTGACTTTGAAGTTGCGTTGCACAGAATTCGAGCTGGAGGTAAAACCCCCCACCATGGCCACGGCGGTCAAGAGTTTACGGTGGTTCTTAAAGGTAGCTTTTCAGACGAAAACGCTGTTTACACTGAAGGCGATTTTCTACTTAGAGAAGCTGGGGATGAGCACCAACCAACAGGGGCCCAGAACGGAGAGTGTATCTGTCTATCGGCATTGGCAGCACCGATTAAATTATCAAATCCGCTTGGTTTTTTAATGAAACCATGGCTGCGAATAAATCCAATGTAAAAGCGATTTCAGAAAAATCCAAAACCGTCTCTTTAGGCGGTTTTTTTTGGTTAAACGGTTGAACCTACATGCATAATCACTTGAGCATAAAAAAGGGCCACCTAAGAGG
>JAQWYJ010000045.1 GCA_029254005.1 Porticoccaceae bacterium | reverse complement strand
ACACCACCAAAGGGCGCCATTTCATTGGAGATAATGCCTTCGTTAATGCCAACAATGCCATACTCAAGCTGCTCTGCCACACGATAAACCCTACCTATGTCACGCGAGTAAAAATAAGCGGCAAGTCCAAATTCAGTATCATTAGCCATTTCAACTGCCTGTTCTTCACAGTTAAAAGTGAATATGGGCGCTACTGGACCAAAAATTTCCTCGGAAAAAACCCGCATATCTCTTGAGACATTGGTCAAAATTGTCGGCTCAATAAAACAACTGCCCAGTTTGCTTCTTCCACCCCCAGTAATCGCCGTAGCCCCTTTAGACAATGCGTCCTGAATAAAGTCACAAACACTGAGCGCTGCTTTTTCATCGATTAATGGCCCAACTACAACATTATCTTGGGCGCCGTTGCCTACCACCAGAGCTTTTACTGCTGCTGTAAATTTGCGTATAAATTCATCAGCCACTGTCTCATGTACTAAAATTCTATTGGAGCAAACACACGTTTGCCCGGCATTGCGATACTTAGAGATAATAGCACCCTGAACCGCTCTATCTATGTTGGCATCGTCAAATACAATAAAAGGCGCGTTGCCACCCAGCTCCATAGAAGTGCGTTTTACCGTAGCTGCACACTCAGCCATGAGCTGCTTACCTACCGGTGTTGATCCAGTAAAGGTGACTTTTCGGACCAGCGGATGGCTAGTTATTTCAGCGCCGATTTCGGCAGTACGACCAGTGACAATGTTCACCAACCCTGGCGGAAAGCCAGCACGTTCAGCTAACAGCATCAAGGCTAATGCAGACAGTGGCGTGGCATTGGCTGGCTTGCAAACAACCGCGCAACCAGCAGCAATGGCAGGCGCTATTTTTCGCGTTAACATGGCATTAGGGAAATTCCATGGAGTGATACAGGCCACCACGCCAACCGGTTGTTTGAGAACCATAATACGTTTGTCATTTGACGGTTGTGGAATAATATCGCCATAAACACGCTTTGATTCTTCGCCAAACCATTCGATATAATTTGCCCCATAGGCGATTTCACCGCGAGCCTCAGCAAGTGGCTTACCCTGCTCTGCAGTGAGAATTTGAGCCAGATCTTCTTGGTTTTCCATAATTAACATATACCAGCGGCGCAGTAGCGCTGCACGCTCTTTTGCTGGAGTCAATGCCCAAGACTTTTGCGCTACAGCGGCTGCTTCAATCATACGCCGGGTCTCTGCTGTGCCGCATTTAGCGACCGCGGCAATAGTATCTCCGGTAGCCGGATTAGTTACCTGAAGGGTCTCACCGTTATCGGCATTAACCCAGGCGCCATTAATAAAAGCCTGCGAAGTCAATAAACTAGCGTCTCTTAGTTTTAATTTCATAAAATTTTCCAACATCTTTGAAGACAAGTTCGTAATGTTACGCTAAAACATTACCAAACAGTTACTAACATGAGGTTAAGTGCGCACGATAAATAATTCCTGTGGTGCATAGCAATACCCCCGGAATGGTATAACTATTTAGAGTGTTCATAAATTAAGAGGGCTTATCAATTTTTAACAGCAAAGTATAAAAGATGAGAAATATCCTTTAATACCGAACAACATATCAGACTGATTCCGATAGATTAAGTTCACACCTCATGGTAGCCTGTAAAAGATCAATAACAAATAGTCCGCTTTCAATGGATATTGATTTTATATGAACACAGTTGAGGGCTACAGTTAGTGTCTTGTGTTTAGGAAAATGATGCTGAATATAAGAAATACATTAGGCCGCGATGTTTAAATCTATTATTAAAAGACGGAAATGCTCAGCTGCGCTGTGCATTAATATAGACCAGCACACCAACAATACCTGTAGGGCGAACAGTTTTAAGGTCTAGTGGAGTGCTATACTCTTAACCGCTAGATTAATCAGGCCCGACTGTAAGCCAACCTAACGCCATAACAGCTAAATTCAATGCAAAATTCTCAATCCATAGGCTATGCCTACCTTATTGCAAAAGCCTGGCCGATCATTCTGGCCAATGCCTCAGTGCCAATATTAGGTCTGGTTGACACTGCTGTTATAGGACACTTTGGCAGCATCAAGGATCTGGGGGGAATTGCCTTTGGTGCGCTGATTTTTTCTTTTGTTTATTGGAGCTTTGGTTTTCTAAGAATGGGGACTACTGGTTTGGTAGCTCAAGCCTCTGGGGCTGAGGATCAGCCAGAAGTTAGAGCTGTACTTGGCAGAGCGCTACTTATGGCTGTTTGTCTGGGCATTTTGCTGATTTTGATGCAATGGCCTATTCGATTTGCGGCTTTTACATTATTAGAGGGCAGCGTGCAGGTTGAGGCTGCAGCTCAAGGGTACTTCAATATTCGTATCTGGGGCGCGCCTGCTACCCTAGCAATATTTGTATTGATGGGGCTGTTAATTGGCTTGGGTAAAAGTGAAAAGTTGCTAATTGTTCAGGTGCTCTTGAACGGACTGAATATCTTATTAGATGTCTGGTTTGCTGGCATTCTTAACTTGGGTGCTAACGGCATCGCCTTAGGAACTGTGATTGCAGAGTGGACGACAGTGTTGCTGGCTGGCTGGCTGGTCTATCGAGAGTTGCACGGATATAAATTACTGGAGGATGCATTTTGGCCTGTAGCTAAAATTTTAGATGTATCGGCTTTATTAAAAACTGCATCTGCAAATGCCGATATTATGGTACGAACGTTAATATTGGTTTTCTCTTTTGCCTTTTTTGTCAACCAGAGTGCTGTCTTTGGCGATACTGTGCTTGCCAGTAACCATATTCTCTTGCAGATAATCTCATTTTCAGCTTTTTTCCTAGACGGCTATGCGTTTGTGGTTGAAGCGCTGATAGGCAACGCAGTAGGCGCAAAGCGTAAAGACATTTTTGATATAGCCGTTCGGCGATCAACTATCTTAGCGTTGATAACTGCAATATTTCTAGCATCGATTATCCTTTATTTTGGGGGTAATATCCTGATGCTTTTAACGGATATAGCCGCGGTAAATAACGCGGCAAACCAATTGCTTCCTTTTGCAGCACTCTATGTTCTGGTGTCTTTTGCGGCATTTCAATTAGATGGCATATTTATAGGCGCATCGTTCACTCGACAGATGCGTAATGCCGCAGCGCTGTCTATTGCAGTATATTTCTGCGCCTGGTGGGCCCTATCAGACCAATACGGAGTTCAGGGACTTTGGGGAGCAATGATTATTTATGTGGTTGCCCGCGCCATCTCATTATTACTGTTTTATCCCGCACTACGACGGTCGGTTGCTTAAGAGAACTAGCCCGAAATTTCTAAAATCTACTCTTGGAGATAAGGACACAATGCGCCGCCGTTTAACTATGAGTAAATATATAAATTGACTCGTTAATAAAACCACTCTTGTGTTCATCACCTCTGCTAGAGTCTATATTGACAACAAAGAGAGTCTCTATAAATAAATGCTATTATTACGTTTCAGACTGCTCTTCTAACCAGGACTAACACCAAAGCAAAGATTGCCAAAGTATAAGGAATAATTTCGCGTTAAACCTTATCGCCACTCAAAGGCCATAAAAAGCCACCATTTTCTACGAAAGTGGCTTTTTTTTTAAGCTTGAAACGTTAGCTAAAAGTCATTGGCTAAGAACCTTAATTTCAGATCCAGTACTACAGAGGTTTGCCCTCTTCATTTAGCTCTAAAATAGTCTCAAACATTGGTTTTAGGCTTTCTAAAACCTGCGCTTTGTCACCTACCACTACAGTAATCATCTCATCCAGCCTAAGGTGTTTAGCCGCAAGTAGATTTAGCTCTTCTTTACCAATGTTTGCTAGGATAGCGTTTTGCTCAGTGACAAATGTTTTATCAAGATCATAAGTCATAATTTCTGACAAAAACCCTAGCTTTTGATTTGGCGTTTCGTAGGCTCTGGCATCACGCTGGCCAATCGCACTTTTCATGAAATCGAGTTCTTTGTCAGTCAAGCCAGTTTTTTGAAACGCGCTAATTTCATCTCTAAATTGTTTGATCGAATCTGCCGTTGTATCTGCACGAACACCCGCTTGGGCTCTATAAATACCTCTGAAGTCGTTACCGCTGAAGAATGAACGAGCACCATAGGTATAGCCCTTATCTTCTCTCAAATTGAGGTTAATACGACTATTAAAAGCACCACCTAGGTTGTAGTTCATTAAGTCAGCTCTAAAGTATTCTCCTGTAGCATCATAATTCATAGATCGCTTACCTATACGTATCTCTGACTGTGCAGCACCTGGTTTATCAATAAAATACAACGTATTGACGGCTAATGCTGGAAACGTTTTTATAGGCGGTAATGGGCTTGATTGACCCTGCCAGTCATTGAGCCCTTGTAAATGTTTAGTAATCTCTTTACCCGCAATATCGCTAACAACAATCACCTCAGCATTGGCAGGCCCATAATTTTCTTTGTAAAAAGTTTTTACATCCTCAAGGGTTAGTTTCTCAACGCTAGCAATGTTGCCATTATTGGAGTGAGCAAAACTGTTATTAAAACCAAACACCAATTTGCTGAATATTTCTGTAGCCATTGGACTAGCATTTTTTTTAGCATTTTTTAAGCCTTCTATTTGCTGTTTTTGCAGCCGATTAAAGTCAGCTAAGTCAAATTTGGGCGATGTTAGCCGTTCCAAAGCAATCGCTAGGGTTGGCTCAATATTTTTCGATAATGTTCTAATGCTAAGTGTTGTAAACTTATCCGCGGCACTAAAGTAAACACTTGAGCCTAGTTTTTGCAGCTCATTTGATAGCTCTTCAGCCGACGATGTTAGACTGTTTTCACCAAGCATACCGGCGGTTAAAGATGCTAATCCAAGCTTATCTATGCCCTCTCGCGTTTGACCAGCAGGTATACGAAGCTGAATAGTCGTGGTAGGAACTTCATCGTTAACCGCGCCCAATACGTTGATGCCATTATCCATTTTAACGCGGTATATGTCGGGTACTTTAATGCTCGGATTGAGTCCAGGTGAGGGGACAATTTTGCGATCAAAATCAGACGTACCAGGGCGCAATACTAAGCTAACCTCGTTGGTTTCTGCTGGAATACTACGCTCATAACGCTCCCAAGTATCGGCGCGAGCAATAGTATCTGCCTGCCCGTTTTGCACAATGCTCATAACAACAGAATATTTATTTTTGATATAGGTTTTGTAAACACGCATCACATCATCTTTGGTGACATTCTCATATCGAGCAATATCATCGCTTATGCCATTAGGGTTTGAGCGATAGGTTTCATAGGCAGCAAGTTGGCTGACTTTTCCAGCTACACTTTCCAGCCCATAAACCATTCCTGATACAATACTGGCCTTGACACGTTTGATGTCATCGTCAGTCGCGCCACCTCGACTTTCAAATTCTTTCAGTGAGGCGCGAATAATGGCTTCTAGTTCAGTTAGGTTATTGCCCGGCGTAGGCAGCGCTAACAGTGTAAACTGACAGCTTAATTCGCTACATGAATGACCTGCACTTGCTTGAACTGCTTTGCCATTTTTCACCATATTTTTGTATAACAACGAGGTTTTACCGCTACCTAGAATTGACATGAGTACATCAAGCGGCGCTTCATCAGAGTGATTTGCGTGCACCGTGGGAAATGCCATGTAAATCAAAGGCAAGCCAACATTATCTTCCATAGAAATATAACGATCTTGGTCTAAGGAGACCTGAGTGTATTCAGGTTTTGCAACCTCCGGTCCTCGTGGAATACCGCCAAAATACTTTTTGACCCAGGCCAGTGCTTGCGATTCGTCCATGTCACCTCCAATAGTTAAGGTCGCATTATTGGGACCATACCAGCGCAGGAAGAATTTTTTTAGATCATTTAAATCAGCACGATTAAGGTCTTCTATATAGCCTATTGTGGACCAAGAATAAGGATGACCCTCTGGGTAGAAGGCTTCACCAACTCTTTCTCTTAGCAAACCATAGGGCCGGTTATCATAATTTTGGCCCCGCTCATTTTTGACGGTTTCGCGCTGATTTTCGAATTTTTCTTCTGTCACCGCGTCAAGAAAAAAGCCCATGCGGTCAGCCTCTAACCACAACATACGTTCCAATTGGTTGGACGGGACCGTTTCATAATAATTAGTACGATCGCGATTGGTAGAGCCATTAAGCGTGCCACCAGATTCGGTAATCAAACCAAAGTGTTGTTCATCTGCGACATTTTCAGAGCCTTGAAACATCATATGTTCAAAAAAGTGTGCAAAGCCTGACTTACCTGGGTCTTCTCGACCAGAACCAACGTGGTACGTAACATCTACATGGACCAAAGGATCAGACTTATCTGAATGCAACACAATCGTCAGACCGTTATCTAAGGCATATTTGTTAAATGGGATAACTATTTCACCATCTGTTTTAGTCACACTAGCAAGCTTTTTAACACCCGCCGGCAGTATTACAGAATGCACATCTAACTCTGAGAGATTAGCGTTTGTAGAGGTAGTAGTTGTTTCACAACCACTTAGCAAAAATAAAGCGACTACGCCTGATACTAACAGTATTTTTTTCCGCATGAAAATATTTACATCCATTTGTAATTGAGTATGCTTGGAAGAATAAACTATGTACTTTATCGATACAAACGCATGGATAAGGGATAACGAACTGATAAGGTATTAATTTTATCGGGTAACCAAGAAAGGACCCACTCAAATGAAATTAGCGTTCAAATGGATCGGTATAACAAGTTGTACACTAATAATGACCACTGGTATCGCATGGACGGTGATTGGCCCGGATTGGCGTGCGCTTATTGCTGACCCGCCACAAAATACCGACCTGTTGTTTTGGGAGCAAGGTCAGCGCGAAGTTATTTTTAAAATGATGGATAAAGTCCCTTGGCTGGTGAAGTCACACTTGATCGAACCAAGCACAGCGGTTAGAGAGTTACCAAATGGCGAGCCGTTAGTCTTTGATAGTGACATGGATGATTTTTTCATCGAGCAGCATCTGGCTGGTGCGCTTATTTTGCATAAGGGTAAAGTTCGCTATGAAAATTATGCCCTTGAGCATTCTCCAGAAAAGCGTTGGACTAGCTTTTCTGTTGCCAAGTCGTTTACCTCTAGTTTGGTCGGTATTGCTATTAAAGAAGGCTATATTAAGAGTTTAAATGACAGTGTTTCAGATTATATTGAGGGTATGAAAGGGTCGGCCTACGATAATGTCACCATTGAACAGCTACTGACAATGACATCAGGTGTGCAGTGGAATGAAGACTATGATGATCCGCAGTCTGATGTTGCTCGATTTAGTACTCATGCTAGCAATGATGGTCTGCCAAGTATAATTAGTTATATGCGGCAGCTACCTAGAGAGTACCCTGCTGGAGAACAGTGGCAATATTCCACAGGCGAAACTAACCTTATTGGCGTTTTAGTCAGTGAGGCAACTGGACAGACGCTATCACACTACCTGACTGAAAAGGTCTGGAAGCCATTTGGAATGGAAAGCCTGGCAAGCTGGCTTTTGAGTCCAGATGGCGTAGAGATGTCGGGTTGCTGTATACAGGCAAGTTTGCGTGATTTTGCTCGTTATGGTCTGTTTGTTCTAGAAGATGGCAAAATAAATGGTACTTCTATTCTACCTGAGGGTTGGTTTGCAGCAGCCACCCGTGACCAAATAGCTGTTCCTGGTTCAAATGGTTATGGGTACCAATGGTGGACGTTTGCGAACGGCAGCTTTGCCGCGCGAGGCATTTTTGGACAAATGATCTTTATTGATCCGAAACAGCAGCTGGTGATTGCCTTTAATGGTAATTGGCCCAATGCCACCGAATCAGAGTTGACCAAGCAACGGTTTGAATTCATTGATTCTGTTCGTCAACTTATTGATCAAGAAATCGAATCCACTTAATTGAACCGATCGTGCGGAGTACGATGACAGTGTCGTCCTTTTATTTTACTAACAATGGCTTACACACCCATCTTGTGTTTCCGACGCAGCAAATACAGAATCTTGTGCCCTCTCTAAAACCCTATTTTTTAGATACTACTTGGTTGCAAATAGGCTGGGGAGACCACCAATATTATGGTAACCCTCAACAGACAAATTGGATGGGAGCAAAAGCACTTTTTTTGCCCACAGCCGCGGTTATAGGAATGCTGGGGATGAATACCATCCCTGAGGATATACCTAAAAATACGGCGGTCTATAAAATCTCTCTAGATGCTGTCCATTGGAATGCCATTTTAGAATTTATCTGCGGGCACTTCAAAACTGATGCTGCCAACCAGTTTACAGCGGTTAGGGTTAAACCAACTGGTGAGATATTTTTCGCAGCACATGGTACATATTCTATTTTTAATACGTGCAACCATTGGACTGCCAAGGCACTAAAAACGGCGGGGTTGAACATGAAACCATCACAGTCTTTTTCGCCTAATTATGTTGAGAAGTCTGTCATCGCGAATAATGGCAAGACAGTAACTGGACAAAAGAAAACTAGTATCTAGCGTCCCGTAGGTATATTGATTCAACTGACGATACCATAGCTATGGCACGAATCTGTGTATTTTCCCCCTACTAATGGGCAGTCCAAAGCAATATGAGTATTTAGAAATAATAAGTTTTTCATATGGGTACATTGATATTTAACGGATAGCCCCCATCTATAATTTCAATCATCATAGGAGTGTCGCTTTGGAACAATATCGTGGAACAACCATCCTTTCGGTCAGACGTAACGGCAAGGTCGTTATTGGCGGCGATGGACAGGTAAGTCTGGGCAATACCATTATGAAGGGCAACGCACGAAAAGTGCGAAGACTATACAATGAACAGGTTATAGCAGGATTTGCTGGTGGCACAGCTGATGCATTTACCCTTTTTGAGCGTTTTGAAGCTAAGCTTGACCAACACCATGGCAATCTTACCAGGGCTGCAGTGGAACTAGCGAAAGACTGGCGTACTGACCGTATATTGAGAAAACTCGAGGCATTGCTAGCGGTAGCAGATAGTGAAGCGTCGTTAATCATCACTGGCAATGGCGATGTTATTCAGCCAGAAGATGATCTTATTGCCATAGGGTCTGGTGGCCCATTTGCTCAATCTGCCGCCAGAGCACTGCTGGACAATACAGAATTAGATGCTCGCACTATTGTTGAAGAAGGCCTAAAAATCGCTGGCGATATTTGTATCTACACCAACCACAACAGAACCATAGAAGAATTAGACACAAAGGTATAACTATGTCTCAAATGACTCCTCGTGAAATTGTTCACGAACTCAATCGTCATATTATTGGTCAAGATGACGCCAAACGTGCAGTGGCCATTGCATTGCGAAATCGTTGGCGTAGATCTCAATTGGGCGATGAGATGCGTAACGAAGTAACACCAAAAAATATTCTCATGATCGGGCCAACTGGCGTAGGCAAAACAGAAATTGCGCGCCGACTAGCCAAACTAGCTAACGCGCCATTTGTCAAAGTTGAAGCCACAAAATTTACCGAAGTGGGCTATGTCGGCAAAGATGTAGAATCAATTATTCGCGATTTAGTTGAGACGTCGGTAAAACAGTGCCGCGAAACAGAAATTATCAAGGTAGATCAACGCGCCATGGATGCCGCTGAAGAACGCGTCCTAGACGCTCTACTCCCACCGGCAAGAGTTAATGATGGTCTAGAAGAAAAAAGTTCTAGTACCAGGCAGGTGTTTCGTAAAAAGCTTCGCGAAGGATCCCTCAATGATAAAGAAATCGAAATTGCCATGAGTCAGGCCCCTGCCGGCGTGGAGATTATGGCGCCTCCTGGCATGGAAGAGATGACGTCTCAGTTACAAAATATGTTTAGTAACATGGGCAAAGACAAGACTACTAATCGCAAAGTCACAGTCGCTGAAGCTCTGAAACACATCAAAGAAGAAGAAGCAGCTAAACTAATCAATGAGGATGATATCAAAACAACTGCCGTTGAAGCTGCAGAGCAAAATGGAATTGTTTTCTTGGATGAAATTGACAAAGTCTGTCGACGCGGTGAAAGCGGTGGCGCCGACGTGTCTCGGGAAGGCGTGCAACGAGACCTACTGCCATTGATTGAAGGCTGTACTGTATCGACCAAATTTGGCATGATCAAAACCGATCATATTTTGTTTATTGCATCCGGTGCTTTTCATTTAGCAAAACCCTCGGATCTGATACCAGAGCTTCAGGGACGACTTCCTATTAGAGTAAATCTCAATGCATTAACTGTTGGAGATTTAGAGCGTATTCTCACTGAACCCTCTGCATCACTGACAAAACAACAATGTGAGCTCATGTCTACCGAGGGTCTGACTATTACCTTCACCGAAGATGGTACCAGACGGATTGCTGAAATTGCTTTTGACGTTAATGAAGGCACTGAAAATATCGGTGCTCGGCGACTACATACCATTTTGGAACGCCTGTTAGAGGATATTTCATTTAACGCATCTGACCTTGGTTCGAAAGGGGACTCTGTTACTGTTGACAGTGCTTTTGTAGAAAAAAATCTTGGCGAACTGGTAAGCAACGAGGACTTAACGCGCTTTATACTGTAAATTATTGAGGACATGGCAAATCAATGTTCACACCGCAGAAACTTCGTATAAATTCGGTAAAGAATACTCTTACATTGGAGTATCCCAACGGCAGTAAACATCAGTTTTCCGCAGAGTATCTAAGGGTATTTTCACCTAGCGCTGAAGTTCGTGGCCACGGTAAAGGGCAAGAGATATTACAATATGGAAAACGCCAAGTGCTAATCAGGTCAGTAGAAAAAGCTGGTAATTACGCCATTCAAATTACCTTTAGCGACAGCCATAGCACTGGTATTTATTCTTGGGACTATTTGTACAAACTGGCCGATAATTATACCCATAATTGGATCGATTATTTGTCTCGTTTACATCAAGCGGGCAAATCAAGAGATACTGATACGCAAGTTGTAAAAATAATAGGCTGACCTAATACTTGTGAACTACCAACACCTAATGCAAAAGACGACTGATTTATGCAACATTACCTTCTATTAAATGCTTCATATCTGATCTCTGGCATACCTAAAGCGACGAACTAAGGCTACAATAGCATTTGACTAATGGATGAACCGGTTTTCTAATGTCTGATAAAACAACGCATTTTGGGTTTAAAACCGTTAACGTTGAGGAAAAGGCAGATAAAGTTGCCCACGTTTTCCATTCCGTTGCCGGTAATTATGATTTGATGAATGATCTTATGTCTGCTGGTGTTCATCGCCTCTGGAAGCGTATGACTATCGAAATGTCAGGGGTTAGAGCTGGCCATAAGGTATTGGATATTGCTGGTGGCACTGGTGATTTGGCCGCTAAATTCTCTCGCATTGTTGGCCCCACAGGTACCGTCGTTTTGGCTGACATTAACGATTCGATGCTTAAAGTAGGTCGAGATCGTCTGGCAGATCGTGGCATGGTCAGTAACCTGCAATTCTCTCAAGCTGATGCGCAACATTTACCTTTTCCTGATAATACCTTTGACGTAATTACCATTGCTTTTGGCCTAAGAAACGTTACCGACAAAGACATGGCCTTGCGTTCAATGCTGAGGGTACTTAAACCCGGGGGACGGCTGCTGATACTTGAGTTTTCAAAACCTGGCAACCCACTATTGTCCAAATTGTATGATAGCTACTCCTTTAGTGTACTGCCGCGCTTGGGTAAAATATTTGCAAACGATTCTGAAAGTTATCAGTATTTAGCAGAATCTATTCGTATGCACCCTGATCAAAGTACCCTTTTAGAAATGCTCAATACCGCTGGGTTTGTCAACACCGACTTTCATAATATGACAGGGGGAGTGGTAGCCTTGCATCGTGGGGTCAAACCGTAGCCATGTTGTCTTTATTTAAAACCACTGCATTTGATGCTACTGAAGTTCTGATTAATAAGGCTCTTAGCCACGATGCTGCCTCAGCACGCGAGCTGGCATCCCTTGAAGGTAACGTCATGTTGATTCAGAGCAGTTTGCCGCCCATTGAAATAGCCGTAGAAATTACATCAACCGGCATTAAAATGCACAAGCAATGGGATGGCGATACTAATGTCCAGATTAAAGGAACTCTGGTTGCCATGGGTGCAGTGGCTCTCAATAGCAAAGATACTGGATCGTTGTCTGGCGCTGGTATTAAGGTCGGCGGTGATCTTGATACGTTAAATAAACTAAATACTATCATGGGGCAGATCGATGTTGACTGGGAAGCTGCCCTCGCTGGAGTAGTGGGTGATATCCCCGCACGTATACTGGCACAGAGCATTCGTCAATCTGCTGAATTTAGTGTCAGCGCATTGCAGCGTCTTTCCACTGGCGCTGTTGAAGCAGCTCAAGAAGAATTTAGATTGACGCCAAATAAGCATGAATTTGAATCTACGACACAAATAATTCGTCAACTCGCCTCTGATGTTGATCGACTTGAAGCTAAATTTATGCGATTGAAACAAAAATTTGAGCAACAGCCACAAAGGCCTTCTTCATAGTGAGTCGTTTAAAACGCATCAGTAAAATCATTAAAGTGGTAGGTAAATACCGCCTAGACCTGTTGTTGGATAAATCAAGATTGTCGTTTGGACTCAAATTGTTGTTGCTACCAGTAGGACTTTTTGGCAAACCCAAAGGGACCCGCGGCGAACGCCTCAGAAAATCCTTGGAAGAACTTGGCCCAATCTTTGTTAAGTTTGGACAACTATTATCAACACGACCCGACCTTGTTCCTGATGACATCAGTGACGAGCTCACCGCTTTACAGGACAATGTGCCACCCTTTTCTTCAACACTATTTAAGAGCAATATTGAGCATGCATTAGCAGGCTCGGTGGATGATCTGTTCAGTAGTTTTGATAAAGAACCTCTTGCCTCAGCATCAGTTGCTCAGGTTCATGCTGCCGTCCTCAGCGATGGTCGTGATGTGGTTGTTAAGGCTGTGCGCCCTGGTATTGAAAGCACCATTAGAAAAGACATTGCTCTGCTTTATACAATAGCTAAACTGGTGCTCAAATATAACGAAGATGGCCGGCGTCTGCACCCCGTAGAAGTTGTTAAGGACTACGAAACGGTTATTCTTGAAGAATTAAATCTGCAGTCTGAGGGTGCTAACGCATCATTGTTGAGACATAATTTTTCCGGGTCAGCCTTACTGCATATACCTGAAATTCATTGGCCTTATTCAAATAAAGACGTATTGGTCATGGAGCGTATCTACGGGGTGCCCGTCACCGACGTTCAGAAGCTAGAGCGTGAAGGTGTTGACCTTAAACTGTTAGCCGAACGCGGTGTTCAAATCTTTTTCACTCAGGTGTTCGATCACAACTTTTTCCATGCTGATATGCATCCGGGCAATATTTTTGTGGATATTTCTAAGCCCAAGTCGCCAAGCTACATTGCTGTAGATTGTGCCATTATGGGCTCGCTGTCTAGTGAAGATCAATTTTATATGGCCCGTAATCTTCTAGCCATGTTTCAACGAGACTACAGAACTGTCGCAGAACTTCACGTGCGCTCTGGATGGGTTCCCAAAGACACCTCAATCAATGAGTTTACCGGTGCAATAAGGTCTGTTTGCGAGCCTATTTTTCAGCGTCCTCTAAGTGAAATTTCTCTGGGGCATATGTTAATTGATCTATTTGCCACCGCGCGACGATTTAATATGGAAGTTCAACCTTCTCTGGTATTATTACAAAAGACACTGCTTAATATCGAAGGATTAGGTCGCCAGCTGTATCCAGATCTTGATCTATGGGAAACCGCTCAACCCTACTTAGAAAAGTGGCTACAAGATCGCTATTCACCAAAAAGTGTTTTTACTCAGTTAAAGCGGTATGCGCCAGATTGGTTAGAGCATTTTCCGCAGATCCCTCCGATGATCTTTCAAGCATTAAAGGCTGCGCAACAAGATAATACGGACAGCCAAGATCACATTGAGACAGTCTCAAATCTAAACACTAAACGCGGCATGTTTGTTAACACCCTAGGCTATTGTGTAATAGGGGGTGGAGTTGTATTAAGCCTAACCGAGAGTATGCCGTTACAGGGTATAGGGTCTCCCTTAACTGTAGGACTAATACTAGTAAGTGCAGGAATTGTTTTAACTCAACTGCATAAACATTAGAAATCTCTAGCAAGTTGTCGCCACTGGACTGACAGAGAGATATACTGGATTTAAGAAATGAATTATTTGGATAATATTCGCTGGGACCAAGATGGGTTAATTCCCGCCATAGCTCAGGATGTCGAGTCAGGGGTAGTCTTAATGGTTGCCTGGATGAATGCAGAGGCGCTTACGCTCACGATAAATGAGAATCGAGCAGTTTATTGGTCGCGTTCCAGACAGGCACTGTGGCGTAAAGGGGAGTCTTCCGGTCACGTCCAGCTGCTATCAGAACTGCGATTAGATTGCGACAACGATGTTATTTTAATGAAGGTTGAGCAAGTCGGAAAAATCGCCTGTCATACGGGACGACAGTCGTGTTTTTATCGGGTTTTTAAAGAGGGTCAGTGGCAAATAGTTGATAAGGTGCTGAAAGACCCAAAGGATATTTACTGATGAGTGACTCTACCCTAGAAGCGTTGGATAAAATTTTAGATGCACGTAAGAATGCATCTCCCAATGATTCCTATGTGGCGAATCTTCACGATCAAGGTTTAAATAAAATACTTGAAAAGGTTGGTGAAGAGTCCATTGAAACCCTGTTAGCGGCAAAAGATGCGCAACATAGTGGTGACAATACTAAGCTTATTTATGAAACAGCAGATCTTTGGTTTCACTCTCTAGTTATGCTGTCCCACCTTGGCGAAAATGCCAACAGCGTGCTTAATGAGTTAGAGCGACGTTTTAATTTATCTGGCATCAAAGAAAAAGCCAGTCGACAGAACAAGTAGCCTAAAGGAGAAGAGTAATGGGTTTTGGATGGCAAGAATTGCTTATTATATTGGTCATAGTTGCATTGATCTTTGGCACAAAAAAGTTACGTGGCATAGGCTCAGATCTTGGTGGAGCAGTAAAGGGCTTTAAAGATTCTGTGTCCACAGCACCTCTGGATTCAGATGATAAAGATCAAGAATCGCCCCCTACAGAGCAACATAAAACATCAGATAGCATCAAAGACTGATTCAACTGTGATTCATCGGCTGACAACCCTCTATGTTTGACATTGGCTTTTCTGAACTTTTGATTGTCGCGGTCCTCACGCTTATTGTGATGGGACCAGAGCGACTTCCTGAAACTGTGCGCACCATTAGTCTTTGGCTGGGTCGTTTGCGCCAGTTTTTGTCCAGCGCCCGAACAGAAATTGAAGACGAAATCGGAATAGATGAGATCAGGCGTCAGCTTTATAACGAAAAACTGATGCGCGATTTAGACAAAGCAAGACAGGACATAGAAGATATAGAGCCAAATTCAATCTTGTCCGATGAGCGAAAAAATGATTGATCAGCAACCCCTGGACAGTCAGCCTTTTATGGCACACCTGATCGAGTTTAGGAACAGAGTCCTGCGCTCTGTTGTCGCTGTATTAGTTATTTTTGCTGGGCTTTTTTCCTTTAGCAATGACCTCTATCTGTATATTTCGGAACCCATAAGAGCATACTTGCCTGGAAACTTAACCATGATCGCTACAGAAGTAGCATCGCCGTTTTTAACGCCATTCAAACTTACCTTGGTTCTGTCTATCTTTGCTGCAATGCCCTTTATACTTTATCAAACATGGGCCTTCTTAGCACCAGGCCTGTACAAGCGCGAAAAGAAAATTGTTTTACCACTCTTTTTTTCCAGTGTAGTACTGTTTTATGGCGGAATGGCGTTTGCATACTATGTCGTTTTTCCTCTGGTGTTTATGTTTTTTACCAGTATTGTCCCCGACGGCATTAGTGTTATGCCAGACATCAGAAGTTACTTAGATTTTGTTTTAAAGCTATTTTTTGCCTTTGGACTAAGTTTCGAAATACCTATTGCGGTGGTTATTCTTTCTTGGATGGGTGCGGTAGAACCGGATAATTTGGCAAAAAAACGGCCCTATGTTTTTGTGCTCTGTTTTATTTTGGGGATGCTACTTACACCTCCAGATATTATCTCTCAGACACTACTGGCTATTCCTATGTGGTTACTATTTGAAATTGGCATTCTCTTTGGACGAATGGTCGCTCCTAAACAGATCGCTGATGAAAATTCAAAATAGCCCCTTCCTAAATGCGTTGTAATGGGTGTGTCTGGCGAGTCGAGAAATAGCAGCCCCTGGAACAAAAAATTCAAATCCATGAAAACCACCAGCAAAAATCTCTAACTGAACTGAAACATTGCATTGTTGTAATCGGTCGGCGTAGGCTCTATTTTCATCAACAAACAAATCCACTGAACCAATTCCTATATAGGCAGGGGGTAGCCTGTGTAAGTCTCCTGCGTGGCTTGGTGCTGCATATTTGGATGCACTGAAAAATTCCACATCAGCAGTAGTCTGCCGACCTAGGTAATGCATCCATCCTTGAAGATTTGAGTGACGATTCCAAATACGCTTATCGGTGATATCAAAACTTGATGCAGTGTTCGAGTGATTATCAATCATAGGACATAATAATGCTTGAAAGATCACATTAACCTCACCTTTATCTCTGGCAAGTAGCGCAAGTCCAGCCGCCAAACCTCCACCGGCGCTAATACCTCCGACGGCAATACGTGAAGAATCAATTCCTAGTTCCAAGGCTCTGTCTGCGGCCCATAAAAGAGCTCCATAACAGTCGTTTAGAGGAGCGGGAAAGGGGTATTCTGGGGCAAGTCGATAATCTACTGAAATAACCACACAACCAACTGCTTCGGTCATTCTTTTAGCATTATAGTCCTCAGCCTCAAGGCTACCAAAACAATAGCCGCCGCCATGTATCCACACTAGCGCAGGAAGTGGTGCCTGAGATACTTTGGGCCGATAAACTCTAACAGGAACATTCACATCATCATGATTAACGATATAATCCATGCTGCTTACACTATCTACAGAAGGTTGCAGTGAACTCACATCAATACTGCGTTGACGCGCCATCGCTCGGGTCTTATCAAGATCAGCCCAAATATCAAATTCAGGCATTAGCCCTAAGGCATCCTTAAGACCTGGGTCAACCAAGGTTAAGTCCATACTATTCACATCCTCGTCTATGATTTTGTTGCCAACTAAGTTACTTAATATCACCACCAATATAAAACCATTTACCAGCGACAAAAGTAAAGACAGACCGCTCATGCATTATTTGAATCTGTCCGGCTTCGTTAAAAGTTGCCTTGAACTCTACCCATCCTTCGGATCCATTTGTTCCAGATTCTATAACTTCTAGCCCTTGCCAATCCTGAGTTTTTTTCGACAGTTGTGCCTCAGAGAGCATCTTTGCCATCGGTGGAAACCACGTTTTTAGTAAGTAGTTACCATGGCCACCCAAAGCATAGGCTACATACCTAGAGCGCATCAATTGCTCAGGTGTCTGAGGCAGCATATCGCCTTGTAAAAAAGGCTTACAACAGGCGTTAAAAGGTTGTGATTGTCCGCACAAACAGTAAAAATTCATATAAATTATATTGACCTTTCGTTATTAAGTTAAAATAATACTCCAACTAATTTATATATGGCTACCAAATGCCCAGCTTAGATATAGTATCAGAAGTAGAAAGTGCTGAAATTCTTAATGCAACTAACAATTCGGCTAGGGATCTGACCACCAGATTTGACTTTCGAGGAGTAGATGCCAGTATTACCTTTGCCAATGATGTAGTAACACTCAAGTCAGAGGCTGACTTTCAGTGCCAGCAACTTTTGGATATTTTTGCCGCTCAACTGGTAAAGCGCAAGATCGACCCTACCGTAATGGAATACAATGATCAAGCAGTGCATCGCGGCAAAATCTTTTCTTTAGATGTATCTTTTAAGCAAGGTATTGCAGCGGATGTGTCTAAAAAGATAATTAAGCTAATTAAAGATAAAAAATTAAAGGTACAGGCTCAGGTTCAAGGGGATGAGGTGAGAGTGACAGGCAAAAAACGCGATGATCTGCAGTTAGTGATGGCGCTAGTGCGCGAGTCAGACCTTGGCCAGCCTTTTCAGTTTAAAAATTTCAGAGATTGACCAACCATATTATCCAAAGTGCCAGACTAATCTAGAGCAACAAACGTCATAGAAACACTGTTGACACAATGTCGTATATTTTTTTCGGTATAACCCTCGCCAGCAAAAACATGACCTAGATGACCACCACAATTAGCACAGAGTATTTCGGTGCGCCGACCATCCGCATCGGGTTCTCTTGTTACTGCTCCCTCAATTTCATCATCAAAACTAGGCCAACCGCAATGCGATTGGAATTTATGTTCAGAGCGATAGAGAGGACTATCACATTGTTTACAGACATATAAACCACCTTCAAAGTGGTCATCATATTCGCCCGTAAAAGGTCGCTCAGTGCCCTTTTGTTGAATTACATACTGCTCTTGTGCATTTAATTCATTGAGTGCCTTACTCATTAATCGACCCCTTAACGTGTTAGGTTTTAATAGGCGTATCCTGCACTGCGTGCCAGAGTTTTACAATACCAAATTTTAAGGTAATCAGGGCATTTAAAAGTTTTTTATCAGTTTTTCTTGCACAGGCTTCAGCACCAAATAAGGCCAGATAATCAATTAATGGATGCCCAAGGTGACTGTACTCCCAATCAAGGAAAGAGACCCCACTAGGATTTAGAATAATATTTTCGGAAATCAAATCATGATGCGCAATCACTGGTGTCCAATCCGCATTATCAATTTCTTGTGCAGCGGCTTCTATAATCGAAAGATCGATGAAATTAGATAATTGATCGCTGTATAGTCGAATATAATCAACATAACATCTGGTCTCTAGCTGACCTACCTCAATCTCCTGAATAGCCGCTAACGCATTGCGGAATTGGTTCTGTATCATGCCATCGGCAAAATCTTGTCTCAACGGGTGCCGACCGTCAACATATTCAGTAACCAGAGTGTTTGAATCGCTGTAATAAAGCGTAGGGATGCACGAAAGAGAACTCAAGGCTTCAAGCAAGATCTTCTCGCGTTGACGATCAATACCCAGCGATAAGCTATTATGCCCATTGACTCTTACCACAGCTTGAAAATGCTGATTACCTACCAAAAATGATTCATTGGTTAGGCCTCCAGTTAATCGACGAATCAGTTTTGGAGCACCACTAATCTCTTCAGATCCAGAGTGCCAGTCCTGCCAGTTAGCAATGGCATTATGTAACAGATGTTGCGTTCTGGGTAACATAGGCTTTCTTCCACTGATAGTATCCAACAACCGCTAATATAAGATAAAGTGAAAACATGGCGGCTGTTTGATCTAGTCCACGATCGATATAAAGAAAAATAGACAACGCATTGATCACCATCCAGTACAACCAGTTTTCTAAAACCTTACGGGCAACCATTAACGTAGTAAGCACACTAGCCCACGTGGTGAAGGAATCTAAAAAAGGTCGCTGAGCATCAGTATTTTCAGATAATAGTAACCCCGAGATTAAACTCGCACAAATAATCCCAACGATAGCCAACCCATGATCCTGGATACGCCAGCGTACAATCTTGACTCCGTTACTATCGACACCACCTTTCTGCCATTGAAACCAGCCATAAATGGCCATTCCCATGTAATAAAGGTTTAGGGCTGATTCCATATACAGGCTGACATCTCTAAATATCCACACATAGAATGCAGTACTAAAAAAAGCGCAATACCAACAAAGGCTGTTTTCACGCATTGCCAACATTAAATATGCAATACCGAGGACCACAGCCAATGTTTCCAGTGTAACCCAGTCGACATTCATCTAAAGTGCCTCATATCCGGGGATTATCTTAGCCACATACACTGCCATGTGGTACTCGCGGTAGCATGCTGCAATGGTCTTCTGAACGGCACTCATAGCATACTCATATTCACCCTGTACTACCGTACTAGTTGGGAAAGTTGTGATTTTGAGATTACAAAAGCAATTTATTTTTTCTATAAAACCATCAATCGGAGGAATAAACTCCTCACGATTAGGATACATACTAATATCAATTGTCACCTGCATTTTAGCTGTCCTAATTGTTATACGTAGACAAGTTTGGCCGTCAAAAAGTGTATTGGGTATTAATACCAAACATTCTTGGCTCGCCAAATTGATAATAGGGTTCAACAACATAATATTTTCTAGGGTCATTACCAAAACCACCAAAGCCACGGACAATCACATCTTCATCGGTTAGATTTCGACCCCATACTGACACATGCCAGTTATCAACAGAGTAATCAAGGTTGAGATTTAACAACTCATAGGGCTGTGTTTTTTCATTATGACTGGAAGATAAATAGAAACTATCCTTACCTTCGACTTCCATGCTAAGTGCCAACTGTTGAGTAATTTGCATGCTAAAGCCCAAGGCAAACTGATAGGAGGGTGCATGTGCTTGTCGACGACGATCCAGTGCCTCTGAGGCCGGGGTATCATATTCAGTTTGTAACCAGCCCACAGAGCTCACTAGGGTCACAGCATCAGTTGCCACCCAATTTAAGGTCATTTCTACTCCGTAGTTATGACCCCTGGCTGAATTGCCAAAATAATCAGTAAAATCGCTCGCATTGCTATCATCTCTGGACTGGACTAGTGACTGTTTAATTTGAATATCTTTACGCTGTTGGTAAAAAGCGGAAATTTGTGCCTGAATACGCTTATCCAACCACATGCCCTTGGTACCTGTCTCAATATTCCACATAAATTCGGTATCAAAAGCGCGATCTTCAGCTGATAAAGATGAATCACTATTTACACC
Organism: Porticoccaceae bacterium; assembly: GCA_029254005.1. Taxonomy (GTDB): domain Bacteria; phylum Pseudomonadota; class Gammaproteobacteria; order Pseudomonadales; family Porticoccaceae; genus HTCC2207. Next base: position 1,628 of record JAQWYJ010000045.1, on the reverse strand, counting down.
TCCTGCTTTGTAGCCTCGAGACACTAAACCATAGACCATACTGTTCAAACCTAAACTGTATTGAAGCGCAACTTTACCTCCCCATAAGTTTTCGTCCACAGTATGGTCAACAAAATCACTGTCTTGATATTGCGCTCGGCGATTCTCAAACCTGATCCCTGACGCTAAGACCCAATTAGCTGATAGCACTGTATCTAACTGACCATAAATAGCCTTGTTGCTAGTATCGAAAACACTGGTGAAGTCCTGTGAATTATAAGTATATTGTCGTAATAGATCCTCGTCTTGCTCATGGGCATAAACTCCAAGCACCCAGTCGGTGGTTCTACCTATCAAAGAGACTGGCTGCTTGGACACAAAACGTAGATCAAAAGTGCTATTTTGACGATCACGACTATAGCTATCTTCAGAATTATACTCCCAACCATCGCATGCTTTACCGGCACATATTGCAGGATTCGCCCAATCTTCATCATAGCCGTATTCTGTGTCACTATCGGCATAACTTATTAGACCGATAACCTCAAACAAATCATTTGCTTGCCACTCACTTTTTAATGAAAAAGCGTTGGACCGTTGATAATCACGGCCGGGCTTGTCAGACAAGGTCTGACGATTATTGTCCAATGAAAATGCATCATATCCATTAACTGCATTGACATGAAATACGGTTAAATTTAGCGCCAAAGATCCGCCTAGAGTACCTTGAAAAATACCTCGCAGACTTAGCTCATCAATATTGTCTGTATCTTCCCTATTCAAAAATTGATTAGAAATATATCCATCACTTTTATGAGCTTGTGCCGCAACACGATAATTAATTGACCTAGTCAACGGACCACCCATAGCAGCAGCTAATGTATGGGTATTGTAACTGCCAGCACCTAAAGACAGGTTACCCTGTAATGTCTCATTGGGTTGATTGGCGCTAATACTGATGAGACCTGCCAACGCATTAGCACCTAAAATTGTTCCCTGGGGACCACGCAATATTTCAATTTGATTCACATCCATAGTGGTTGCGCCACCTGCGATACCACTGAAGTCAATGCCGTCAATTAAGATGCCCACGGAAGGATTCAGAGGTTCTATGAACTGACTGCGCTCACCAATACCACGAATCTGGATAAAACGACCTCTTGAAGCACCACTGGCAAAATTTACGTTAGGCGCGACATTCAATACCTGTTCAAGATGTTTAGCTTGTCGTCGAATAATGGTTTCAGAATCAATTACAGAAATACTCGCAGCGGTGCTTAGCAAAGTTGTCTTGCGAAAATCTGCAGTCACTATTACTTCCTCTATTGTCTCCGGCACTGTTTCTGCCGACACTATCAATGAAGTGATAAATAAGGAGATAAATAACCAAAAAACTAAGTGCTGCTTAGAAACACCAACAATAAAACTGCGGTTATGAACATCAGCACTGAAAAATAACGACATATGTAGAGCCTCGATAACAGTTGTTAAGGAAACCCGGAATGAAAAGACGAAGTAAAGGGGACAATATCCTATTCCTACGCCGGTATAATCCGGATCAGGTTCAAAGGGTGCTTCTCAGGTCAACAACAAATGACCGCCCCTTAGGAGCGATGATAATAACATGCCGCAGAGTAAATAACGTAAGT
>JAQWYJ010000058.1 GCA_029254005.1 Porticoccaceae bacterium | reverse complement strand
CATTGTGATGCGCTTACTGTCTATCGGTACAAAAATCTGCTTCTTGCGAGCCATAGTATTATAAAGCGTGAGTGTTTTTTCGTTTTTTTGAGTCATATTAGGCCTTCCAACTGTCACGTAAACCAATAGTGCAATTGAAAACTAATTCGTCATCACTGCAGATATCTCGAGTAAAATAACCTTCTCTTTCAAACTGATAATAGTCCCCTGGCACTGCAAGCGCAAGGTCGCTTTCCACTTTACAGCCAGTAACTTTAATCAGTGATTGAGGATTTAAGTACTCAAGAAAATGACCCTCACCTGCATCAGGATCGGCCACAGAAAACAAGCGATCGTATAGGTTTACGCGGCAATTTTTGGCAGTTTTTGCGTCCACCCAGTGAATAACGCCACGAGGACGTATACCCTCAGGAGCATCCTTACCAACTGTATTGGGCACCACAGATGCAAGGATCTCGGTAATTGCACCAGCGTTATCTTTAATCACCTCATCAGCACGGATGATATAGCCTCCTCTGAGCCGCACATAATCCCCTATCACCAGTCGTTTAAATTTTTTGCGTGAGAGGCTTGTGTCCTCAGTAAAATCTGCTCTATCGATAAAAATTTGCTCGCTAAAGGGGATGTTTCTATGCCCCATAAGCTCATTATTCGGATGATTTGGTGCCGTAATAGTGCTCAGGGTAATATCTGAAGTGTTAGTTAAACGGACTAACACTGGCTTTATTACACACATCGCACGTTTGGCATTTACATTCAGGTCATCTCGAATGAAATGCTCGAATTGAGCGACATCAACGGTACCATCTGTTTTCGCAACCGCCAAACTATCGCAGAAATTTCGAATTGCTTGAGCACTAACTCCTCTGCGACGTAATCCAGAAATAGTTGGCATGCGAGGGTCGTCCCAACCAGCAACATGCTTTTCATCGACTAGTAGCTTTAATTTTCGCTTGCTAGTAACCGTATAATTAAGATTCAGACGCCCGAACTCGTATTGCTTCGGCTCCGATGGAACGGGTAAATGCGCGACAAACCAGTCATACAATGGCCGATTAGCTGCAAATTCTAACGTACAAATGGAATGTGTAACCCCTTCGATTGCATCTTCTTGTCCATGAGCAAAGTCGTAAGATGGGTATATATTCCAGGTATCACCAGTGCGTTGGTGAGATATCTTTTTGATCCTATACAAAACAGGGTCTCGAAGATTAATGTTTGCAGAGCTCATATCTATCTTAGCCCGCAGCGTCATAGCACCTTCGTCTATTTCACCAATCTTCATTTTATCTAAAAGCATTAGACTCTCAGAAGCCGCTCTATCTCTGAACGGACTATCCGTTCCAACCTCTGTAAGCGTTCCACGATAGGCCCGCATTTGTTCGGCATTTAGTTCACAGACATAGGCTTTGTTTTTTGTTACCAGATACATCGCCCATTCATATAGCTGAGTAAAATAGCTTGACGCATAACAGGCATCACCCTCCCATTCGAAACCTAACCACTTTACGTCGGCAGTGATCGCATCGACAAATGCCTGATCTTCCTTCTCGGGATTAGTATCATCAAATCTAAGATTACATATACCGCCGTACTGTTCTGCAAGCCCAAAATTAAGACAGATAGACTTAGCGTGCCCTATGTGTAGGAAACCATTTGGTTCAGGAGGAAAGCGGGTAATAATCTTATCTACCCGATTGGCGGCTAGATCAGCATTGATAATTTGCTGTATAAAATGGGGTGGTTTATCTAAATTTGTGGTCATCGATATCTTGGGCCTAAACTAAAACCCGAGAGTATAACGGCTGTGGTGTTACCAATAAACAAAAAGCTCTTGGTCTGGTGTTTTTTTTATAAAGAGCCCAAAGAAAGCCGTATTTATAACAAAGATTTGTTTCAATAAATGTCTTAACCGATTAAAATAGAGAAAATCACTAAACAAACGTACCCAAGGGAATCCAATGATAACATTTCGCACAAATATGGGCGACTTCAGCGTAGAGCTTGATTTTGAAAAGGCTCCTAATACAGCAAATAATTTTTTACAGTATGCCCGTGATGGTTTTTACAACGGAACCATTTTTCATCGAGTAATAGATGGATTTATGGTGCAAGGTGGAGGCATGGATTCTGATATGAATCAGAAGACTGGCCGAGCTACCATTGAAAATGAAGCAGATAATGGTCTAAAAAATGAAATCGGTACTCTAGCAATGGCTCGAACAGGCGACCCACACTCAGCCTCATCGCAGTTTTTTGTAAATGTGGCCGATAACAGTTTTCTAAACCATTCTGGTAAAAATACGCAAGGTTGGGGGTACGCGGTCTTCGCTAAGGTTATTGATGGAATGGATGTAATAAACAAAATAAAAGCTGTCAGTACAGGTACACGTTCTGGGCACCAAGATGTGCCTCAAGATTGTATAGAAATTACCGCTACCGATATTAGTGATGCTTACGCTGAAAAATAGTGCTATCTCATAGTGTCTATTTTATTTGTGTCAGACTTGCATCTTTCTAACGAACGCCCGGACATAGTCCGGGCGTTTTTAAATTTCTTAGATCAACGGGCTATAGCGGCTAAAGCACTGTATATTCTAGGCGACCTATTCGAAGCCTGGATAGGTGATGATGACACCTCCAAGATCTTCTCAGAGGTGAAGCAAGGGTTAAGAAGCCTATCAGATCGTGGTGTAAATATATTTATCCAGCACGGCAACCGAGATTTTTTACTAGGACAAAGATTTATGCAAGAAACGGGGAGTACCTTGCTTCCTGATGAATACTTATTTGATGGCTATGGCTTCAGTGCCTTGCTAATGCACGGTGACTCTTTGTGTACTGATGATCTTGACTATCAGCGCTTTCGACGTAAATCACGGCATCCAGTTTACAAGTGGATCTTAAATAATCTGCCTTTGTCGTATCGTCAAAATTTAGCATCGAAATGGCGACAACAGAGCGCTGATGCCAATAGTCAAAAAACTGAGTCTATTATGGATGTTAATCAACAGGCCGTTGCCAGGATAACGCAAAAATATGAAATCACGCGACTTATCCATGGACATACTCATCGACCCTATATACATAAATCCGATATCTTAGAGCGAATTGTCCTCGGAGACTGGTACGATATGGGCTGGTGTTTAACTCTCACTGAAGATGGTTTTAAGCAAGATTCATGGCCAATACTTTAAAATCAGAAAAACGACCCAACATAATAGATCTAGTTGGAATTTAGGCATCGTAACAGTATTATAGTCACTTATATTGATTTAACGTGGAGTCAAAAAAATGGAACAAAAGAAATATCAACCAAGCAGTACGTCAAGCGGCATTCAAGCTACAGCGTTGAGTCCTGAGATAAGTAAAGTACTTCGTAGCACATATATGCTGCTTGGAACGACGCTCGCTTTTAGTGCTCTTATGGCAGGTCTATCGATGGCCATCGGCGCACCTCATTTCGGCCTAATGACCTTGATTCCTTACTTTATATGCCTATGGATGGTAGAAAAAAATAAAAACAAAGCCTCGGGGATCCTTTGGGTTTTCGCTCTAACTGGATGGCTTGGATTTACCATGGGCCCGATTCTAAATATGTATCTGGCGGTGAAGGGAGCAGAACCCATTATGCTGGCGCTTAGTTCAACAGCTCTAGTTTTTTTTGCGTCCTCGGCATTTGTATTAACTACCCGAAAAAATCTGAGTTTTATGGGAGGATTCCTCAGTATTGGTATAATCGTGGCGTTTGTCGCCATGATAGCTAATATTTTCTTGCAGATTCCAGTTTTGTCGCTGACCATCAGCGCGGTTTTTGCGTTTGTAAGTGCGGGTATTATCATGTGGCAGACCAGTGAAATTATTCATGGCGGTGAGAGAAACTATATATCTGCGACCGTTACCCTTTTTGTGATGATTTATAACTTGTTTTTGAGCTTGCTGCAGTTATTCGGAATCATGGGCGAAGATTGATACGCCATAGTATGTTTCAGCAAAAGCCCTGCCCAAAAACAGGGCTTTTTTAATGAGTTCCAACGTTCATGTCAACGACCAGTAAATATCTTGATTCCCTTCGCCCTTGGTCAATAAATGATGCCCATGAGCTCGCTAAGCAAAACTCCGTAAGACTCGATGGGAAGCATATTGAAATCCTTTTAGTTGCTCGTGAGTTCTTCCATGATTATGGTTTTTCACCGTCAATGCGGCCTTTGTGTAAAACCATAACCAATCGTTTGGGCATCGAAAAAGGTCGAAGTGTTTACCTAAACCAACTGTTCCCCGGCAGCCCGGCCAAGCAGGTGGCTGTATATGCAGGTTTGCCAGCCCCAAAGAATTGTCTGTAAGGTGGACAAACTGATGATGAGATTATCGAGTATGCCGGTCACTGCAACGCCCCAGGAAGCATCTATTCTCACTTTTCTAAAGCGGGAGGCTATGCTTAGTTTAATTCCCAACTGGTGCATCATAAAATCTGAAGGAATCGAACAGCTATCAAGGGTATTCTTAGTGAATGACTATAATCAGGCAATGCTGCTAGCTAATAAGATCAATCATTTATCAGATATGTGTGATCATCATCCTACTCTTATTATTAAATGGGTGTGTTTAACGTTAATTTGGTGGAGTCACGCTATTACTGGCTTGCACATAAATATTTGTACAATGGCCGCTAAAACTGACGAGATATACAACCAACTATGACTTCTAAGCCGGCCAATGAATTAACACATAGCGACGAAGACTATGAGGTTCAACTAAATAATAAATTACAACTATTTACAAATAGCCTTAAGCAATTTGGGGACTATGACATTGAAGTTCATAGGTCATTTCCCACTGCGTTTCGTATGCGAGCTGAATTTCGAATCTGGCATGAAGGGGGTATAGCCCACTACGCGATGAACAAACCTGGTGAAAAGAGACCTTATATAATTACTGAATTCCCTATCGGTGGCCCTTTAATTCAGGGTAATATGGCTCCTCTACTGGCTAGTATTAATGCCGATCCGATACTGAGCAAACGGCTTTTTAGTGTTGAGTTTCTCACCAGCAAGAGTGGAGAAACTCTGATTACCTTGATCTACCACAGACCATTAGATGATTTGTGGCTGGCCTCGGCAGTTCAGCTTGAACAAGAGCTTAATGTGTTTGTTATAGGAAGGAGTCGCAAACAAAAACTCGTTATATCACAGGATTTTATCACTGAAATGATCTCCATCAGTGGTCGTGACTATAAATACCAGCAGATAGAATCGGGCTTCACCCAGCCCAATGTGGATATCAACATTAAAATGCTCACCTGGGCAAGTGGTTGCTGCACATCTAGCAATTCGAAACATGACTTACTCGAACTCTACTGTGGTAACGGAAACTTTACTGCGGTTTTGGCCCAGCATTTTGGTAAAGTACTTGCCACTGAGGTTTCCAAGATATCGGTCAACTCAGCAAAAGCCAACTTTGAATCCAACAAAATCAACAACGTCTCAGTTGTAAGACTCTCCAGCGAGGAAATTACTCAAGCACTGAACGGCGAGCGATCTTTTCGTCGATTAAAAGAGATAGAGCTATCGCAATTTGATTTTTCCACTATTTTCGTTGACCCTCCAAGGTCAGGTCTCGACGAGGGTACTGTGTTATTAGCAAGCCAATTTGATCAAATTCTCTATATTTCATGTAACCCATTGAGCCTAATGGATAACCTAGCCGACCTATTTAAGACACATACCATTGAAAAAGTTGCTGCCTTTGACCAATTCCCATGGACCAACCACTTGGAGACCGGAGTACTGCTTAAAAAACGACCTTAAGTCGTGCGCAATGTCGCTAGCGTCTCTGCTCCGGCATGAATAAACGTGCTGTATTGGGCTTCGATAGTTTCTCTCTCAGCTGTCAATCGACGCTTTTCAGTGCGCTCAAGTGCAGTCCAATCATCTAAGATGGGAATGTGCGACGTGGCCTCAGCAAGTTGCAGGAAACTACTCAACGAGGCCTGTTCTGCGTTGGAAGCAGTTATTTTTTGCGATAAGAAAGCTATTCGCATGGCTGCCTCCGTTTTTGATAGGTCCTTCTGTAACAACGCTCTTGCTATCACCTGAATCGACTGCCGAGCATCGAGGTCGTTTTTTAAACGCAACTCCGCTTGGGACTTTTCTTGCGCGTGTTGAGCTTTGCGCTGCTCTCGTAGCTGCAATGCTAGAGAGCCAGCATAGCATCCAAGGGCTACAATGATTAATAACCCCACTAAGGTCAAGGCACTATAACTCATAACATCTCCTATTTATTCTCATCATTGTGCTTTCCTAAGTCCGAATCTGCTAGTGCACGAAGCCTTTCAGGCATTGCTTTTTTGGTCTTTGCACCCAATTTCTTAAGCTCTTCACTTCGACGTACCAGATTTCCACGCCCACTGGTTAACCGCTTGTGCGCAGACTCCCAAACATCACGGCTTTTATCTAGATGCCTACCGACATCTTCGAGAGCATCTACATAAAGAATAAACTGATCGTATAAACCGCCTGCTTTTTCCGCGATAACCTGCGCGTTCCTATTTTGATCCGCATAACGCCATAGATTTTTAATGGTCCTGAGTGTCACCATTAAAGTACTCGGGCTGACTACTATAATGCCGCGATCGTAGGCATCGCGCATCATTTCGGGGGCTTGATCTAATGCCAGCATAAAAGCTGATTCTACAGGGATAAACAAAAGCACAAAATCTAAACTGTTCACTCCTTCTAGACGCTCATAGTCTTTACCACTCAGCCCCTTTACATGAGCAGTTAACGACCCCAAATGCTGCTGTAAATATTGCTGTTTAGCAATGTCGTCCTCAGCGTGAAAATAGCGTTCATAGTCAACCAAACTTACCTTTGCATCGATAACAATATCCCTTCCTTCGGGCAAATGAATAACAACATCTGGATTTCGACGCTTACCTTGATCATCTTTAAGCGCTACCTGCGTGTCGTATTCTCGTCCTCTTGTCAGTCCAGAATCTTCGAGCAGTTTTTCGAGCACAAATTCTCCCCAGTTTCCTTGCGCTTTGTTATCACCGCGTAGCGCATTGGCCAAGCTCACTGCATCTGCAGAAATTTGCATCGTTTGCTTTTGCAACTCGCTTATTTGACCTACAAGCTTGTTACGATCGGCATTCTCTTTGTCATAGGCGCGTTCGACCTGCTTTTTAAAGTCACCCAAGTCTCTCCGAAGAGGACTTAAAGAGACTTCGATAGCTGCCTTGCTTTGAGCTGAAAAACTTGCCTGTTTTTGATCGAAAATACGATTAGCTAGATTTTCAAACTCTTGGGTGAGCTGGATTTTAGCGTCCTGCAGTAGGGCTAATTGGACGTTGTGCTGGTCCTGCTGTACAAGTAATTTCTCCTCGAGCACTCTACGCGAGACCACTAAATCAGAATGCTCCTCAGCGGAAGGACCTTGATGCATGCGCCTGCCAAATACTACTCCAGCAGCTACGCCCACAAGTAACCCAGAGAGCCCAAAAATAATCGCGATTTCATATAATGTAATTTCCATAGCGGAATTGTAACAGCCCACTGTTATTCCGCGCGATCTTTTGCGATTATATACGACGTTTTTTACAAATTGGTTGTCTACTCTTAAAATGCTTACACCACTGATCGACATTAGTCCTTTTCGCCTAGCAATAAAGCAAGGGCAATTGATCCTTACCGCAAATCAGCGACTAGCCGCAAAGATCCACGACGCATGGGCAATTGATAATCATATAAAAAAATCTGTATGGATTACACCCAGGGTTTATTCCCTAGATCACTGGATAAAACAAGTATGGGAGGAATTACATGATAAAAATAATATTATCAGCTCTGAAAAATCTCTACTTGGAGCTGCTCAAAGTCGATATTATTGGGAGCGAGCTATTAATCAAAACGATCCAGATAAAAGTGATAAGTATGCCAGGCTTGCCAACGAAACATTAACAAACCTCGAGCGCTGGAATCTAAGTATTGATGATGTTTCTGAGGATACAACGGGGTTTGTGTTTTTTAAACGATGGGCTAAGACTTATCAGCGTTTACTTAACCAAAATAAACTGATTACTACAACACAGAGTTGGCAAATTATCCTTGATGCTTTTGAACAATCTCTGTTGCTAAAAGAACCTCAATTATACCTGTATGGTTTTCAGTCGATCCCCCCGCGTTTGGAATCTTTGCTTAATTCTGCGAGTATCAAAAATAACGTGATTCAAGTTGAGCCTAAGAATCTAACCACATCGGTGGTTAGAGCCGCAGACAGTGATGAGGAGCTTCGTTATGCAGCCGCTTGGGCAGTTGCTAGGCTCGCTGATAATCCGGAGAGTCGCATTGGTTTAGTGGTACCTAATTTAAATTATTCGGTAGCCAAGGTAACGCGTGTTCTCGACGAGACACTTCATGATAACGAAGTTAAATCGACATTTAATATAAGCGCTGGCATTCCGTTATCTGATACCAGCTTGGTGAATAGCGGATTAAATCTACTTAATTGTCTCTTTTCATCCAAACCTCTCCAAGAGTGGATAGAGACACTACATAATCCATATTGGTTATTCGATAATTTATCTATGCAATCACGAGTTGATGCCGAGGTAAGTTTACGAAAAGCTAAACAATTCGACCTAAATTTTAATGAATTTTGTCATAGAGTGCTAAACCTCAATTATCAAGAAGATGAACAACAGATCCTCAAACCGTTGGCTGCCTTATGGCACGAAAGAAGAGGTTGGGGACGACTTCAGCAGGGCTTCTCGTCTTGGGCTTTATTTTTTACAAATACACTCATCCAGTTGGGCTGGCCGGGACGCACAACCCTTGATAGCCTAGAATTTCAGCAAAAAGAAGCATGGCAACGACTACTCGAAGATTTTTGTGGGCTAGATAATTTAGGCATTCAGATTGGTCTAAAAACGGCGATAAAGTATCTTGGTCAATTAGCTCATGATTCAGTGTTTCACTGTAAAACCGCAGACGCGCCCATTCAAATATTAGGTATGCTAGAAAGCGGCGGATTACAATTTAACAGTCTTTGGATTATGGGTATGGACAGTCACACCTTACCTGCCCGCACAGCTATTAATCCTTTGCTGCCCGCTGAATTTCAAAGGCTCCATGCTATGCCTCATAGTTTACCTGAGCGAGAACTTTCGATTGCTCAGAGTATCCTGTCAGATTATGGTAAAAACTCTAGTGAGCTAATAATCAGCTATTCCGCTAATGATGGTGAAGAAGATCGTCAGCCTAGCCCTCTTATTAGCCATATGCCAAGAGTCTCTAAACGATGCATACTCGGCAGAGATCTAGCGCTATTCCCGCAGGCGATGGTAAAACCTTACCAAGCTCAGCTTTATGAGGATAATGGCCCGGTCTATGATAAGAAGATAGAAACTATTAGCACCGGAAGTAACCTTTTCAAACATCAAGCGGCTTGCCCGTTTAATGCCTTTGCTATTCATAGATTAAAAGCCAAGTCGTTAGACGAACCGATTTTTGGTTTATCCGCGCTTGACCGAGGATCTATTGTCCACGATATATTGTTTGAGCTATGGAGTAAATGGGAGCGTGCAAGTTACCTGCATCAGCTGTCGCGAGAAGATATCGCTGATCAGGTAGGTAATATTACAAGCAAGATTCTCGATCAGTGGGCTGTTCACCATATTATTTTGCGCGGTGATCGCTACCGCACTCTGGAAGCTCAGCGCTTGAAGAAACTAGTCGAAGAATGGCTTGAGTTTGAGATAACTCGCCCTCTTTTCGAGATTCAGGAGCTTGAACGTAAACAAATTATTTCCTTTGGTGATCTTGAGGTCGCATTGCGGTTCGATCGGCTAGACAAAATAAATGATCAACTCATCGTGATTGACTATAAAACCGGCGCAATCAATCCGAAGCACTGGCATGGGGATCGGCCAAGGGATCCTCAACTGCCTTTGTATGTGGTTGCCAGCGAGCCGCCCGTAGACGGTTGCGCATTTGCTCAGATCAGAGGAGGTGCAGTCAAGTTTTTAGGTTTAGCTGATGAAGGTTTGCTTGCTCCGCGAAATAATAATTCTGATTGGAAAACCTCTGTCACTGAATGGCAACTTGGTATTACATCCCTTGCACAGGAGTTCAGCCAAGGTATTGCGACCATGGAAGTGTATAACCCTTCTGTGTTTCAGTATCAATCGAACTTACTGCCACTTAATCGGTGGTCTGAAGTTGATTTTATAAATGAACTTATAGCTGATATCGAGACTACTCAATGAATTTAGTGACTGATCATAGGCAACGATCACAAGCGATTGATCCGTTGAACAGTTTTATTGTGTCTGCGCCGGCTGGTTCAGGAAAAACTGGACTGATTACTCAACGCATTTTGCGCCTTTTATCGACGGTTAACCATCCCGAAGAAATTCTCAGTATTACATTTACCCGTAAAGCCTCAGCGGAAATGGCTGAAAGAGTGACCTCAGCGCTTCAGTATGCCAATAATCATCCTCGGCCACATAACCCTTATGAAGCTCAAACTTGGGACCTGGCACGCTTGGCCTTAGAGCAAAACCGCATCAAGATGTGGAATCTTATTGAAATGCCAGGACGACTAAAAATACAGACTATAGACAGCTTTTGTCGCTATATTGCTCGTCAATTTTCTCTAGAAACAACCATTGGTGAACTACCAGAACCCAGTGAATATCCGGAGATACACTACCAAACAGCAACTCGATCTCTGTTAAGCCAATTAGAAACCGATAACCCAATAACCAAGCATATCGAAGTACTGTTAACCCATACCGGGAACGACCTTACCCGATGTGAGCGTCTGCTTTCAGAGTTATTAGGCAAACGTGATCAATGGTTGCCTCTGATTTTTAATGTCGGCGATAACAAAGGCTATTTCGACAGTGTTTTGGAGGACATTGCACATGAAAATTTGTCGCAGTTAAGGGCAACTTTACTGCCCGTAGCGGGAGAGCTTATTGCTTTGATAGATTATGCGGCAAGCCAGGTTCGAGCTGACAAAAATGAGCGATTACATAACTTGTTAGGAATCTACGAATTTCCAGACACCACATTACAAAGCATAGGTCTATGGAAAGATATTTTAAACATGCTGGTGACTAAGGACGGGACTATTCGCAAAAAAGTTGATAAAAATTCCGGCTTTCCTACCAATAAACCAGAGCAAAAAGCACAAATGCTTGCATTACTAGAATGGTGCCGAACCCAGACTGACTTCGAGATACTTGCTGAAACGATTTTAAATCTCCCAGACGAAAGTATAAATTCTGCACAGCAGTTAGTCCTTGATGCATTGAGTTATATACTGCCACGCTTAGCGGCACAGCTTGATTTACAGTTTAAGAGCCAAGATCAATGTGATTACCCTGCAATTACACTGGCGGCTTTAGAAGCCCTGAGCATTCAAGAGCAAGACCTAGGTGTTACCGACATAACTCTTCGATTAGATTATCAACTTCGCCATATTTTGGTTGATGAGTTTCAAGATACATCGGGATCACAGTTAGAATTATTGACAAAATTAGTCGCTGGATGGGAACCTAATGATGGCAGAACATTGTTTTTAGTCGGTGATGCAATGCAGTCACTTTATGGCTTTCGCAACGCTAATGTCGGACTTTTTATCAACAGTCAGAAAAATCCTATTGGCCCAGTGCAATGCATACCGCTGACCTTAACAACAAATTTTCGTTCTGATCCCAAGATTGTCAATTGGGTCAATGAGGTTTTTGGTGAAGCTTTTCCTCAGCAGTCAGATGTCAGTCGTGGCGCAGTACCCTATTCCCAGTCCGTAGGGTTTAATCAAACATCTCAACAAAGTAGTGTTAGTTTTAGAGGCTTTACTGGTGAGTTCGCCCAGATCGCCGAAGCCGATCATATAGCCAATACCTGTACTAAACTGACAGCTAATAATACCTCTATTGCCATACTGGTTCGCAGCAGAAATCATTTGCTGCATATAGTTCCAGCGTTACAAAAAGCTGGATTAATATGGGAAGCTCATGGCATTACGCCACTGGCAACTCGAATGCCTGTGCTTGACGTGATATCCCTAACCAAAGCGATACTATCTCCCACAAACAGAATCGCCTGGCTATCTATTCTACGAGCGCCTTTTTGCGGTTTTAGTCTTTCTGATTTACTGTTGCTAGTTAATAGTAGTAACACCCACCCTAATACGGGTGATGCTATTTTCAGCCAAATGCAAACCGTTTTAAAGTCTTCGGCTAGCAATCAGCTTTCACCTTATGGTCGAGACAGTTTAGCAAGAATAACGCCGATTCTAGCCAGAGCACTGAGAATGCGAGGAAGAATGGAGATTCGCCGCTTGGTAGAATCAACATGGCAAGCACTCGGTGGACCGTCAACGTTATTTAATACAACTGATGTAACCGACGTCCGGACATATCTTGATCTGCTTGAAGCGCATCAAAAAGCAGGGCTGGTCCATCACTGGCCCAGTTTCGAGCGTGCTGTAGAGAAGCTTTATGCCCATCCTTCATCAGGTCTAAAATATTCCGGTCAAGGGACGAATGTCATTCAAATAATGACCATACATAAGTCAAAGGGACTTGAATTTGATCATGTGTTTTTACCTGCTCTTGATCGGCAATCAGCGTCAGATAGCAAACCGCTTTTGCGCTGGCATAAGCGTATCAGTGATGATAATCAAACCTCTCTGATTATGGCACCCTTGGGTGCGTATGATGAAGAGGACGATTCGGTCTACGCTCACCTTAAGTATGAAGCGAATTGCAGATCTTACTTGGAAGATACTCGTGTACTTTACGTAGCAGTGACTCGTGCGGTGAAAAATCTTTATTTATATGGCAACTTAAAACAAGGGAAAGGTAATGACTTCATAACTCCTAGTAAATCAAGCTTGCTGAATCGGATTTGGACATCAATCGATGCAAGTATTAAGCGCGGCGAGCATTTGGTAGAATCAACTGATACATACAGTAATCTAAAATCATTAGCTCTGCCTAAGCGATTAGGGCACATCAATCGTCTTGTCTCAGGCTTTGTTGCCCCTGTAGAGCGTCAATCGGCAGTAATCACTGCGAATATTATAAAAGCGACTGAGGATTCGGGTGTAGCTAAAAATCAAGTGCCCCATAGAGAACGACACCTAGGGACAATACTTCATCGAACCCTCAAGCAAATTGCGAACGACGGTCTTGATAATTGGCCTTTAAAAAAAATCAAACAACTTCCCAGAGCTTGGCGCTCTCAGGCAAATGAGCTCGGAATTATTCCTCAGCAATTTGAGTTAGACCAATTGTTATCTGCGGTAACCACAATGATCAATGATCCTAAAGGCAAGTGGATACTTAATAGTCATACTGATGCAGATTGTGAATTATCACTGAGTTTTTTTCGCACCGAAACTCAAACTGTTGGAACCTCAGTAATTGATAGAACATTTGTCGAGAAT
The DNA here is from genome assembly GCA_029254005.1 of Porticoccaceae bacterium. GTDB lineage: Bacteria > Pseudomonadota > Gammaproteobacteria > Pseudomonadales > Porticoccaceae > HTCC2207. The sequence goes on along the minus strand of JAQWYJ010000058.1, from coordinate 976 downwards.
GGCACACGCTGGATTGTTGATTATAAATTTTCGTCACAGAATGCAAATGAAAGTCAAGACCAATTTCTCTCAAAGCAAATCGCTCACTATCAAGGGCAATTACAGCACTATGCCCGGCTTTTCCACGCAATGGCTCCTGAACCGGTACGTTGTGCATTATATTTTCCAATGATCGCATTATTTGCTGAAGTATTGGTGGATTAACCTTCAAAAGCACATTTTTTTAAGTACAATAGCCATCCACTCTTTATCCTTTCAGGACCAGACATAAAATGGATCGTCAAGCTGTTGAAAACATCAATATCGAGTTGCCTGAAATTCTCATTACTCCTGCGCAACTTAAAGCTGAGATTCCGATTTCTGAGAAAGCGCGCGATACAGTAGCAGCTGGTCGTCGGGCTATTGAAGATATTTTAGAAGGAAATGACCATCGCATATTTGTTGTAGTAGGACCCTGTTCAATTCATGATCTCAAGGCTGCTCATGAATACGCACAAAAGCTAAAGGCATTAGCAGACAGGGTCAGCGACACTCTTTTAATCGTTATGCGTGTCTACTTTGAAAAGCCGCGTACTACGACAGGTTGGAAGGGTCTGATTAATGATCCCTTCATGAACGACTCGTTTAAAATAACGGATGGCTTACACATAGGTCGTCAGCTATTGCATGATGTTTTGGAAATCGGACTTCCAACTGCAACAGAGGCACTTGATCCTATATCACCTCAGTACATGCAAGATCTAATTGCCTGGTCAGCAATCGGTGCACGCACCACTGAATCACAAACGCATCGTGAAATGGCGTCAGGATTATCATCATCAATTGGTTTTAAAAATGGTACAGACGGAAGCCTAACTGTAGCAATTAATGCGCTTCAATCAGTGGCTAGTCCTCACCGTTTTTTAGGTATCAATTCTGATGGAAAAGTTTCCGTTATTACCACTAAAGGCAACCCCTATGCCCATGTTGTGCTGCG
>JAQWYJ010000056.1 GCA_029254005.1 Porticoccaceae bacterium | reverse complement strand
TATTGGAAGTTTTTCCCCGCTTCGGCTGATGCTAATGAAGAGTGGGGTTGCCTCCCAGTGTGGGGGTTTGCTGAAATAAAAGTTTCTAAGGTTCATGAATTGTTAGTGGGGGAGCGTATTTATGGCTATTTTCCTCCGGCTGATTTCCTTGTTTTGTCTCCAAAAAAGATTTCTTTACCACGGTTTGTCGATGGTGCTGCTCATCGCGCTGATTTACCGGCTGTGTACAACAACTATCTTAGGATGTCTGCTGAAGAAAATTATGATTCTAATACTGACAATCTCCGCTCATTACTTAATCCGTTGCATATAACCTCATTTTGTTTGTGTGATTCATTAGAAGACTCTGCTTACGAGGGAGCCTCTCAGATTGTTGTTTTAAGTGCGTCAAGTAAAACGGCCATAGGTTTAGCGCAGGGCTTGGCAGATCAGGTAGATTCGCCATTGGTAGTAGGTATTACATCTCGTAAAAATTATGATTTTGTTGCATCTTTAGGGTGTTATGAAAACATCATTTGTTACGATCAACTATCTAGTCTGGATACTTCCAGGGCAACTGTTATGGTTGATATGGCCGGTAACCGCGCAGTGTTGGGTGAACTGCATGAAGCGTTGGGAGAAAATTTACTCAGTTGCGTCAGCGTTGGAATGACACACTGGGAAACACTTGATGACCAGGTCCCTCTAGCGGCTAAGATTAACCGGGCGCGCAGTCATTTCTTTTTTGCTCCCGCCCATATTCAAAAGCGTATTGGTGATTGGGGTCAATACGGGTTTAATCAGCGCACTGCTGCGTTTATGGCAGCGCGTATTGCTCAAAGTGCAGATTGGATGAATGTTGCTAGTATTGTTGGTTTTGACGCTTTTTCAGACAAATATAAAGAAATTGTTGTCGGGAAAATGAATCCCAATGAGGGGCTCATTATTTTTCCTTGATGTATTTTTGTGACCTTATTTCTATCGGATTAGACTATGAATCGGTTCATAGAAACTGCAAAGTCTACGTTTCAGCGATAGCTCTGTGTAGGCGGTAATCATCAACAATAGCAAGAGCAGCGGCTCTGATCTCGTAAGCTGTGTCATTGTCGCCAACGCTTAGACTTACCGCGATTAGCTTTAGTGTTTCCTCCACAAGATGATTTTTTTGATAATCGATAAGCCCCTTCGCAGCGATAAATTGCTGCATAGGGTCACCAACATATTTAGATGCCAAGGTGTACTGCTGGGCTTCTATAATTACTTTTTCCGCAAATATCCAACATCTTTTTGCAAATGATGGTTGCTCTTGATCCATTACTTTGAACAGCCGGACTGTTTCATCGTTCTCATCTAGTGCGTGATTTATCGCAACGACATCACCGAAAAGATCGCAGTTATAATTTGATTTGCCACTATTGCCTTGTTTGATAATAGCAATACCGACATCTCGGGTTTTTAACATGGATTCTTTTGCCGGAGGGTACTGGGTTGCTAATACTGTCCAGTCTGCCAATGCATAGGACAATCTTACTCCATTTATTGACGGTTGATACTTAAGTGCATAGTTATGGAACCACTCGAATCTATTTAACGCCTCTTTGTAATTTCCATCGGCAACTAGTTGACGAGTTTTATCTAAATACTGATGTAAATCAATAGCCTGTGCTGATACTGATACGAGACTAAAGAGTAAAAATAGTATTGTTGATCGTTTCATAATATATCCAGGTCTGATAGACGTTAGTAAATAAAAAAGTTGACCATCCGATGTCATTCTTCGTGACTAGTGAGCTGTATTAAGATAGCAGTGAGGATTTTTTAAGGCCCTCCAAATCTGTATCCTTTCCAATTACTAGTGCTCCAATGGGATGGATCACTGTAGCCTAATCACATGGCTTTTTCCGTACCATAGCTACAAGGTAAATCCACTTCATTTTTAGAGCAACAGTACTTTCGGACAGGGTCTTGCTAAGATGCTGATTTAAATGATTTTATTTATAAAAATAACATTTTTATAAATAAGGTATTACTTTTGTTACAAGGACAAACGTTCTCCGTCAGCCTGGTAATCATCGTGCTTAGATAATCATCTGCGCTTCGATGTCGGTATTTGCCATATAGGTAGGTAATATTACTATCAAAAAACGAGTAAAAAGGGCACACTAACGGGCCTCAACCGATGAATTTGGTTGTCGCTTTTTAGTTAAGGAAATAACCAAATGAAACGCATAGTGGTTGGTATGTCTGGTTCTAGTGGCGTTGTCTATGGCATTAGACTGTTAGAAATACTGGCGAAAAACGATGAAGTTGAAACTCATTTAGTTATGAGTCAAGCCGCCCGAATGAATATTGGTATAGAGACAGATTGGTCATCTGGTGCTGTGGAAAATCTTGCTGATCATACTCATAATGTGAAAAATATTGGTGCAAGCATTGCTAGCGGTTCATTTCGTACTGAGGGAATGATCGTCGTTCCATGCTCGATGAAAACGCTGTCGGGCATTGCCAATTCTTATGCCGATAATCTTATTGTTAGAGCCGCAGATGTCATGTTAAAGGAACGAAGAAGGTTAGTTATTGTTCCTCGTGAGTCACCTCTACATTCGGGGCACTGTGAGCTTATGCTGAAAGCAAGCCAAATAGGCGCTATTGTATGTCCTCCATCTCCTGCATTTTATACTAATCCGCAGACAGTCGATGACATTATCAATCACTCGGTAGCAAGAGTGTTAGATCTATTTGATATTGAGACGGACGATCTTCAGCGGTGGCAGGGAAATGTCTGATAATCATCAGACTTTTTTCGCGTTCGTGCACAAGGAGTCTGTTTTGACGTTATCTATGGCTGATGATAACGGGCCTTGGAGTGCTCCTGTGCTTTATGTGGCTGATACTCAAATTGACCCTTTTGCTTTGTACTTTTTATCGTCTCCTAATAGTCGCCATGTGAAGGCGCTAGGTAATAATGTTATTTGCGCGGCCTCAATCTATTCGAACTATACAGGCCGGTGGCAGTCAATCTGTGGCGCTCAAATGCAGGTGCAAATAAGCGCCGTGGAAGAGCATCGCAATGATCATATCAAAACTCTTTACTTTGATCGTTTTCCTGAAGTGGAACAGTTAATTGATCAGCCTAGGACTAGTCAAGAGAAGCTAATTGGTGCTGCTTTTGGTAAAAGTTATTTTTACCAAGTTGTACCTAGTTTCGTGCGCTTCACTAATAATGCAGACGCGTTTGCAGGGCGCACCGAGTGGCATTGTTAGTGACTATTTTTCTGCGAGACCAAATAATTCGGTGTTACCTCCTCGAGCAACTATATTTTCTGTGAGAGTGCGCTCACTGAGAAACCAAAGTAGCCATGAAAACTGATACCCTGCGTTATTTTTTGGCCATTCGATTAGTGGAATTATACTGTCTTTTCGCTGAGCCAGGAGGTGTCTTATTGTCTGGCTGTTGGTACCCAAGGTATTAGTGACCAGACCCCCCAGAGCTGGCTGACAGATAGTGCTGGAAATTGTCTTGAGATCAGTAAGTATCAAAAGATTTTTTGGTAATCCTGAAGACATAAGGCTCTTATCAATTTTTCTAAGCACCAAGGCATGTTTTGGCTCTGTGGCAACGATCACTGAGCAACCACATAGTAATGCCGAAGCAATTTGTCTGAGTCCAAGGTCTAATGAATCTTCTGATGTTATTGCCACCAGCATAGGTCCCCGTCCTACTAAACGAAGCTCATTCTTTTCGCCGGTAGGCCCCGGTAATAGCAAAGGTCCAGCTAATTTTTGATTAACAATGGATACAACTGGCAGTCCCTCTAGGTACGGTATTAGTGGTGCAATACAGCTAATACGCTTTTTGATAGGATAGATTTGCCACTCCAACATAGCTTTTTCAGATGCTTCTGTGAGTTGTTTTTGCAAACTAGCAGTATCAGGACTCACTTCAGAGTAGTGATTCATAGTAGTTTTAATAGAACTGGCACACTCTGTTGTATTTGTCTTATGTTGTTCGCTACAAAAGCGTAAAAGATAGTTTGGACCGCCTGCTTTTGGTCCAGTTCCTGACAAACCTCTACCTCCAAATGGATTTACGCCAACCACAGCGCCCACCATGTTGCGGTTTATATAGGTGTTTCCCACGATCGTTTTTCGATAAACGGTCTCAGCAAATGCCTCAATACGGCTATGAATGCCGAGAGTTAGACCATAACCTGTAGCATTTATTTGATTGATAACAGTATCTAAATTTTCAGCGTTGAACCTAATTATGTGGAGTATAGGGCCGAAAATCTCTTTTTCTAATTGATCTAATGACTCAATTTCAAAGGCGTGTGGTGCAACAAAACTCCCGTCATTATGGTTGTCATTCAGGTTTGCCTTAGCAATTAAGGAACCCTCTCTATGCATTTTTTCGATATGTAGCAACAAATCTTTTTGCGCGGTCCTGTCGATCACTGGACCAACGTCACTGCTTAGGTATCGTGGGTCACCAATATTGATGCTGTGCATTGCGCCACGCAGCATTGGTAACACTGTGTCTGCTATGTCCTCTTGTAAAAAAAGAACTCTAAGAGCAGAGCAACGTTGGCCTGCACTTAAAAATGAAGATGCAATTACATCGTCTACAACTTGTTCTGGTAGGGCAGTGGAATCAACAATCATACAATTTTGACCGCCGGTCTCAGCTACAAGGGGTACAGGGCCTCCGCTTCTAGTCGCTAATTGCCGATTAATAATCATTGCGGTTTCTGTTGATCCAGTGAAAGCAATACCTGAAATACGAGGATCTGTGATAAGAATATTTCCTATTCTAGAGCCACTCCCCAGCAGCAAGTGCAGCACGTGAGTAGGCACTCCGGCGCGATGAAATAATGATACGGCATAGTAGGCTATGAGCGGTGTCTGTTCCGCCGGTTTGGCTATGACACTATTTCCGGTTGCTAGGGCTGCAGCTATTTGACCGACAAATATGGCGAGAGGAAAATTCCAGGGACTGATACATAAAAATACTCCCTTACCTCTAAATTGCTGGCTTTTTTGACTGTCCAGTATTCGTCCTTGCAGAGCGTAATATCGACAAAAGTCCACTGCCTCTCGAACCTCTGATATTCCGTCAGATAAAGTACGTCCAGCTTCTCGAGCAAGCAGGCTTACAAGTTCGGCACAATCCTTTTCAAATAAATCAGCAACATTCTCAAGGACTTTTGCACGCCTCTCTACACCTGACTCATCCCAATCTGCTTGGGCTGCATAAGCTGAGGTGAGACTGTCCCAAATTAAGGCGTCATCCGCGCAGCTATGACGACCAATAAGATGCTTATTGTTAGAGGGACTGTAGTGGTTTTTCAGATTTTCCCCTAGAGATTGACCATTGATAATGGAGTGAGCAACTAAAATGTCGCTTGAGGTATCATTGACCACAGATAGCAGGTTTTGTGTTTCTGTTACAGAATCTAGATCGACTCCGATAGCATTTTTGCGGTCTTCTCCCTCGGCTTCAAATATTTTTCCCGGTAAAGGGATTAAACTATGTTGGTAAGGAGAGCTGTGGGTAACCATATCTTCAGTATCCTGCAAAAGTACATCAACAGGCGTGTTTTTATCTAAAAATCGATTAACAAACGAGCTATTTGCACCGTTTTCTAGTAGCCGCCTGACTAGATAGGGCAGTAGATCATTATGATGACCAATAGGAGCATATACGCGTACCGCGGATTTTAGCTTAGGATATTGCTTATAAATTTCTTGATATAGAATATGTCCCATACCATGGAGACGCTGAAACTCAAATTCCTTGTTTCCAGCAAGTTCTATAATCATTGTTGCTGTGTAGGCGTTATGGGTGGCAAATTGTGGATATATTTCTTTGCTAGCGTTAAATAAAAGTTCGGCACAGTGTTGATAACAAAGATCAGTATTAGCTTTTCGTGTAAACACTGGGTAGTTAGTCAGACCTAGTTCTTGAGTGTGCTTTATTTCGGCGTCCCAATAAGCACCTTTCACAAGCCTTACCATGAGTCGTCGATCTGTTTCTCTAGCGATTTCAATTAGCCATTTTGCCGTATCCGGCGCCCGTTTTTGGTAGGCTTGTAAAACGAAGCCAAGACCTTGCCAATCCCGTAAATCAGGATCCCTTGCCAATGCTTCAAATATTTCACAGGACAGGTCAAGCCTGTAGGATTCCTCAGCATCTATGGATAGGCCTATATTATGCCGTTTTGCTTTCAGACAAAGTTGTTTAATCCGGGGCAAGAGATTCTGCATAACACTAGCATGATGTGAATAACTATACTTGCTAAAGAGTGCTGATAATTTTACAGATATACCGTCTTTTACTTCCACTGATGCATCTGCGATTGTGGAGGAAATGCCTATTTCATCAATTGCAGCACTGTATGACTCAAAGTAATTAAGTGCATCTTTCTCTGTTCTTGCTCCTTCTCCGAGCATATCAAAGGAGAATCGAGTGCTACTACCATTCTGTTGGTTACCGCGTTTAATACCCTCCTTGATTGATCTTCCCAACACATATTGACCGCCCATAATACTCATAGCTTGCATTATTGCCGCGCGAACGAAAGGTTCACTGATGCGACCAACAAGTCGTTTTGTCCAGTTTTCGGTTGTTTGAGTGATAGCACGATCAAGGCTGACAACTTGCCCTGTGAGCATAAGCCCCCAGGTTGAGGCATTCACAAAGAGTGACTCCGACTTGCCTAGGTGATCGCTCCAGCTTCCCTGTTTAATTTTTTCGGCGATCAGTCTATCAGCTGTCAAATCATCTGGGACTCTCAAAAGAGCCTCAGCTAGACACATCAACGCAACACCCTCAGCATTGGAAAGGCCGAACTCTAAAAGGAACGCATCTAACATTCCGGACGATTCCTTACTATTGCGGCAATTGACAACTAAATTTTTAGCCAAGTTGAGAATTTTATGCCGTCTATCTAGTGAAATTGATTTTCGTTCAAGTAATTGGCATATAAGTTGATGTTCACACTGCCCAGCAGGCTTTTGTAACTGTTTTCTTAATAACTTATATTGCATAAAAACACCATCATAGTAAAAGAATATATATTCTATATATTGGACTAAATTATTTAGATAATGGCTTCAAAAATGTTAATTTAGAAGCATAATATGTTTAGTTAAATACAATTATTAGCATTAAATATAAATAATAAGCTTTATAATTTGGGTGCAAAGTAAAAATAGTAACTATGCTTTTGGTAACAAAAAGGGGAGAAAGTATGAAGACAATTGTGCAGCTTGACAGGATTGATCGCAGAATTTTAATTGTATTACAAAAAAACGGCCGTATTCCAAATGTTGAGTTAGCTAAAAAAGTCAATCTTACACCCACGCCGTGTCTTGAGCGTGTTAAACGTCTCGAAAAAGAAGGGTTTATTAACCGGTATGTGGCGCTGGTAGATCCATTGAAAGTAAGTTTGGCCTTGTGCGCATATATAGAAGTTCAGTTAGCTAGTTCAAATACGGCAGCGTTTAAGCGTTTTAATCAAAAGATGCGTGATCTTCCTGAGGTGCAAGAATGTCAAATGGTAGCCGGAGGTTTTGATTATCTAATTAAGATAAGAGTTGCCGATATGTTGCACTACCAACGCTTTTTGGGAGAAAAACTGGCGTCAATTGAGGATATTAGTCAAACCCATACGTATGTCGTGATTGACGATATTAAATCTGAAACAGCTCTTCAAATACATGATTAATTGATATACCGCCGAGGCACTCGCTGTGACAACTGAGTTATTAGCTCATAACCAATGGTGTTACAACGTGCGGCAATGTCATTAACCGATAGGCTGGGGCCCCACAAAATTGCATGATCACCTATAGATATTGCAGGAAGATCTGTAACGTCTATGGTAATCATATCCATAGAGACTCGTCCGACAAGAGGGCAGCGATGCCCATTAATGAGTACTGGTGTTCCATTTGGCGCCTGACGCGGGTACCCATCTCCATAGCCTGCTGTAATAGTAGCAATGGTCGAACGACGCTTGGCAGTCCAATTAGCCGTATAGCCCACTGATTCTCCCGCATCAATTTCGCGTATAGAAATTACCGCAGATTGAAAAGTCATCGCTGGGGTTAGTTTGGCAGCTTGGTGTTGAGGTTCATTAAAAGGCGAGTTGCCATAGATCATATAACCCGGTCTTTGCCATGATCCATGCGTTTCCGGCCACGCCAGAACTGCTGCGGAATTAGCTAGAGACCAGTCTGTTTTACGGCCAAATGAGTTATCTAGAGTTGAAAGGCATTGTTGAAAATAATCGATTTGCCTACGAGTATGTGGGTTGCCAATGTTGTCGGCACAGGAGAAGTGTGAGGCCAGAACAATATTATTAGCAACATTATTGCTACTGCTAAGATCACGATAATGTTTATTGATACTGTTGCTGTTGAAGCCTAAACGATGCATGCCAGTATCAACGCCCAGCCAAATATTTATCGGTTGTTTTAGTGAGGAGCGAAGGAGTGCATTTTTTTGTTTGTCATTTTCTACCATAAGCCAAAAATTGTTCTCTGCAGCTATGCTCACTTCATCTGCAGAGAACGTTCCTTCGAGTAGAAGTATTGGTTGTTTTATTCCGACGTCCCTTAATACCAATGCCTCTTCAATACATGCAACGCCAAATGCGGGGGCAACATCTGACAGCGCCTTGCTTACCTCAATAGCACCATGACCATAGGCATTCGCTTTGACCATTGGCATTGTCTTTCCGTCAGCAGCTAGGGTCTGAACAAGTGCCAAGTTATCTCGCAGAGCTTGCCTATCAATTATCGCTTCTGTTGGTCTAGCCATTTGCTGTGTCTACCTAGTAATCGTATTTGTGACGCGAAAACAGCGTCTGGGCAGCAAGCCAGGTGTCACCCACTTCACCGTCCCCAACGGGTTGACCATTAATACTTGTGACTGCTCCAATTTCTTTAGTGCTACTGGTTATCCATATTTCATCGGCCTTATACACTTCCTCCAAAGACACTATTCTTTCTTGTACCTTTATAGTTCCGTCTTTACGCAGTATATCAACTAGCATGTTTCTTGTTATGCCCGGTAGGAGCTGATTGTCCAATGGTGGTGTGATCACTACCCCTTTTTTAACAATAAAAGCATTACAGGCACTGGCTTCAGTGAGTTCGCTTTTACTGTTAAATAGCAACGTTTCATCGTTGCCTTTTTCATATCCTTCTTGGAAGTGTAAGACGTTTCCTAATAGCGCAGTGGATTTAATGTGGCACCTTTGCCAGCGTAAATCTTTGCTAGTTGAAACGCTGTATCTCTTTGCTACAGCCCTATCAGCAATGGGCTCTTCAGGTATTTCAAAGGTAAACCCAAAGACAGTGGGAGTCACTGCTTCGGGGAATGCATGATAGCGTTTATTATCTGCACCTCTGCTTACTTGGAGATAAATGCCAAGATTACCATTGCCATTTTCAGCGGATAGTTTAATGCAAAGGGCTTTCCAGTCTTCAGTAGTCCAATCAAGGGGTAAGCCAATTCCTTTTAGTCCCTCTTGCATTCTGTGGATATGTGCCCTAAATCCTAGCAATTTACCATTGTAAGCGGGTATAACTTCATAAATACCGTCGCCGAACAAAAAACCGCGATCTAGGGGCGAAATTTTGGCTTCAGTGATTGGCATGTATGCGTTATTTAAAAACGCTGTACTCATGTTTAGTCCCTATTGTTTTAAACCTATGTGTTTACGAATTATCTTAGCAAACTATGCAGCTGTAACACTACTGTACTGACTTCTTTATTGGATAGCATTACACCTAAGTTCATAATTTACGACCCTTGCTTCATTGCAGACTACAGTGAACTGCAAAACAGAACCAAGCGCACGACAATCGGCTTGTTACACTTAATCTTCATGACCGGTCATTTGACGGAGGGTTTGCACCAGCAACTGGCTCTCTGAGGACGCTAGACCGTCTTCGCTGAGTGTGTTTTCTCCGGTAACACCATCAACACTGCCGTTATTAGATAAAAATTGTAACACAGCATTATTGTCCCAATTTTTTAGAAGATCTTTGGCAGTCAACACCGATAAAAGTGCAATGATGCCATGAGCAGCCCAGTTGGATATATCCGCAACAAGCAGCTCATCACAGGTGGTCGTGGACGCTCGTATGTCTAGATCTTTTAAGGCATTTGTAATGTTACCCATGCCAATTTCATTACCGCCATCACCAATTGCGATAGTTGGGCAATTAGACTTGCGCATAATGCTATCAAAGTCGGCGCATTTACTAGAAATATCTACACCTCGCATGTTGTAGTAGCATCCGTTATCAGTTTGGCCGGGACGTTCGATCGATATTGTAAGAGAGGGGTTGTAGATGCTTATAACCTCTGCAGAGGTATCATCATCAAAAAGGATCTCATGAGCATTAAAATGGCCATCCAGGGCATCAAAAAGTGGCTGTTCACAAACAATGACAGGATGACCGCCGAGCTTTTCAATTGCGCCATACAGCGCTATGGCTCCCACTGGACCGTCCGTTTCGAAACTGCCATTTACGGGGAATCCTGTGCCAATCAGTACCGTGCCTAAAGCGGCACACTGATGAATTAATCGAGCTGCGCGAAGATAGGAACCCTTTTCTAAGCATGCGCTTACAGCTTGCATGCCACGTAAATTCCGCGACACGAGAAAATTTTCGATATCCTCTGATAGTTTATTGTGGTTAATCTGCCGCTGGGATCTTAGATTTTGCATATTTTTTAGGTGTAAGAGGTTATGCGCATCTTCTATGCTGATAGGTTCAAAACGGACTTTTTCAGTAGCTGAAAGTTGTGCCAATTTGCTAATATCCAGAGAAAAAACAGACCCTAACTTTGGATAACCACCTATGGTTTGTCGATCATTTAGCAGTACAATCGGTTGCCCGTTAGCCGGAACTTGTATGGCACCTAGGCAAATACCCTCTGATAGAATGCCATCAATAGATGGAGCGATAGCGGGGCCAGTAAGACGATAACCCATGCGATCATTGAGCTCAGAGACTTCATAAATAGCCCTGAAGAACAGCTGTTTTTGTTGATGACTAAAATAAGCCTCCTGATAACCTAAAATAACTCTCAATGTTGTTACTGGCTGAAGGTTTTTTAAATGTAGAGGCTGTGCGCTCACTGGTAGATAAAATGCCGGCATGTGATAGTAATTGTCACAGGGGAGTAGGTCACCAGAAGCCAATGCACAGCCATGACCATTTAAGCCACCAATTGATTCTCTGCACACTGTGGAATTACTGTTAAATACCGGCGTCATTTTAAATCCTCCGGGAACTGCAAGATAGCAGCGAGTACCTACGGCGAAGAATCCGAGCGTTATTTGATCACCAGATTTTATTTTATGCAGTGTCCATGCGTTGACTAATCGACTATTGATTTTAATATCAACTTTAGCACCAGTGACAGCCAGGTAACTGTCCACATCAGCAGTTAATACTAATCCTCCCAATGTGATTTCTATCGTTGGTGTATTTTCTGGGTTGTTGCACAGAAAATTAGCCCATTGGAATGACTCCCTATCCATTGGGCCGCCAACGGTGAGGCCAATATGATGTTGCCCAAACCGACCACTATCTTGAATTAAACTTAAAACACCCGATTGTTTTACTTTAAACCCGTTCATCTTATCGCCTCAAAGCGCCCTAAAGTGCCGCCCAGGCCAAGAAATTGATCGCGGGTTATGGGTTCAAACATTACCCTATCACCAGTGGCTAAGGGCATTGAAGGGGTCGCTAAAGGATCAAACATTAGGGTGGGACACAGCCCTATTATATTCCATCCACCGGGTGACTCAGCCGGATATACGGCGGTTTGTCGATCGGCGATAGCCACTGAACCTCTTGGAACTTTTTGTCTGGGTGTTGCTAGTCTTGGTGTTGCTATTTTTTGGTCTACTTCGCCAAGGTAAGCGAAACCTGGGGCAAATCCGATGGCATAAACGCGGTATTCTGTAGAGGTATGAATATCAATCACCTGATTAATCGAAAGTCCAGCTTCGGAGGCTAGTGTGGCCAAATCCGGCCCCGAATCCGTAGAATAATAGGCTGGTAAGGTGACTAATTTAGATATTCCATCTGAGGACTTTGTGCGGCTCTCAATAATGTTTTTTGCGGCTTTTTGCAGGCTTTTACGGACCGCAAAGTGGTCGGTATGTAGTGGCTCATAGATGACTAGAATAGATGCATAGGATGGGATAATATCAATAAGAGAAGCGCTTAATTTTTCACGTAAGTCAGTTACTATTGCTTGTATCTTAGCTGTAGTTAACGTGCTGATACCATCGGTAAGATGCAGGATTAAAGCATTCTCGCCAGCAATAGATATGGAGAATTTTTCATTGCTCATATGACACCCGTTAGCTGAGAATATGTCGAATGTCTGCTATTGCCGCGACACCTTCAGCATTGTCACCATGCACGCAAAGAGAGTCTGCCGCAAGGAAAAGTACATGACCATTGACAGTAGTAAGAGATCCTTGGTCATGTAACTGGCGCACTTGTTCAAGCATCTGTTTGCGGCTGAGAACTGCGCCAGGCATGCTGCGACTAAGTAATGCACCTTCATCTGTGTAACAACGGTCAGCAAAAACCTCAAAGATTAGCTCTATTCCAAATGCTTCGGCTTCTTTCTGATGGTTCTCAGCTCGTGGTGTGGCTTGAAGCATAAATGCTAAAGGTTGTGGGCTGTCACTGATGGCTTGCATTACAGCACTACGGATATGTCCGTTGATCATCATATCGTTGTAGAGTGCCCCATGTGGTTTCACATAGGAAATGACCGTATTCTTCTTTGCAGCTATCGTTGACAGTAATGCGATTTGTTCTTGGATCATATCAATCAGCTGTGGCGTGGGAATATTCATTGATTGCCGGCCAAAGTTTTTACGATCGGGGTAGCTTGGGTGAGCGCCAATAGATACCTTATGTTGGAGTGCATATTTGACCGTTTGGGCCATAGTTAGCTCATCCCCAGCGTGGTAGCCACAGGCAATATTTGCCTGATCTATAAACGGCATAACCTGTGCATCTACATTTGTCATATCAATGCTGTCGCTTTCTCCGAGGTCGCAGTTTAATTTCAACGTCATGCTTGTCTCCAAAAAATAGTCAGGACCGCTTTATTACGATTTTAATGAGCTGTTGAGCAAATCTGTCACCAGCATACAGCCAGGACTATGGGTAATGCAAAAAGGTGGTTTAGCTTGTTCAAGAGCTACTTGTGGAGTTACCCCGCATGCCCAAAAAACAGGTTTTTCATCCGTGCCGATAGTGACCGCATCACCGAAGTCGGGAGCATTTATATCCGTAATACCAATTAGACTTGGATCACCATAATGGATCGGTGCCCCATGAACTTTAGGGAAACGAGCAGATAGCTTTGTAGCAGATTTTGCATCAATTTGATTAAATGGGCGCATGCTAACCACCATGTTTCCACGAAAGGGACCAGCAGGCTGACACCTAATGGATGTCCTGTACATAGGCACATTTTTATTTTCACTGATGTTGCGCACATCAAGACCGTTAGATATCAGTGCTTCCTCGAAAGAAAACGAGCAACCCAGCAAAAAAGCAACAAGATCTTGATTCCATATTGAACTGATATCTGAGATCTCAGACATCAATTGGCCATTTTCAAACACTCGATACTGCGGGATATCAGTTCGAAGATCTAGCTGTTGTCCCAGTGTGGGCATATGAAATTGCCCCATTTCGGATTTAGCTATCAAGGGGCAAGGCTTCGGGTTTAGCTGGCAAAACATTTCAAAATCTTTAGCCCACGCACTAGGTAGTATGACTAAATTACACTGCACATATCCCTGACAAAAACCTGATGTTACCGAGGTATGTTCGCCTGCCCTGATCTTAAGTCGTAAATCTTTCGGTGTAATTTTAACAGTACATGCATCCATCAAATTAAACCTGAGTAGTAGGGCAAGTGCAGTCAGACAAAAAGGGAAGTATTTGGTCAACTTCAATATACCGATTTTCAGATTCACGCCGATGCCGGTACTCAATCTTGTTGTCAGCTAGACCTCGATCTCCAATCACGATTCTGTGTGGTATGCCAATTAGCTCAATATCAGCTAGCATACCACCAAGTCGAGCCTTAGGTTCATCCATGAACAATACGTCTATGCCAAGTTTGCTCAGCTGCCTATAAAGATCAGAGCAGACCGTTTTGACCTGGTCTGATTTATGCATATTAATGGGTACTATAGCAACCTGAAAGGGGGCTATGGCATCAGGCCAAATAATGCCATTTTCATCATTGTTCTGTTCAATAGCAGCTGCGACTATTCTGCTCACGCCAATGCCATAGCAACCCATATTCATAAATTGTTCTTTTCCATGCTCATCGAGTATCGTGGCTTTCATAGACTCGCTATATTTTGTGCCCAGCTGAAAAATATGACCAACTTCAATACCTCGCTTGATCTCCAATGTACCCATTCCATCTGGACTTATATCGCCGGTGACCACATTACGGATATCCGCAACCTCAAATTCAGGGCAGTCACGCGACCAATTAACGTCAGTCAGGTGGTATCCATCTTTATTAGCGCCGCAGACAAAGCCATTCAAAATAGCAGCACTAGGATCAACAATAATTGGTAGCGGAAAATTCACTGGTCCGATAGACCCCGGCCCACAGTAAAGCGCCTGTTGTATTTGTTCTGCTGTAGCTAAGGCTAACTCCGTACTAATGCCTAGTGCATGTTGGGCTTTGATGGGGTTAAGGTCATGGTCACCACGCAATATTAGGCCAAACAATTTATCCTGATTGGATGAATCCTTAGTACTAACTATCAGTGTTTTTACGGTTTTTTTCACATCAATTCGCAAGTGGTCAGTTAATTCACTGATGGTGTGAACGTCAGGTGTTGCGATCTCTTGTAAGGACATGTTGGGTGCTTCAGATTGTTGTTCGGGAGGCATGGCAGCAGCCTTTTCGATATTCGCCGCGTAGTCACTACCATTGGAGAAAACAATTGCATCTTCTCCTGATTCAGCTAACACATGAAACTCGTGCGATAAACTTCCTCCGATGCTACCAGTATCAGCAATGACTGCGCGGAAAACTAGACCAGTACGTTTGAAAATTTTACTGTAGGTTTCATGCATCAATTTATAGGTATCTTGCAGACAGGCTTCATTACTGTGGAATGAATAGGCATCTTTCATGCAAAATTCACGAGTGCGCATAACGCCGAAACGTGGCCTGCGCTCATCGCGAAACTTTGTTTGTATTTGATAGAAATTTGCTGGTAGCTGCTTGTAGCTATTAATTTCGGTTCTAACAATGTCAGTAATCACCTCTTCGTGAGTGGGGCCTAGACAAAATTCCCTATCATGTCGGTCTTTAATACGCAGTAATTCAGGACCAAATTGACCCCAGCGTCCCGATTCTTCCCAGAGATCTGCTGGTTGCACTACCGGCATCATTAACTCCATAGCGCCAGATTTGTCCATCTCTTCTCGTACGATAGACTCAACTTTACGGAAGACCTTCAAACCAAGAGGTAGCCACGAATAGAGCCCTGATGCCGCTTTGCGTATCATTCCGGCTCTCAGCATGAGTTTATGACTGATAACCTCAGCGTCTGCAGGTGAGTCTTTTTTTGTAGTGATTAGGTATTGGCTAGCGCGCATGATTTCTCTTAGACTGTAAGTGGTTGGCAATGATACCATTTTACTAGTGAGTTGCATCGCGGTATACAGTTAAGCAAATTAAGGGCTAAAAATGTTTAAATTAAATCCTGTTCTACAGTCCGATACCTTCTGTCTTGGCGAGTTTGAACTCAGTCTTGTGTTATTAAGCTTGGATGCTCATTATCCTTGGGTTATTTTAGTGCCTAAGAGACATGATATAACAGAAATATACCAATTGAATGTTACTGACAGATTGCTTTTGTTGGATGAGTCTTGCTTGTTAGCTAATGCAATGCAGCAAGAATTTAGCCCTGACAAGCTTAATATCGCCACTATTGGCAACAATGTACCACAACTACATATGCATCATGTTTGTCGCTATAAAAGTGACATTAGCTGGCCCAATCCAGTCTGGGGGCAGGCGCCTAGCTTATCTTATGAGCACGGTGCACTCGCTGCTATGAAGCAGCGATTAAGGTCACAGTTAGGCGGTTTTATTAATATAAAATAGATTTATTTAGCACAATAAATAACTGATTTATATATCTTTATTTTTCTCTATCTCTGTTTTTAGTTTAGAGTAAATTTCTTAAACTCTTACCTGGACGAATATGAAGAGTATTTTTTCCACTTTTTTTATCTCTGCTAACACTCTGGCCACCGGCAATTTTATCGATTGTATTGCTGGTTGGTGATTGTACTGAGATTTCAAATAAACCGGGTAGTGTGAATTTTCTCGCCGAGCCTGAAGTGAGATGGCGCTCTATTGTTAGTTTCAGCTCGGTAAGCACCGCATCGACCTGTTTGCGCGTAAGTTGTGTGTTGTTTGCGATTTGTTTGATGAGAACCGGTTTGGGGTATGAGGAATTAATAGGTTTTGCAGTAAGGTTTCCATTGGAGCACGATGCATGTTTTGGAGGCGTGTGTTTGATGTTCATAATCTCTTCCTTGAGTTTTATGTTCGTCGGTTCTTTAGCCGCTTATTTTGCGTAACTAATACCAGCTTCATGAGTTATAGCATAAAAATAAGGAGTTAATGTGAGTCGAATGCGCTGCACCATTCTCACGGCGCTTCGGCTGATGTATACTCCACCCGGATTTCCAGCTAGCAGCAGCGCTCTGCTGCGAGTAATGTAACAAATTAGGAGACTGTGGGGATGCCCATTTACGAATATCGTTGTGAGTCTTGTGGTCATGAGTTGGAAAAGTTGCAGAAGATAAGTGATGCCCCACTCATTGACTGTCCTTCCTGTTTGGCGCCGGCACTCAAAAAGCTCATTTCTGCTGCTGCATTTAGGTTAAGTGGTGGGGGTTGGTATGAGACTGACTTTAAAAACGGGACAAAGAAAAACTTAACAGACACCAAGGGGGCTGAGACTTCAAGCCACAGTGCCCCAGCGTCTAAAACAAATGGTGCGACAAAAGAATAGCGTGCTTATTAGATTGCAACCCTTTGGTTGCCTTAACTTAATTCTGAGAGAAAATAACCAATGGATCGATCGATTTACTGTGGACTTGTAACAAGTGCTGATATTAATAAAGAAATAGTCTTAACCGGTTGGGTTGATCGTCGGCGCGATCATGGCGGCGTAATCTTTCTTGATCTGCGTGACCGTGAGGGCGTTGTGCAGGTTGTTTTTGATTCTGATGCTAAACACTATTTTGAGTTGGCAGATAGTGTAAGGTCAGAGTATGTCATAAAAGTTAAGGGCAATGTTCGAGCACGCAGTGAAGCGACAATTAATGACACGATGGGCACAGGAGAGATTGAGGTATACGGTATTGAATTAGATATTTTAAATACCGCGCAAACTCCACCATTTCAGTTGGATGACCACGTTACTGTGGGAGAGGATGTTCGCTTAAAATATCGTTACATGGATCTACGTCGCACTGAAATGCAAAACAGCTTGCGCTTCCGATCTAAAGTGACCTCGTCAATTAGGAATTATCTAGTCGATGATGGGTTTTTAGATATAGAAACACCGATTATGACTCGGGCAACTCCTGAAGGTGCTCGGGATTACTTAATTCCTTCTCGGACTCATGCAGGTCAGTTTTTTGCGATGCCTCAGTCGCCACAGCTTTTTAAGCAAATGCTTATGGTTTCTGGCTTTGACCGTTACTACCAGATAGCTAAATGTTTTCGAGACGAAGATCTTAGAGCTGATCGACAGCCCGAGTTTACACAGATAGATATCGAAGCATCTTTTATAGATGAAGATGATATTATGTCCACGACAGAAACCATGGTAACTCAGTTGTTTGCTGAGCACATGGATGTTGAATTCTCATCATTCCCACGAATGACCTATAAAGAAGCAATGGCGCGTTTCGGGTCTGATAAGCCAGACTTGCGCATACCTTTAGAGTTGGTGGAAATTAAGGACCTTCTGAAAGATATTGAATTTAAAGTATTTGCGGGGCCGGCTAATGATCCTAACTGCAGAGTTGCGGCATTGAAGGTTCCTGGTGGCGTTGAAATCTCGCGTAAACAGATAGATGATTATACAAAATTCGTAGGCATCTATGGTGCGAAAGGTCTTGCTTGGATAAAAGTTAATGCCCTAGAAAATGGGATAGAGGGGCTACAGTCACCGATTATTAAATTTTTAGGTGATGAAGTAACTTTGGCGATTATGTCGCGTTTAGATGCAAAAAATGGTGATATTGTTTTTTTTGGAGCAGACAAATCCTCTGTTGTCTCTGAGGCCCTAGGAGCGCTGCGTTGTAAGGTTGGTGAAGATCTAAATTTGTACACCTGCGATTGGGCGCCCATGTGGGTAATTGACTTTCCAATGTTCGAAAAGACCGAGTCTGGTGGTTTAACACCCTTACATCATCCGTTTACAGCACCATCTTGCTCAGTGGATGCGCTAAAATTAGACCCTGCCAATGCGTTATCTCGAGCCTATGATATGGTGTTAAATGGTGTTGAGCTTGGAGGGGGCTCTATACGAATACACGATCAAGATATGCAAGCAGTGGTGTTTGATATATTGGGTATTGGCGCTGAAGAGCAAAGAGAAAAGTTTGGATTTTTACTAGATGCACTTAAATTCGGCGCACCACCACACGGCGGAGTTGCTTTTGGGCTCGATCGTTTGATCATGCTGATGGTCGGAGCTGATTCAATTAGAGATGTCATTGCTTTTCCCAAGACTCAGTCAGCCGCTTGTCTGCTTACTGATGCCCCAGGTCGTGTGGATTCTGCTCAGTTGCGTGAGCTTAATATTCGCCTTAGAAGTAAAGACGACTAAGCAGCGCTTGGTGGCAAAGTGTGAGTTACATGAAAGTCATAAGCAGCCAATGAAGGTGTTTTTTAGTCTTTAGTCGCTAATTGAATTAATGTAGAAATGTACAATCATATGACACAGAATAAAGAATAGTAGGATAACATATGTACACGTTCTGTTAAGATGGCTAGAAAACAGTCAGTATTCTGTGGTGAGTAAGGTTAAGAGCCGCCGTCTATCTGATAATAAACGTGCAAACGAGTAATCATAAGAGGAGTGAGTTTCGATGAAAGTGGTAAAAAAGACTAAAGCGTACGTGATCTATCAAAAGGCGTCCGGCCGTTATGCTATCAAGAATTCTGAAAGGGCTTGGGTTAATGCAGATGAAAAAATCGCAATATTGTTAGCTGAAGGGTTAATTAAGACGGTTACTGGCGCTGCTCCAGCAGTTGAAGAGGCTCCAGCGGTTGAAGAGGCCCCAGCGGTTGGAGAGGCTCCAGCGGTTGAAGAGGCTCCAGCAGTTGAAGAGGCTCCAGCAGTTGAAGAGGCTCCAGCGGTTGAAGAGGCTCCAGCAGCAGAAAAAGAACCAAAAGCTAAGGCTGCTCCTAAGGCTAAGGC
>JAQWYJ010000005.1 GCA_029254005.1 Porticoccaceae bacterium | reverse complement strand
GGACCTATATTGAACTGGCCGCAGCGGCGGATCAGGCCACGCCAGAATGGGTCGGCAATGTGCTCACTTGGGCGTCTTTCTGTAGTCTGATCGGTTGCCTTTTCGCTACCATTTTGAGTAACCGCTACGGTCTGTTGCGCCCGCTGTTGGTCACCTTGGCCACCATGACTTTTATTGTCGGCATGTTGGCCAATGGCATTACCGATAAAAATATTTTGATCAGTGTGTTTTCCTTTAACTGTCTGTGGATCTTTATCGACGTCTATCAGATGTCTACCATCGCCAATGTGGACAAAACCGGCAGATTTGCGTCGCTGATGCCCGGTGCTCAGGGGCTGGGGCAAATTATTGGCCCCAATATGGCGGCCTCTATTCTTGGCATGAACATGGGTTACTCTGGGGTGTTTATCTTCTGCGCCGGCGCTGCCTTTGTTGCTCTGTGCCTTTACGCCTTGATGTACCTGCGCTTCAAACACAGCATTCCGGCATTTGCCTACGCCAGCTAGATTTTACTCGGTGGGTTGCTGTCTGTAGCGCTTGCGCACTACCAAGGTAACAATCAGTCCTAAACCGATGTAAACCGGGGCTGTGAACATGGCTAATATGGCTTCGCCGGTAAATAGATCCACACTGCCGTCCGCCAGAAGTTGCCCAGTTCCTCGCTGATAGGGCAGCACGTAATATTTTATTATCAACAGCGGCATCAGTGCGCCATAGAGCACAAGACAAGCGGGTGCCCAGAGGGTGATTCTGGTCTTTTGGTTGTCGACATCATCTTGTGGTGCGCGATGTAATGCCTCTCTATAGTCCACTTCTTGTTGAGTCACAGTACCGCGCTTAGATAGCCAGAGGATGGTGGTAATACTGATGCTCGCGCCGATTAACGCTGGGTTAAAGTAGCTGGGTAGATCGATAAGCCCTGCATAGTCTAGTGATGCGGGTATCACATTGCCAAAGAAGCCAGTGACAATACCCCAGTAGGCCGCATCCGCGGTAATGGATTTGCTCCAAATACTCATAAAGCCCACTGGCCCCCAAGATGAGGCGAACACAGTGCCAATAAACAACATTAGCCAGAACACGTTGGGAGGAAAAATAAAGCTCAGCATCAGCACACTGATGCCGGTAATCAGCATGATGATACGCGAGGTTGACAGAGTCAGTGGTTTTTGCTCGGCAGAGATATCATTGCTGACACTAAAGCCCACCAGTGACAAAAATGTCGATGCGGAGGACAGCGCCGCCGCCATAATACCAGCCAGTAAAAGAGCACCCAGGAACGAGGGAACCAAATTTTTTGCTGCCCAAATCATTACTGTTTCTGACGGCGAAATCGCAGGGTTGGCGATGTTGATAAGGCCACCAATACCGTAGATAAGGATTTGCATCAGCGCCACCGCAAAACAGGCATAGATGGCACCCCGTATCACCGTGTGTTCATCCCGCGCCATGAGATGGCGACTGGACTGCCAGGGGCCCACCGCATAGACAAAACCCCAGGACATATCGATGATGAGACTCCAGATTAGGTAATCAGTGGGAGTCGGCCACTCGGTGCCTTCGCCGACAATGCCGTGCCAATCCGCAATACCGGCTTTGCCGGGTATTTTCGTCACATCTTCAACCGCCTGAGATACGCCACCCATGTTGTCGACAATGTAAAATACGAAAAACACCGTGGCACCGCAGAACAACAAAAACATCAGCGTATCCGTGATAATCACCCCTCGGGAACCTGAGTAAAGAGTAAAAGCTGTGTAACTCAGCCATGCCAGCACAATGCCCTGTAGGTAACTCAACTGAGTCAACTCCGACAAGAGTATGGCGGCACCCTGAGTAACCACCAGAAGATAGCCACCGAGGCCAACGATAACCGTGTAACCCGCCGCCTGCTGAACTCTGCGGCTGGAGAAGCGCTGACCAAAAAAGTCTGGCACTGTGGCGGCGCGGCTTCGACGTAAATAGGTGCCGAAGAATAGAGCACCGTAGACATAGCCAATAACCGCAATGCCTGGCATCAACATGTAGGGGCCCAGTTGGCCGTCGTAGGTAAAGCCGGCTTCGCCAAGAAAGATCGAGGTGCTGAACACACTGGCCACCAGAGTGCCGACAATGAGCAGTGTGGGTGCCCGTCTGCCTGCGACAAAGTAGTCGTCGAGCTGCTTGACACCGCGGCCGGCATTAATGCCAACGGCAATGAATATAAGCACACTGACGGCGATGGCTAAGGTATAGACATCCACAATTATCTCCGTAGTAAAGAGCACTGAAGTTGTGTTGATAGTATCACATCCTTATGGTTTATTTCTTCGTTATTAAAAATCACTTCGGCGATCACGCGAAAATAAAAATCAATTAAAATCAATGGTTTAACTTACATTCACACCAGTTAAATGCATCTTTCTCTGGGTTTAAGATATCTTGACATATAACTAATTTAGGTTGATCTCACGCGTGAGATCAGCAGGATATCTCGTGGCAAACGCTGTTGGCTTACTGCTAGCTAGCTTGGTATTACTAAATGTCGTATATATTTCTTAAGCATTTGGCAGATGATTTCTGCCACCTTGCTGAGGAGCGAACAATGCTTTAAATCTCGATTACCTCGAGGATAATTTTAAAGCAGGTATGCAAAAATCGACAAAATTTCATGAAAAATAAAAATTCAGTAGTTTCTCAAGTGAGTAGGTAAAAATTGGTCTAAAGTTCAGGCAAGAAATAAATAAATGTAAAAAAACTAAAAAGCTGGGTGAATAGATCAGATGTGTGAATAGATCGAATGCGATCGAGGAAAATGCTCTCATAACTAAACAAATCAGGCTTCAGTGAAGCATCACTTGTGTTTAACTCGGCAATAAACAGTTTTTCTAATGCGTCTGAGGATATAGAATCTCGATAAAACTAACGACGAATATTTTATTTACAAATGCATATTATCAAGTTTTTGATCCACCGACAAAAGCATATTCAGGAAAACGATCTCTAGCCTGCATGTGACCACTAACATTAATAAAGCGGATTGACGAGGTAATAGTTACTTGATTAAATGTTTACCGCCTCACCTTGGGTGGTTTTTACAGGCAGACCCGTTTATCCAAGGGCCGTGTAACACCCAGACTTCAAACCGCTACTGATTTCAGTATGGGGAAAAGGTTATTGGATGATTGCTTTAGCTAATTCGGTTACTTTCCCGACCATTGGTTCAGGTGCCTTCTCAATAAGTTCTATTTGTCTATCTTCAAAATCGAGTAATTTCATTTGATGAATAAGCACAGAGCCTTTTGTCGCTGTTTCTTCAGGTAAAACTACTTCCAATTTCATCTTGCGTATCGTGTTAGTGATTGGAGCCACAATCGCAAACCCAGTATGTTCATTAAACCTTCTTCGAGAGATAACAAATGCTGGCCTGCGTTTCACCATTTCGTTACCTGCACTTGGACCGAAATTTAGAGACACGATGTCACCTTTACTGGGAATGTACATCAAACTTCCTTACCGGTCGGTTTCGCATTAATCCATTCTCGATCTTCTTCAGTCACTTTAAAGCAATCTTTCGGACTACCAGCCAAAAGTGCTTCAAGACTTAGCTCTTCTTCAATCGGCGTTAAAACTATCTTATTATCTTTAATGGATATGTCGAGTTTTGAGCCAACCTGCAAACCTAAAGTTTTTACGATCGCTTTGGGGATACTAACTATGTTAGCTCCACCAGATTGTCGAACGGTTATCGCTGTCATTGAAAATCTCCGCAGGTCTAAAATGTTATACTATAGTATAACTTATCTTACTATTTACGATAGTATAACTTTAATGTTCTTTCATCTTTATAGAGTGCATTTTTATGTATTTTATTTAATCGGGTTATTCTAAGTCAGCCCTTCTTTGTAGTTTTCGGCCAAATTATGGTGTCATGTTTACACCTTATGTTGGATTTTGGGACGACATCCCGCTTCTAATGATGAAAAACCCCTCGATAAAGCCTCTAAAACCGTTAAAAATCGGCCTTTTTGGATACTCTGCATTAATTTTTTACAAAAAATAAACGTTATTAATCAATGGCTTAATATTGATTTACCACTATTTAATGCATAAGTTGGCAGTGACAGATTTAAAGCATAAGTTGGCAAAACGTGCCACTTTATGGTTGAAACGACAAAAACAATGGGTTACTTAAATGATTGGTGCCCAGGAGAGGACTTGAACCTCCACGCCCGTTAGAGCACTAGCACCTGAAGCTAGCGTGTCTACCAATTTCACCACCTGGGCCTCTTTAAAAGTCTAATTATTGCTAACAAGGACAACAAAATCGTGAGAATAAACAGCATAGACTTAAGATTGGGCGACTATAGTAAGCCATTGGTGCTTTGTCAATTGATGGTCAATTAAAGATTGGGTACAAAGGTAATTCCTTAACGATTTACTGATCTGGTAGATACAACCTAGTCATCTACAGTTGCCATTTGAGCTTATTTTTAAAGGATTTTTTCAACATATTGATGAGTTTTAGTCTTAACTTAAAGAGCATAAGTCATGAAATTTATCTCGTAAGCTAGCCTTCGTAACAGTTGTTTTTTGCCTGCTGGATTTATTTCAGGTTGATGCTAAATTGGAGTTATCTAACAAGGAGTTCACTATGAGCAAAGAAATAAAGAACGCTATTTTTTTCGTGGTAAGCCTATTGATGATCTGCAGTAGCAGCTTGTTTGCTGTTGAATTAGATATACCTACTGTTGATCCTGTTTCAGTTGAGGTTGCTATGATTAACATCAATACCGCAAGCGTGCAGGATTTAGCAGACGGTCTAAAAGGCGTGGGTATTAAAACTGCTGAAGCGATTGTGGATCATCGTGATGAGCTAGGATATTTTAGTAGCGCTGAAGAAATAATGGATGTTAGTGGCATAGGTGAAATAACCTTTGCATTGAATAAAGATGTAATTATTGTCGAATAAAAAGACTATTTCTGTACACTAATAGCGGTCGCGAGAGTGGCCGTTTTTTTATATCTTAGATAAAAGGGTTAGACTGTATACTCGGGACAGGTTTATTTATAAGTAAGGTAATGATGTGTGAGCTCTGAGGCATTAACAACATTAATGATAATCGCAGGCTTCCTGTGTGTGGTTGTTTCTGGCAGGATCGCGGTGGATATTGCGCTAGCTGCGGTTATGGCGATTTTGCTAGTGTTTGGTGTATTGTCTCCGGTAGAGGCCTTGCAGGGATTTTCTAATCCCGCGTTGTTTATTATTGCGTGTTTTTATATTGTATCTTCAGCAATAAAAGAAAGCGGTGCGCTACACTGGTGGGTTATGAAGTGGTTGGGGAGTAAAAGCTCTGCAAGCCAAGCTATGCCGAGAATCATGTTACCTGTTGCCCTTATGAGCTCTGTGATAAGTAACACCCCGGTTGTAGCTATTTTTATTCCGTTACTTCAAGACTGGGCAAGACGGCATGACATGGTAATTTCAAAACTGCTAATTCCACTGAGCTTTGCCTCTATATTGGGTGGTGTGTGCACGCTGGTTGGAACTAGCACAAACATTTTAGTTGTTGGCTTGCTTGAGAGTACGTCTCCTGCTCATGGGTTAAATCTATTTAGCCCAGCGGTGATTGGCTTACCTCTGGTGGGTTTGGGCGTAGCGTACTTTATGTTGCTAGGCCATCGTTTGTTACCACAAAATAATGCTGAAGGCATGAGTCAACCAGCTTTAGACATTCGTGAATATGCAGTTAATATGCGTGTAGAGGTGGGGGGTCCGATGTCGGGAAAAACCATCGCTGAGGCCGGATTGCGTCATTTGAAATATGGCTTTTTAGCTGAAATTCAGTCCGAAGGGCGTGTTATTCCTGCAGTGGGACCAGAAGAATTATTGAGTGACAATGACGTTTTAGTGTTTGTTGGTCAACCAGAATCGGTGGGTGAGCTACGTCAGTTACCTGGTCTGCAGACCGCTGAAAAGGAACTGCTAAAACTTGAGGTGCCAAATAATTCCCGTGCTCTAGTGGAGGCAATTGTGGCGCCGGCATCTACATTGGTGGGCAAAACCATAAAAGCGTCGGGTTTTCGCAGTCGTTTTGATTGCGTGGTGGTGTCTGTCTCCCGAAATGGTTTGCGAATCAATGAAAAGGTTGGAAGTATTACCCTACGAGGCGGTGACACGCTGTTAATTGAGGCGGCGCAGCAGTTTGCTGCTCGTTACCGATATAGTCGTGATTTCTTGTTGCTCAGCCGAATTGATGATTTGACTATTCCTGATACTACCAAGGCGCCAGTCACCCTAGGATTATTAGGCTTATTCTTAATGATGGTGGTATCCGGCTTAATGCCTTTGGTGTCGGCGGCTATGTTGCTAGTTGTTGCCTTGGGTGTCTGCGGATGCATTTCTTTAGACTCGGCACAGCGCAGCGTAGATGCGCGCGTATTGCTGGCCATTGGTGCTTCACTGTCAATTGGTGTGGCTATTCAAACAACTGGTTTAGCAGAGTCGGCTGCGCTAGGGCTAATGTCAATTGGTGGCGAGAATCCTTATCTAAATCTTTTATTGTTGTATATGGCAACGGTAATTGCTACTGAGCTTATTACTAATAATGCTGCGGCAATTATTATGTTTCCCTTGGCTCAGGTAATTAGTGCCCAGTTAGATGCTAGTTTGTTACCTTTTGCTCTGGCGATTATGTTTGGCGCCTCAGCTAGCTTTCTAAGCCCAGTAGGCTATCAAACAAATTTAATGGTACAAGGCCCTGGGGGCTACCAATTTAGAGATTATTTTAAAGTAGGCATTGGTCTCAGTATTCTAGTCGGCCTAACGGTCGTATTTGCCATACCTTTGGTCTGGCCTTTTTAATAGTGGTTGCTGCACTCTAATTGAATTATGTTAATATTCCTGCGGCGTGTACGTGGCTGTCTAGCTACACAAGCGGAGCTAACAAATAACCTTTTAGCTGAACCCAATAACCTACCTGATAGTCTATATCTGACTATTACAGGAATATTCAGAGTGAATTATTTATGCAAAAACTCACATGCTTCAAAGCCTATGACATTCGCGGACAACTTGGTACTGAACTTGATGAAGGTATTGCTTACCGAATTGGCCGTGCTTATGCGGAATTTTTGAAGCCCAAAAACGTTGTTTTAGGCGGTGATGTTAGGTTGACCAGCGAGTCTCTCAAACAGGCTCTCAGCGAAGGTATTCGCGATGCCGGCAGTGACGTTATAGATATAGGTATGGTGGGTACTGAACAGGTCTATTTTGCCACCTCACATTTACGTGCTGGGGGTGGTATAGAGGTCACTGCTAGCCATAATCCCATTGACTTTAACGGAATGAAGCCGATCCGTGAAGGGTCTCGGCCAGTTAGCTCAGATACTGGCTTATTGGAGATAAAAGCACTTGCGGAAGCTAACAACTTATCTCCTGTTGCAGCGGCAGATCGAGGTAACTATAAACAGATATCTATTATTGATGATTATATTGACCACCTTTGTGACTATGTCGATTTAAAGGCAATTAAGCCGATGAAGTTGGTGATGAATGCTGGCAATGGTGCTGCAGGTCCGGTAGTTGACGCGTTAGAGGCACGTTTCGCAGCACTTGGTGTTGTTGTTGATTTTGTCAAGGTCAATAACCAGCCTGATGGAACATTTCCCAATGGCATACCTAACCCCATATTACATGAAAACCGTGCCTCAACCATCGATCAGGTATTAGCTCATGGTGCGGACATGGGTATTGCATGGGACGGTGACTTTGACCGTTGCTTTTTAGTTGATGAAAAAGGTCAGTTCATCGAGGGTTATTATATTGTTGGCTTGTTAGCTGAGGCTTTTTTACTTAAACATCCTGGTGCAAAAATTGTGCATGATCCTCGGTTAACGTGGAACACGATTGATGTTGTAGCTAAAAATAGTGGCGAGGCGATTCAGTCGAAGACTGGCCATGCGTTCATCAAAGAACGCATGCGTGCGGAGGATGCGGTTTATGGTGGTGAGATGAGTGCTCACCATTATTTTAAAGATTTTTTCTATTGTGACAGCGGTATGGTGCCTTGGTTATTAGTTATGGAACTCATAAGTTCCAGCGGTAAGAGCCTCTCACAGTTGGTTGAAGCAATGATGGCTGCCTACCCATCACCTGGTGAAATCAATCGATCTATCGCTGATCCAGCAGCTGCCATTGCTCGGGTACGCGCACATTACGCGGCAGATGCTTTGGTTGTTGATGAAACTGATGGCGTGTCTATGGAGTTTGCCCAGTGGCGGTTTAATTTGCGTATGAGCAATACTGAGCCCCTAGTGCGACTTAATTTAGAAACCCGTGGTGATCACGTCTTAATGAAAGATAGGGAACAGGACATTTTAGCCATTTTAGAAAGTGTCGAAGCATAGAGATGGCTGCCGATCAAAGTGATCACGCTCAGTGGTTTTTACTGCAAACAAAGTCCAAACAAGAGCTGCGTGCCGCTGAAAACCTAGATCGGCAGGGCGTCGTCTCTTTTTGTCCTATGGTGTTGGTTGAGAAAATCACCCGTGGGCAGCGTGTTCAGAGTCTGGAGGTGTTATTCCCTCGGTATTTGTTTGTGCGACTAGAAGATTCTTCTATATCGGCTACTAGTGTGCGTTCTACCCGCGGTGTTAGCCATTTTGTCACTTCAGCAGGAACACCTATTGCCGTTCACAAAGGGCTGGTGGAGCAGCTTCGTGAACGGGTAGAACAGAACGCTGATGTGGTGGTGTCTAGCATGCCCAAAGTGGGCGAAAAATTGCAGATTGTCGATGGGCCTTTTCGCGGGCTAAATGCGGTATTCTGCCAGACAGATGGCAATAGTAGGGCTATGGTATTGATTACTATGCTTAATCAGCAAGTAAAGGCAACAATGTCGCTGTCAAATTTATCACCGCTATAGTAGTGTTTTCAGCCACGCTTTATCGTTTTTTATTTGTGGCCTTTAGTTGGTGATGGTCGGTGTTGGTACATAGTTTACTGGCTTACAGTGGCAGAAAACATTGGCAAACGAGTGGCCATTAAGCGGACGTGGTCGACCATGGATAAGCGTGCCGCTCTCGTAAAAAACAACCTCTCCAGGTTTTAATGTAACGCTATGCTCTCGATGCTGGTGATCATAAATAATTAGTGGCCAGTCTTCATCCACATCTTGAGCAACATTAATTATAGCTCCGATGATGTGTGTGGCTAGCCTGTCTCTGTGAGGTCGCAAAATAGCGCCCCGATGATAGATTCGGATACCATAGACATAGGTTGGTAGTAAATCTTGGCCACTCCATTTTTCCATGCTATTTTTCAGTTGGTCATGAATTTCATTACGAAGATCATCAGATAAATCTATTAAAGAACTGCCATTGACCTTTGACTCTTTACTTTTCAGAATATAATCGCCTGCTACGGTTTCTTCAGCCATGGCGGCGCTATTTTCGGTGTAAAAACGTTTTATTTTACTGAACAAACTATCTGGTAGTGACTGTTTGATAAAACCTGCTTTGGTGTATGCAGGTATGATTTCGTTTGCGTCACGATTATACATAGGTGGCGAATTAGGCAGTGTGCTTTCGTTACGAAACCATTTCGTTATTGCCGCTTTGTAACCCTTGAGCACTGGCTGACTTCGGCGTTTTATCGGGCCAATAGCTGGATTATCTGAATTTTCAGTAGACCAAATGACAACTTTCCCTGCTGCTGGGGTGAAGGAAAGTTCAGTATCGGTAAATACCATTTCTCCTCCTTCGGCCACATCATTAAGGTAAATTGTTACCCCAACAGATCTCTTTCCTGGGCCTTTGTTGTCTGATTTCAGCTCGCTATTTTCAATAGCATCGAAAAATCTATTGATCTCGGGGTTAGTATTACAATGCGTTCCTTGTAGGTCTTCACCAAACGATGAGTCAATTGCTACTAAGTTACAAATACGCCGATCAATATCAGCAATTAGCTCATTTGAATTGGTGTTCAGGTTGCAAATACCTCCTAATTGTAGAGGTTGGTCAAGCTCAATCCCGTCTAACTGACTATTGTTAATATGTAGCAAGAGTTCGGCTCTTAATATACGACATTCGTCATTGGTTAAGAAATTGTGCAGGCAAAAAATGCGTGTCAAACCAATGTGATGAGCCTCCGCATTGGGGATAAAAAGTGATGTAAGATCCACAGCATCACCCTTTTGAGCTGCAGAATTTGTCAGGGGATTGTCCACTTCTTCCAAGGGAGTTGTCGGTGAAAAATCCATAGCTTGCTCAATGGTGTTGAAGCTGAAGCCTTCATCAACACATATTTTGAATAGTATGTTTTTATCTACGCCGTTAGCTATGTTAAGGGCGAGCCACTTTTGCCACTGTGGATTTAGGCAATCGTCTGGTGTAGGGCTAAACTGCATGACTTCAACAATAGACTCATGCGTGAAGCCTTCACCTAATAGTATATTGAAAAGATGGGTTTTGTCTTGGCCATCGGCAATGTTAACTTTTATCCATTCTAGCCAATCTGCTGTTATTTTTGTGGACATTGATTTCCTTGTGTTTTAAGGACCTGAGTCGCTAAGCTTCAGATTTACACAGCGGCTTGCATCTGAGCCTAGTTTAAAACTTGGGTCGCTGACTTGTCGAGTAAAAAACGAAAATACAGAATAACGCCCTTAGTCTGTCATTTCGATGTGTTAAGAAACCAAAATTATACGGCTCCTTTAGGCTAAGCAGGTACGTTATCAACGGTATGTGGATTAATTGTTGAGAGAAGATTGCCACTTAGCTATTTTGTTACTAGCCTAAAATAAGCATTTGGGAGCGGTTAACTGTTTTGAAGCTTTGGTTAGTTCTAACTTTAACTCGGCTTTAGTTAAAGTTAAAAAACTATTACAAAAGTATTCATTTCCGATGGGTGGATGTGTATACTATCTTCAGAAATAATTTCGAGTTACTTGCTACCTGGCCAGTTGGAGGCCCTACTTATGTTTAAGAAAAAACATCTTGCTGTCGCGTTAGCGTTTGCTGTTTCTCAAATCGGTACGGCGGAGGTGGTAAAATCCAAAGATATTAAAGGCAATGATGAGGTAATTGCCGGGGCGATTAAAAAAATTCCTCTTGAAGCGGCCATTATTGGTGGCGTAGT
>JAQWYJ010000002.1 GCA_029254005.1 Porticoccaceae bacterium | reverse complement strand
CAAAGGATACTGCCCCAAAGCCGTAGGCGAGCTTATTGCGAAATGAGAGTTTTTTTATGTTCACATGATTACCCTTTTTGCTAATCACTGTATCTCATATGTTTGTTAGCTATGCAACCAAGGGCGAGAAATCGTGCAGTTTAGACAGCACTCAATCACTAAGGTATGCTTAAGAGGTGTTTTACTGACAATTCCTGTGGTTGTATGTTGAAATTAAAGAGGTAAAGCTATGATTACCCGAAAATTATCTATTCTTTTGACTGTGTTTGCTTGCTCTCCGGTTTTTTCCTCTGCTCTGCCTGAAACTATTGATGTAGATATCAGTGCTATTGAATCCAAGGTGATTCGGTGGCGTCGTCACTTTCATCAGCATCCAGAGTTGAGTAACCGTGAGTTTAAAACCGCAGAAAAAATCGCTGCCCACTTGGAGCAATTAGGGTTGGAGGTGCAGACCGGCGTGGCTAAAACCGGTGTTGTGGCTCTTCTCAAGGGTCAGCGTGAAGGCAAGGTGTTAGCACTGCGCGCGGATATGGATGCGCTACCGGTGCTAGAGCGTAACGATCTATCGTTTAAATCCGTGGCCCAAGGCGAATATCGCGGTGCAGAGGTGCCGGTGATGCATGCCTGCGGTCATGATACCCATGTGGCGATTTTGATGGGTGTGGCGGAGATATTGGCTAAAAATAACGACTTTTCTGGCACGGTAAAGTTTATCTTCCAGCCTGCAGAGGAGGGTCCGCCACCGGGTGAAGAGGGCGGTGCTGAATTAATGGTCAAGGAGAATGTGCTGAAAAGCCCAGATGTGGATGCTATTTTTGGTTTGCATATCTCTTCTGGTATAGATATCAACACCATTGGCTATAAACCGGGTGGCATTATGGCCGCATCCCAAGCGTTTGAAATCAACGTGCAGGGCAAACAAACCCACGGCTCTCGCCCTTGGGCTGGGGTGGATCCTATTATGGCGTCGGTGAAGATTATTGACGGCTTGCAAACCATTGTTTCCCGGGAGGTGCCGCTTACCGAAGAGGCAGCAGTATTATCTATTGGTAAAATAAGCTCAGGCGTGCGTTCAAATATTATTCCCGAAAGTGCTCAGATAATCGGTACGCTGCGAACCTTGGACAAGGACATGAAAGCGGATATCAATCAGCGTATGGAGGAAATGGTTCCCGCCATCGCCAAAGCCTATCGCGCCACTGCTCATATCGACATTGATAAAGGTTATCCCATCACCTACAACGATCCCGCGCTGACATCACAAATGTTGCCCTCGCTGCAGCAGGCGGCAGGTGAGGAGAAAGTGTTACAAATAAAGGCGGTGACCGGAGCGGAGGACTTCTCGTTTTTCGCTGAGGAGGTGCCCGGTTTATACTTCTTTTTGGGTGGTAAAACACCGGGAAATGAGCAACCTTTCCCGCACCATACACCGGATTTTTTTATTAATGAGGATGGTTTGTTGCTAGGGGTAAAAGTCTTTGTACAGCTTACCTACGATTATTTAGGCGCCTAATAAACTGATAAACCCCGTGCTGTACAAGCAATGGCGGGGTTTTCTTCTCTTCCACTCGTTTAACCTATTCTGTTCTAGTTCAAATCTACGCTCTAGTCTAAAAACATGTTCTAGTCTAAAAACACCTTTTAATCTAGCAGCAGTGGCGCCAGCATCTTTCGGTGGTGCTGAGGGTCGCCATATTGGTGCTGAGTCCATTGGGCACGGCGAATGTACAACATGGCATTACAGTCGTAGGTAAAGCCCATGCCACCGTGGAATTGTACTGCACGATCACCGGCAAAAGATAGCGCCTCAGCGGCCTGTGCTTTGGCCATGCGGCAGGCGATTTCGGTGTCTTTATCCAGAGCACCATCGTTTATCAAAGTAGCAGCGTGGTAAATAAAGCTGCGTGCGGAGTCCATTTGAATAAGTATGTCTACGGTGGGGTGTTTTAGAGACTGGTAGGAGCCAATTAAGCGCCCAAATTGCTTGCGCGTAGTTAAATAGTCAACCACAGTATCCAATGCCGCAGCTGCGCAGCCGGTTGCTTCGGCGGCAATCAAAAGTGCGCCGATCAATCGCACATCAGCTAATGTATTGGTGCTGTTTGGCAGTATTGCATCTTCTGTTACGATCACTTCACTAAAATCGACATTGGCCGCTCGTTTAGTTTCATCAATCAATGTCTTGGAGCTAATTGCACCCTCAGATAATTGATGTGCTTCGACTCTCACCAGCACGGGTGTGCTGTTGAAATCAGCCAAGACTAAAAAGAAGTCGGCAACGGTTGCATCATTAACCAATAATTTTTTACCTTTGAGCATCAGGCCATTATTTGTTTGTCTCAGTGTGCAGCTAGTGGTTACTGCACCCCAGTCTTCGTTATCTAGTAGAGCCAAAGTACCAATGCAACCCTTTGCCATGGCCGGCAGCCACTCTGCCTGTTGCGTCTCACTGCCACCTCTCAGAATAGCTTGTGCAGCGATTGTTGCAGAGATAAATGGAGTGCAAAGCATATATTTACCCATACTTTCTACTAAGGGGACCGTAGTGCCTACACCCATTTGAAATCCACCAACGTGCTCAGGTAAAGCCAGGCCCGTCCAGCCCAAGGCAATCATGTTATTCCAAATGTCGGGGTTAAAACCACTGTCAGAGGATAATAAGTTTCGCACTGCAGTATTATCAGATTTGTCGCGACAAAAGTCTCTCGCTGCGTCCAAAATCATCGCTTGTTCATTGCTAAAGGTGATGGAGAGGTTTGCTGTTCTTGTCATTTATGTTCCCTCTAATCTTTCGGTAGGCCAAGCACATGTTCGCCAATAATATTGGCCTGAATTTGGCTAGTGCCGCCACCGATAGTGGTGGAAAAATTATTCATATAAGCACGTTGCCAAAAACCACCCTCTACGGCGTCTTCATCGCCAACATAGAGTGCACTGGACGCTCCTTGTAAGCTGAGGGAATATTGCCGCATTCTGCGGAAAAACTCTGTACCTCTTAATTTCGACGATAACGCCAGAGAGTTTGGATAGTCAGCACACAGTGCAGGTATTTTCATTCGCGGTTCTGCCAAATACAGAGCTTGCTCTTCAATGAGAAATTTAACTAAGTTGTCACGAGTCACAGGATCTTGCATAAGTGGCTGGCCATCGCGCTTTACATCTTGTGCAATGCGTAACAGGTCATTCATAACTGTAGATAAAATAGAGACGCCACCGGCTGCACCAGCTTCAGCACCCCGCTCATACTGTAGGGTTCGCATAGCAATACGCCAGCCTTGGCCTTCTTCTCCCATTAGACACTGAGCAGGAATTCGCGCATCTGTAAAAAATGTTTCAGTAAAGCCATAGTCACCTGTTAGTTTCTGAATAGGAGAGGTTGTAATACCATCAGCATTCATTGGCGATAAGAAGAAAGATAAGCCGTTGTAGCGCCTTTCGGCATTAGTATCAGTTCGAGCTAAGAGAATCATATATTTGGCAAAATTACCCATGGTGGTCCAAATTTTACTGCCATTGATAATGTACTCGTTGCCATCACGCTCAGCTCGGGTTTGTATGCTACCAAGGTCTGAACCATGATTTGGTTCTGAGAAACCTTGGCACCAAATATCTTCACCGGTAAGAATACCTTTTAAGTAGGTCTCTTTTTCATAATCTGTGCCAGTGTCAAGTATAAGAGGGCCCGCCCAGCCAAGGCCTATCACGTTAAAACAAATCGGCACTCGAGCTTTTTTCATTTCTGAATCAACGATTTGTTGTAGCTTTCGTGGCATGCCACCACCACCATATTGTTTTGGCCATGCCATACCTAAATAGCCAGCAGACCACACCTTGTGCTGCCATTCTCTGAGAAATTCCAAGACTTGCTCTGATCCCACTTCCATAAAGGTTTGTGGTAACAAAAAGCCTGGATCAGCTGGCGTATTATGTTTTATCCAATCTTTGACTTCTCTACGAAAATCAGCCAATTCAGCAGTATCAGCAGATTTGTCGGTCTTATTGTAGGCACTATTAGTCATATTTATCCCTCTAGATTGCACTTCACATACCTTATCGGATAGGCATTTATTCGTCTATTTAATTGGCGCCATCTGACGGTGATTAAGTGCCAAATAATAATTTAGCTATTATTGTGTTAATTTCGTCTACTCCGTGGTTATTAAAGCTCCGTTAGCTATTAGATATCATTTGTTTATGGTTACTAGCTTATTAGTAGCGGAGGCCGTTGCTAAGAGTTCCCCGTCTTGAAATAGCTCTGCTGTGGTGAAGGCGATGCTTTTGCCCATCTTTAAAACCTTCGCTTGCACTTCAACAAGTTTGGGCCGGCAAGGACGTAAGTAAGTAATGTCCATTTTTAAGGTTAGGGGATTTAGCGTAAACTGATGAGCAAATAAAATATATTGTGCCATTCCCGAGTCAAGCATGCCGGCTACAAATCCACCCTGTACGATGGTGCCGTTTGAGTGGGTCAGAGCAGTGCCCGGTTCATAGGTACAATGGTAGATTTCGCGGCCCTGATCAAGCCAGCAGTCTTTGAAACCAAAAATATCTAGAAATTCTGGCTTATTGGCTAAAAATTGGGCTTTTGTAGGGGTTGCTATTTGATTCACCGCTTATTCCTCTTATTTACCTGCTTGTTTGAACGGGATCACGTCCTTGATCGACACTGGTTACACCCTACGCCAGACTGTGGTAGAGTTTCTTCAATTTTTGTGACTTGCTAGTTTTAACGTCACAGGAAACCAACCAAAAATCATTTAGCACAGGGTTTAAACTCATGGATACACCGCAAAATTCAAGCTCTTTTAACAACGAAAAAACTATTCTAGGTCACCCGCGAGGGTTGGTCATCTTGTTTCTGACGGAAATGTGGGAGCGTTTTTCTTACTATGGCATGCGCGGATTGTTAGTAGTTTACCTGACGCAACATTTTTTGTTCTCTGATGAAAAGTCCAGTCTTCTTTATGGCGCATACACAGCTTTGGTTTATGTTATGACCATTATTGGTGGCTCTCTGGCCGACCGTTATCTGGGTGCCCGAAAAGCGGTTACCTTCGGCGCTATTTTGCTGACTTTGGGGCACTTTGGTATGAGTTTCGAGGGCAATGGCTCCAAGCAAATGTTGGACTATGACGGCGCACAATATCAAATCGCCCTTGATGCCAGAGGCGGTGACGCTAAGCAGCAAATCATCAGCGATAGCGGTATTTCTTATGTGACCTTCACTGAGACAGATATGTTGATTGTCGACGCCGATGCCGTTGGGTTGCCCGAGTCTATTCCCAGAGACCAGTTCAGTATGAGCGTTGAGACTGAGGATACTTATCTGACGATTTTGTATTTTTCCTTGGCTTTATTAATCGCGGGAGTTGGCTTTCTAAAAGCCAATATCTCCACCATTGTGGGGTCCCTTTATGGTTTTGGAGACTCGCGCCGAGACTCGGGTTTTACCATTTTCTATATGGGTATCAATATGGGTGCCTTCTTGGCCTCTATTTTCTGTGGCTACCTCGGAATCGTCCACGGCTGGAAATACGGCTTTGGCCTAGCTGGCATTGGTATGTTGATCGGTTTAATAGTGTTTTTGTCTTGCCAAAGCTGGTTGGAAGGTAAAGCAGAGCCGCCTTCAATAGAGAAACTTAAAGAGAAAGTTTTTCTGTTTATCAATGTTGAATGGATGTGTTATCTCGTCGGTGTAGCTATTATCGCAGTGTCAATGTTATTGGTAATGAATGAAGAGCTAGTAGGCGGAATTTTGGGACCGATCGGTATTATTATGATGGTTGGTATGATCGGTTACTCCCTGACAAAATTGTATGGTGAAGAGCGTTCGCGGATGCTAGCAGCTATTTACTTTATTTTGGCACAGATTCCTTTTTGGGCCTTATTTGAGCAGGCCGGTTCATCTCTAAATCTGTTGACGGCGCGTTTAGTTGATAGAACCATTTTTGGTTGGTCTGTTCCGGGCCCTGTGTTCCAGTCATTAAACGCTGGATATATATTCATGTTTGCACCCTTGGTAGCGTGGCTTTGGATATGGTTGGCAAAGCGTGATATGAATCCTTCAACACCGGTTAAGTTTGCCTTGGGTGTTGCAATGGCGGGCCTTGGCTTCTTGGCGTTAGTTGCTGGTATGAAAGGATCTGGAGATGTGGGTTTAACACCAGTTATTTTTATCTTTTTGATTTATTGGATTCATACAATGGGTGAATTAATGGTCTCTCCGGTAGGTCTATCCGCGGTAACTAAGCTTGCACCGGCGCGGATTGTCGGTATGACTATGGGGGCTTGGTTCCTTTATTCGGGACTGTCTAATTTTCTTGCGGGTGTCATTGCTCGGACCACTGGAGCAGAGACTATTGGTGGTCAGATGACAAACGTTGCGGCCGCTAAAGCTGGGTATATTGAGGTATATTCCCAAGTCGGTTACATCGCTCTTGGTATTTCTTTGGTGATGTTACTTATTTCACCTGTCATCACCAAGATGATGCAAGGTGCAGACTAGCATTGTGATCCAATAAGAGTTCTAGGATATTAAAATGAAAGCAACTTACCTAAGCATTCTGGTGTTGGTCTTAACGGCTAGTGCCTGTGCCGAACGTCCATTCGAACAGCCGGCGGCGACCGAAACAGCTAAACAATTTGTGCAACGAATTCAGGAAGAGGGGGCTGTTCTAGATAAAGAAATTAGTGCAGCTTACTGGGTGCGCAGTACTTATATCACGCCAGATACCGCCATTTTAGCATCCAAAGCTGGGGAGCGTGGACTTAGCTTTGCAAGTAGGATGGTAAAACAGGCTAAGCAATATCGCGACTCTCCCATGGATCAAGATACTGCCCGAGCGATTGAGCTTATGTTGCGCGGATCCGCCGCGCCAGCTCCGGATGATGCAAATTTACGAGCAGAATTGTCTAGCATACTTACCGATATGGAGGGCCAATATGGGGCGGGTAAATATTGCAGTGATAATGGCCACTGTATGGAGCTGCAAGAATTAGAGTCCGTATTGGCTCAGTCCAGAGATTACGATGAATTACTCGATGTATGGCAGGGCTGGCGTCAAGTGTCTCCGTCATATCGCAAGCAGTATCAGCGTTTTGTTGAGATTGTAAATCAAGGTGCCAAGGATTTTGGTTATAAAAATCTTGCTGACCTATGGCAAGGTGGCTATGACATGGAGAGTGAGGTTTTTGTTGAGGAATCTAGACGTCTTTGGGGTCAAGTAAAACCTTTTTATGAAGAGTTACACTGTTATGTACGTGGCCAATTGAGCGAAACCTATGGTGCGGATAAAGTACCGCTTAATCAACCTATTCCCGCCCATCTTCTGGGTAATATGTGGTCACAAACATGGGACAATATTTATGATATTGCCGAGCCATATAGCGGAGTGGCGTCCCTTGATGTCACCAAAGCATTAGTAGAGCAGGGATATGACGAGCTGCGCATGACTAAGACTGCTGAAGCCTTTTTTACGTCTCTAGGATTGCCCTCATTGCCAGAGAGTTTTTATACTAACTCGATGATCAAGAAACCACGTGATCGCAGCGTGGTATGCCATGCAAGTGCGTGGGATATTGACAATGGTAATGACCCTCGTATTAAGCAATGTGTTGAAATTAACGAAGAGCAATTAGAAACACTGCATCATGAATTAGGCCATATTTATTACTATATAATGTACAAAGATCAACCATCGGTGTTCAAAGGTGGGGCTCATGATGGATTTCATGAGGCGATTGGCGACACTATTCAGTTGTCTATGACACCATCCTACCTTAAGCAAAAAGGTTTAATTGCTGAAACAGTTGATAGCGATCAGGCTACGATAAATAAACAGATGAAAATGGCGCTGCAAAAAATTGCTTTTCTACCTTTCGGGAAGATGATTGATGAATGGCGCTGGCAAGTGTTTTCCGGTGAAATACTGCCAGAAGATTACAATGCTGGGTGGTGGCGTTTGCGAGAGCAATATCAGGGTATTGCTGCACCGATTGAGCGTTCAGAGGCCGACTTTGATGCTGGTGCTAAGTATCACATACCAGGTAATACACCTTATACTCGTTATTTTTTGTCGTTTATTATGCAGTTTCAATTCCATAAAGCATTGTGCGATGCCGCTGGTTACGAAGGTCCTCTGCATGAATGTTCGATATATGGCAATAAAGTTGCTGGTAAAAAACTAGGTGATCTTTTGGCTATGGGGCAAAGCAAACCTTGGCCTGATGCTATGGAGGCAATGACCGGTCAGCGTGACATGGATGGCAGCGCGATTATCGATTACTTCGCACCCTTAAATGCATGGTTAAAAATTGAGAATGAAGGACAACAATGCGGTTGGTGAGATCGGTTCGCAAAAGAAGCCCAAGAAATTTTCTAGGGCTTTTGTATCGTTCACAAGACTAGCTGCTATTAGCTGACTACATCGGTATCACTAGCAAATTCTGATGTACTGATTTAGTTACTGTTAACTTTTTTTACCTATTTTTACACAATACATTAACAAAATAATCAGCCTTATGATTTGTTCTTGATACGACTACATGGTCAGTATTACCACACAAGAGCATCCTTTTTTATCTTATGATATCCACCAGAGGTCC
>JAQWYJ010000015.1 GCA_029254005.1 Porticoccaceae bacterium | reverse complement strand
GACCTTTAAATATAAGTTAATACCAGGTATTAAAACAGTTCCTAAAATCGCTGATGATGTCAATCAGGCCCATCTTAATTTCGCACTTGAGGATATTGATGTGAGCACTCAAAATATGGAAGTTGCTTTCATTAATTCAAAGGGTTTTGGCGGTAACAATGCCACCGCTGTTGTTCTTTCCGCAGAGAAAACAAATACCATGTTAGAGCAGCGCTACGGGGACGAGTTTACTCGCTATATTGACCGACGAGGAAGTACTCGAAAAGTTGCCGGTGACTATGAAAAGAAAGCGGACCTTGGTCAATTAGACGTTATCTATCGTTTTGGTGAGAATATGATTGAAGAGAAAAACATACTTATCACGCAAACTCATATTCACATTCCAGGATATACGTCGCCAATTGAGTTCAGTGCTGAAGATCCTTGGAAAGATATGCAGTAAAGCGTTTTAGTTCTGAGATTATGCCTAGATCTATTTTTCTCCCTTGGTTAATCAATTCTTCAGCATTTGGCAGCGTCCCGCGTGGTATTTTTGCACCGTTATTATTTTTCAGAAGTAGAAGAGTGCCCCCGTGAACACCCAAAATAGATTTTGTTCTCACATCGATTAGTGGTCCTCCCGAAGCTCCTCTCCCAGCATCACAGTCATGTAATAAGAGATAGTCACTAGCAAACTGAGCAGATGCGTAAAGGTTACAGTGCTGACTAATGCTGATGTTATCTTGATCTTCGTTATACCCGATTAAATGCACCGACACTTCATTCTGTGCAATTTGTAAGTTCAGGCCAGGATCAGAAAGGGCGGATTTCAGTGAGATAAAGACTATATCGTGATCGGCCTGATGAATTTTATTATTGGTTAGAGGTGAAAAGTGATGTTGTGAAGTTTTATCAAAATCAATGCCTGAGAGTCTCTTTCCTTGCGGGCGATAGACGCATTTTTTATAGGCTACCAAGGTTTCAGCGTGATATAAAACATGGGCTGCGCTTACAATAATAGAATTCTTTTTATAGGCATAGCCTAATGGTGTACGAATGTGAGCTGCGGTTCCTCTAAGTTGACCATCACAGAAGATAGTACCCAAGGATTTAATTAAATGATCTGGTGCGGGTACACGCTGGTCTTCAACACCATTTGTGCTGTTGCCATCACCAAAAATAGCGGCCATTAACGAGGTGCTGATTAACATAAAAAGTATAAACATACAGATATAGTCGCCCATTTTTTTGCCGGGCCACCTCAGTATGGCGATTACGATTTTTACTTTTATCAGTATCACTAGCCCATATCACCCCATAAAGATTGTGCTATGCTGATCGCAGCAAGGGGCGCGGTCTCGGTCCGT
The DNA here is from genome assembly GCA_029254005.1 of Porticoccaceae bacterium. Classification (GTDB taxonomy): domain Bacteria; phylum Pseudomonadota; class Gammaproteobacteria; order Pseudomonadales; family Porticoccaceae; genus HTCC2207. The sequence continues at coordinate 1,933 of JAQWYJ010000015.1, read as the reverse complement.
AAAACACGCGGACCTATCTTCGCGGCAATATAGCCACTAGCTAGAGCCGCGTTAATTTCTGTATCAGATAGACCACCCTCTGGGCCCACTAGCAGCATGAGTTGACTTGGGCTGTTTTGAAGTTGCGCTATGGTTTTTTCGGTGCGGTGATGCAGAACAACTTTATGGCCCTTTTCAGGAGCCCGCAGCCATTGGTCAAAGTTGAGTGGTTTATGAATGATTGGGATGGTGTTTCGCTGGCATTGCTCGCAGGCGCTTATGGCGATTTTTTGCCAGTGCCCTCGTTTTTTCTCTACTCGCGCTTCCGATAATTTAACTTCTGTGCGACCAGTAAATAACGGCGTAACCTGCTGAACGCCCAACTCAGTGGCTTTTTGAACTAGCCAATCCATTCGCTCACCGCGAGATATTCCAATAGCTAAATGAATCTGCAGCGGAGACTCTCGATCTGCGAGGATAAACTGTGTAACTAGAACGCTACCCTTATTTTTATTGAGCTTTAAAATTTCTGCTTTGTATTCTCCGCCCTCACCATTAAATAAATGAATTTGTTGTCCTTCTGTCATTCTTAGTGCTGAGGCTAAATAGTTGCAGGCACTTTTATCCAGGGAAAGCTGTTGGCCTATTTTGATAGACTGTTTGCTGTAGACTCGCGGTGTGCGCATACTCAGAATCTCTTTATTAAATGTGTAAGATTACGATAAAAATAGCCATAAATCTGCTGTTAAAGGGAAACATAAAAAAACCCCTAGTTCTAGATGCAGAACTAAGGGTTAGACAAGCTTTTAATTTTTAGTACTTGTAGGAATCACCCTTAAATGGTCCTTCTAGAGGTACATTAATATAGTCCGCTTGATCTTGAGTAAGCTTGGTTATTACGCCGCCAAAGCCGGCTACCATATATCCTGCAACTTCTTCATCAAGATGTTTGGGCAGAACCTCAACACGTAACAGTTCAGCTTGAGTTGCCGCATCTTGAGCTGCAAATTGGCGTTTAAAAAGATCAATTTGTGCAAGAACCTGGTTAGCGAAAGATCCGTCCATGATGCGACTCGGATGTCCTGTGGCGTTGCCAAGATTAACCAGGCGACCTTCGGCTAACAAAAGCAAATGATCGTTTTCAGCATCATCACGATACACCTTATGTACCTGAGGCTTGATTTCTTCCCAGAGCCAATTTTTGCGCATGAAGGCGGTGTCAATTTCGTTGTCAAAGTGGCCAATATTACAGACCACACAGCCACTTTTAAGGGCAGCTAATACGTCTGAGCTACAAACATTATAGTTACCTGTGCTAGTAACTAGCATATCCGTGTTGCTTAGCAGCTCTGTGTTGACACCTTTTTCTACATCGCCCTGAATATGTGTAGAGACTACCTCGAACCCGTCTAGACATGCTTGCATTGCACAAATGGGATCAACTTCGGTTATCTTTACGATCATACCTTCCTGGCGTAGTGACTGTGCGGATCCTTTGCCAACGTCACCGTAGCCGACAACTACCGCTTTTTTGCCGGAAAGCAAATGATCAGTTGCACGTTTTATGGCATCGTTTAAGCTATGCCGGCAGCCATACTTATTGTCACATTTTGATTTAGTCACTGAGTCATTAACGTTGATCGCAGGTATTTTAAGTTCCCCTGCTTCAAGCATTTCATAAAGGCGGTGAACGCCTGTGGTGGTTTCTTCAGTGACCCCATGAACCTCAGTTAACACTTGTGGGTATTTTTGATGCAGTAGTGACGTCAGATCACCACCATCATCAAGTATCATATTGGCCTTCCAGGGCACGCCATTTTTTAATACTTGTTGCTCTAAACACCACTCATACTCTTCTTCTGTCTCACCTTTCCAGGCAAATACAGGAGTGCCATTGGCAGCAACTGCCGCAGCGGCATGGTCCTGTGTGGAGAAAATGTTGCATGAAGTCCAG
>JAQWYJ010000035.1 GCA_029254005.1 Porticoccaceae bacterium | reverse complement strand
ATGGTCGTGGCTAGCCAGGCATGATCATCAAGCGGGATCAAGCATGAAGATCTGCTGCCTAACTGTTTTGTAATAACACTAAAGTCATGGCTACCTTGATCTACCATTCTCGACTCAGCTTTCTCACCATGCTCAGTGATTTTTTGCAAAAACACACATGTTTGACGTTTCTCTAGGACATTACAAATAGTAGGCAGTTGTAGGTAATTATTACTTGCGGTTAAAGGCTGCAGCAAAATGTAAATAGTCCCTCCGCATCCAATGCCCATTAAAAAAGACATGTCATCTTCATCACTAGCATCATAACAAATAGTCATTGAGCACTGAGAACGCATAACCTGTGAAGCTCTTTGCTGTATGTCGGCTTCTAAACATCCACCACTTAGAAGACCAAACTGCTCTCCAGCGTCGTTGAATAACATCATCGCACCAGGAGATCGATAGCTTGGCCCCTCTATTTTATATAACGTGCCCAATACCCACTGCTGCTCGTCACGGCGCGGATACCATTGTTTTAGTTGTTGCGAAAATTGATTAAACATTTGCTAAGTATATAACTCAGAACATTTAAAAGACTATTCTTTTATACCCTTAACGGATAAACGCCACTGAGGACATGACCCATATCTAGAGTTTACTATTTAACAATGAGGCCACAAAGATCCGTAATAACTTCATCAATAAATATTTTTATTATCTACCTTATTTATGGTGTGACTTTTTGTACTGGAAAATCGATTCCCACTTTCGATTTAACACCGCCGATTACCGTCTCAGCTGCTGGCAGTCCCTTGGTTTATTTTTTTCTGATCAAAATTCATACAATATGTAGTGTAAAGTATCCGATTTATAGTGATTTTTTAATAATAGTATTCCACATTTAACTCGGGGTTTTGATCAAAAAAAACGTACTGATTTTTCAGATCAAATTAACTACTGATCTTTTAATAGAATTTTATTATGGTGTTAATCTAACTGAAAAATTTAGGAATCGACCATGCCACTAGTGCCCCCACTTACAGCTGACAGCAACTCTGATGTTGCGAAACTAGCAGAATTTTTAATGAAACCCTTGGTTTTTGCCCAAATAGTGTACTGACGATGATGCACAGACCCAAAATTGCCAAAGCCTTTATTGCCTTAAATATGGCGGTCATGAACAACCAAGGAAGAGTCACAAGCACACTCAAAAGATTAATTGCTTATGTATCTAGCAATGTTACCGGTTGTCGCTATTGCCAGGCACACACTATTAGGGCCGCCGAACGCTATGGTGCCGAGCAAGAGCAACTAGAAAATATTTGGGAGTACCAAACGCACCCCGCTTTCTCTCCAGCGGAGCGCGCGGCTCTGGATTTTTCAGTAGCTGCCTCCCACGTTCCTAATGCCGTTGATAAAGAGATGCAAATACGTTTACGCAGGTACTGGAATGACGATGAAATTGTTGAGTTACTCGGTGTTATTTCACTTTTTGGTTTTCTTAACCGCTGGAATGATTCTATGGCAACCACACTGGAGGAAGGCGCTATCGCATCAGGTGAACTACTTCTTGCCCATCAGGGATGGGAAGTTGCGAAACACATTTGAGCTAATCACTTAAGATTTCTAGAAAGTCTACACTTTTAACTGTTAAGCGCAGTAAGCCGATCTGGAGGAATATAATCAAAGATAAAATTAATCCGATCATCTTTACCTTTATTCATCACACTATGCTGTTTTTGATTATTCAGCTCATAGGCCTTACCCACTTCAAATTTGAAGGGCCTACCGTCTATCATAAACCGAACTCTTGAGTTAGCGGTGATAGGTATATGAATGCGATGTCCAGCATGAAAAGAAGGATGCTTATCAAAATGCGGAGTGATAATTCCCCCAGATACTAATTTAGCGGCCATCGCCCGAATAATTTTTCCACCAGGTGGGTAAAATTGTTCTAGGATGCTATTCATTATAGGCGTTGCAGCTTCAGCCAAGAGGTTCCACCCAGCTTCTTGAGTGACAGCAAACTCGGGCCACTTGTCAGTATTAGTAAACAACATGACCAGCGACTGGGTTTGTGAGTGGACATCGTAAGCTGTCTGCCGGTGACTGTTATCCAACCATGCTTGCTCATCAACATTTAAAATAGCTTCTCGTAAAGGGCTAACATCGATGCAGCCCAAATCTCGAACTGGAACACCTATATCCATAGTCAATATCCTTTAATAACAACGATAAACAGTAATCAATATTGTCCAGTGAGTCAAATATGGTAATACTCCAGACCCATGGATAATACCTTGTGGGAGCCTTAGCCTAGTTCGTTAACGGCCCTGTAAGCCTGTTCAATAGCCGCCTCCATCATTGCATTGGCTGCAGAATCTGCATTCGCTATGGTAATGGGTCCGAAGGGCTTTCTTGCAATCATATGAGGATAGCGCTCATCCTCATCCTCATCGTAAGTTTCATCATCAATATCATTATAGTAATAAGCATAACCGTGAGCCCATCGATTAACTGTAATAGCGGCGATATCGCTGGCGGCATCAAATCCACCAGCACCTAACAAGCCCTGTAATTGTAATCTGACGTTGCGCTCAATCGTCTCAAACGGTGTATTAAGCAGTTCACGACGTCCCTGACGATATTGCTCTCTGACCGTGAGACCTGAATTAGTAGGATGTGGAAATCTCTCCATATGCACAACAATAGGCTCATCAGGGTCACTAGGAAACTGGTAGTCACCGAAACTAACAGGAAAATCAATCATGGCATTGATATGGTAACTAGTAGGGCAAGCTACTGCACCAATGCCAAGCTTTTTCCAGGCGCGCCAATTAGTCAGAGCAACAGTTGTGTACAAAATAGGGCTTTTTACCTGATAAGCTAGTGCCTCTTTCTGTTTTTCCGGAAGCTGTGGACAAAGATATGGGATAATACTGTTATTGCAAGCTAGAACGCAGTGAGCTGATGTTACCGCATAGCACCTACCATGGCGCACATAATGCACAGTGACAGTTTGTTGGTCTGATGCAGTTGTCTGCATATTAACTTTGACCACCGTGCTGCTGAGTCTGATTTTGATCGGCGATTCATGCTGATCTAGCTTACTGTAGTCAAAGTTTGCCATTACTAGGCTTTTCATAGACCGCCCAGGCGCCACCGCAGGTATCAATCGCCGCACCAATTGCCGAGCAACAGAAGCATTGCCGTCAGGAAAATGATGGATATAGGCCTCCTCTTCTTCTGACGGCGGCAGCCCGGCGGAGTCCCAGCCTGGAAGTCCGGCATACCACAACGCACTGCCAGCATTTATGGTGTCAATACCAACGCCAGAATCACCAGCCAAATCTTGCAATACCGCAAACACATCAGGCTCTGAGATACCCACATGCTTAGATAAAAATTCTCGATAGCTAATAGATCCGAGATATTTCCAACGATCAGTAATGTCAGAAATCAGATCTTCTTTATTCTCCAGTAAATAAAGCAATTGTCGCTTTGCAGCAGCAGAAAGTGGCATTGCATCCACCGCGTTTTGGGCAGAGCCGATAGACTCATCCAACGGAATATAACTGTTTAAATTACTCAAATCATAGTTGATAACAGTATCTTTACCCCATCGCTTGCGATCAAAGTAAATACCTCCAGTCAACTGGTGGCGCCTATAAAATTCCTGATCAAAGGCACGTTCAAAGATATTTAAATCTATTTCTAAATCGTTCAATAACCCTTTGACAATATCACTGTAACCAGATGGCTCCTGCATAGTTTGCGCACCGCCATAACCCAGCATTTTGTGCCCATTAACATTAAACTCATTACGCTTTGCATGACCACCAAAATCATCATGATTATCTAGAATTAAAATGCGTGCATCAGGATGACTTGCCAGATAAAAGTGAGCCGCAGAGAGTCCACTTATTCCTGCACCAACAATGATTAGGTCATAGGGTTCATCAGTATCACTAACCTCACCCCAATCAGTTTTCCCATAGCGCGCCAGTCCGTGACTCACCTCAAAAGAGCCCTGATGATTCCCTCTCAAACCATCAAGTACTGGTGGATAGGCAGAATTATTCGTCTTGCTCGCAGTGGTCTGGGCAGAGTGTTTAGATTCAGTCGATAACGAAGGTACAGCAATACTTGCTGTTGCCACCGCCACGCCTTGAAGAAGATCTCGCCGGGTTATAGGCCTATCCATACCAATAGCTTTATCGGTGTTTTTTGTCATTTCGCTCACTTTTAAATAATTTACTGGACCAAACAGTGTGACCAAAAAAAACCATTCCTAGAGCCTATCTACCAATTTATAGTAAAGCATCCCAAGGGCTACCATTTGATTACGAAAAAGGTGTTGGCCAGGAATCCATATCGGTTTAATATCGGCGAACACGTCAAATTGTTCAAGCGTTCCGCCAACCGTATCAGCTAAAATCTTGCCGGCTAAATGAGTGACGTTTACGCCATGTCCAGAGTAACCCTGTGAATAGATAATATTGGGGGCAAGCTTACCCATTTGAGGCACTCGATTGGCAGTAACACCGATAGTACCACCCCAACCAAAGTCAAACTTCGTATTAGCTAGTTGCGGGTATATTTTTAATAATCTTGGTATGAGGTTGGTTTTAATCACTTCAGGATCGCTGCCAAAATAGGTGAATCTACCGCCAAAAAGTAACCGCTTATCTGCACTAAGGCGGAAATATTCTAAAATATAATTAGGATCGCAGACCGCCAAATCGTCAGGATTTATCTGCTTAACCATGTCATCAGACAGCGGCTCTGAACCAATAATAAAACTGTTTACAGGGAACAGCACACCACGCAATTTGGGCTCTAAAAAATGATAGGCATTACCCGCCAGAACAACAAAATCTGCAGTAATTGATCCTTTTTGAGTCACTACGGTAGCTTTACTACCACGCTTTATGTCAATCACGGGTGAATTTTCATAAATCGTAGCGCCAAGTGAAACAGCTGCGGCTGCCTCACCCAAACATAAATTTAATGGATGTAAATGTCCATTTGCATCATTACGTAGCGCGCCTATGTAGGTATCTGTTCCCAACAAATTCTGAGTCTCACTCTTTGTTAGCATTGCATAAGAATGAGGGAAGTTAAATTTTTGTAACTGCTCATAATAAGATTCTAAATCTCTGATATGACGGGGCTTTATGGCAACATCGACATAGCCAAACTTTAGATCGCAGTCTATGCTGTAGGTAGCAACGCGTTCACGAATAATATCATGTCCAGCCCAGCCCATCTCCCAAAGTCTACGTTCGCCATCACCACCTAAAGATGCGGCTAGTCTATTCTCGCCACTGATACCGCCGATCATTTGTCCACCATTTCTACCTGACGCACCCCATCCAACCTTATTAGCTTCCAGAATACTGACAGAATAGCCTCGTTCTGCCAGATGTAAGGCGGTAGAAATCCCAGTAAAACCGGCACCAATCACACAAACATCGGCACTCTGTGCACCCTCAAGGGAAGCATAATCAGTTTGATGATTGGCGCTTGCTGCATAATATGACGCAGTGTGGGGTTGTTTGAATGCCATAAAGATACCAGTGGTCAGACCATAGTTTGTTAGAGGAAATCAAGTTATCCCAAATAACGGATAATTAAACCTCCTACCCTATCGGCAATAACATCAACTTTGACATTTAGCCGTAGCAGTTAACGTTACCATATATCAGTTACGAACATGTATGGCATACAAAACACAAATACATTATTGGAGCAATAGTCAGTCCAAGTTACATGCCAACGTTCGAATCAATAGCCGCAAGGGCAACTATTATGTCACCAGAGAAGTACTGCCTTGTGTGTTACTTACTTATGATACTTTTAATTGGTCGGGACGCATATACGTACACTAATGCCAAAACCAACAAGTGAAGTAGGCAAAGTAAGTAGTAAAACATATATTGTTATATCATTTACGGGCATTCCCATGCTGTCTAGAAAACCCTTAAATCTCCACGCCCATGATCTATAGTTAAGATAGAATTAAAATTCCTCATACACCACACAATAAACTGATAGCTCTGAGATTTTTAATCGTCATAGCGCCACTTATCACAAGCAGGGCAACGGCAAAGTAATCGGCAAGTATCCCCCAAAATAACTGCCCAAAATTTCCAGCATATAGATTTTTCAAAATAAAATGGACATAGGCGATGAAATTGGTAAATACCGAAAGATTCCTTGCGTTTTGGGGTTATTACTTAACCGAATTAAATCCAGCGTCTTATACTTTTTTTACAATAAAAGAACTCATCAGCAAACGGCTCCTCTATTGCTGCTTCCTCTGGAATAATCTTAAAACGTGTTACAAACAACAAAAAAATCATGCTCATAATAAGACCGCCATACACATTAAATGCTATTGCAATAGACATCAAAATCAATAGCATTCCTAATTACATTGGATTTCTAGAATAACCAAATATGCCAGAGGTCACTGATGAGGACGATTTTTCAGGTGCAAGTGGGTTGAGCGTAGCACTGAGCTTTCGATCAGACAGCATCGCTAAAGCCAAAATAATCACACCCAAAAACAGCACTGATGCACTGTAAATAATGGCAGGTTGATGTTCATATATTGGAAAAAGGTGTTTAGAAGAATATGATTAATCCGCAGACTAACGCTACTATTGGCGGAGGCTTTTTGTTGTCCATGTTATCGTCCTGCAAACGAGCCCGTCGATTTACGAAATTGCGCTGGGGTTTGACCAGTCGCCTTTTTAAAAGCGGCGTAAAACGCCGAGTTAGAGTTGAAACCTACCGCAAAGGATACGTCCAAAATAGACTCTGACAGCGGAGCTTTACTTGATAAAATAGCTTTTGCTTCTTTAATTCGGTAGCTGTTTAAAAAGTCAAAGAAACTCATTTTAAAACCAGAATTTACCGCTTGAGACAAATGATTCACAGAGCAACTCACCATAACTGCAAGCTTGGGAAGAGTAATATCTGGATCCAAAAAAACACGATTCTCATCCATTAGTGCCACCAATTGACGTTTATAACTTTCTATTTGTCGGTGGTCTAAACCCGATTTAGCATATTTAGGAGAGCCGAATCCAGCACCAACAGAGGCAAGTGGATTCACCGCATGATTGGGATCATAATAATCTGTGATTTTCGCGGCACCATTACCTTTTAATGCAATAAATTCAGCTCCATACCAATCCGGCAAATCGCCACTTATTGAGGACATCCTATATTGGAACGCAATGCTGTTAGCGCTAGAAAGAACTTCACCAGTTAGCTCATAATGATGGTTACCAGAGGCAAAAAACCCAACCAGATTAGCTACCAGTTCCTCGCGAGAAAATTGTTTGTGAGTAGGAATATCACAGTAAGTACCATTTTTAGCCAAATGCTCAGCTACGCCTTGGGCATCACTATGATTCCAAGCATCAAAATAGCTATGAACAAAGTCTGTGGCTCGCATCTTACTTAGCTCCCAGTGGCATAATCCTATTTCTATGGTTACTTTTGATTACTACTTGTCATGACGCGTTTTAGTATAACCGAATTTTGCATCATCATTCTACAGTACAAACGTACCCCTTTGGTGTAGTAAAAACGCTTCGGCGATGCAACAAGTTAATGAAAGCGATAGCGAATTTTGGCAATTAACGACTCCACTTGAAGTCCATCCCAACCTTGATCAAACAGGTTACTAGGCCCTTGATTACCATCGCTGCTACCATAAAATCCGCCGCGACTATAAACTAAAAAGACATCGGACAATGGTGCTAACTGATAGCGATAACGAAGTTGGAAAGCAGTATCACTGATGCTGAAATTCTCAGACTGAATGGCCGATTGCTGTAAACCACCCGAACCGTCAAGAACATAACTTGCCAGCAGCTTCGCATCTACACCTACCCACTGAAATTTAAACCGCACCTCTTGCCGCAGAGAGGGATACCAATCCAAACGCAGATCCATATAGTAAGAATGCGCCTCATAGGTTGCCAACTGTTGAAAATCCGCATCCCATATCAACCACTCACGGTAATGTTTAAAAGTAATTTCACCCCCCAATGTTAAGCGGTCACTCAGATACAGCTGAGGCTCATAAGTTACTCCAGAAGATAATTTTTCACCACCATCGGTCTCAAAAAATAGTTTGGCACCATACACATAGTTATCACCCCTTGGGCTTTTATAGATCGTTGAGCCCCACTGCTGTTTGGGCTTAGCAAAAAGGCCATTGCCTCTGGTAATCCGATCATCCCATCCTGAGGCCTGAAATCCTAGATCCAGAGATAGTTGACGAGTAGATCGAAATGTCCAACTAATTTCTGTATTTGCCCAAGATTCTAAACGCCTACCCTCAGTCGTTTCAGAGTGCCCGTACTCAATTGAAACATAGCTAGATAAAAGTGCAGAAGAATCATCATACTGGAGACTATCACGGCGACTACTGGCATATAGCTCATTAAAGTTATTTCGTTTCATATAGCCCAGATCGTTCATGTCAAATTCATCACCATAATGTGATAAATATAAATTGTACTGCCACTCGTCACTTGGCGCATAGGACCAGTTGGCCCATGCTGCGTAATCATTAGACACTGAGGAGTCTACATCCATATCAGAATTAACTTTTTGATCGATATTACTGTGTAGTATTTGCCCCATAAACTGAACACTATCGCTGTATTGCCAGTCAAAATCGACCATCTGAACAGTTGCCTCTCGGCCTAAAAGTTCTCGCTTGCTGTGTGTTAGACGATGGCCAAAGGCTAGATTACCCACTTTGCGTTGAATGCGGCTAGACAAAAAATCCCCCGCGGCAACTCCCGTAGCGTCGTCTTCACTAACAACAAAGAGTCCCAAATCGACGTTTTTACCAAAATAAGTCAACTTTCCTGCCCCATTAATATCAATCAGACCACCATTGCCACCCACGTCTCCCGCGCCGATTCTACGGGTATAAAGCACCCGGTCTTCATTGGGAATTTGGCTATTAAAAAGGCCTTGATTTTCTGTAAAAAAAGGCCTTTTCTCGGTAACAAAGGTTTCAAAAGCAGAAAAATTTACTACTAAGTCATCGCTTTCCACCTGACCAAAGTCAGGGTTAATAGCGCCTGTTAATTGAGTATTACTATTGGGACGCCAAATAATATCAAGACCGGTATTAAAATCGTCTTCCGTAACAAGGTCATTATTAGCGTGAAGATTTTTGTTATAGCTGACATAGGGAAACCAGTCTAATGTAGATGTATCTACTTGGGTAACCTCTACCTTGTGCCAATCTTCTAAAAACGTATTTCGCGTATAAAATGCATTGGGAAACGCAAAACGTAATGACTCGTTGTACACCACTCTGGAGAACCAAACAGCCATTTTTTTAATTCCTTCAGAGGAAGATGACATAGGCGCTACTGTCCAAGGAATATGTATCTCGCTGTACCAATAATCTTTCTCACTGGATGTTTGCGAATACCAAATACCATCCCAGTCTCCCGAATAGGTACCAGAACCAATAACACCATCTTGCCTTGAGTTAGTAGATCCTACAGTAAAGTCATAGGCTGACACTGCCGTGCCATCAAAGTCAATACTAACCACATTGCGATCAGCCTCAATCTTTGCGTCTCTTGGAAAGCGCCTATCGACACGTTTAACTGATGCAGGCTGATAATTTACAAAACCAATAAAAATACCCTCAGAGGTTGTCATCATTCGCACTTCAGTAGAATATTTGGCCGCGCTTCCAGTTAGTGGTTCTACAGTGACAAACTCACGGAAAACCGTTGCTGTTTCCCAAGCCGGTTCATCAAGTACGCCATCAATAACAATATCGCTATGAGCCATGGTGCCAATCAAAGAGGTTGTGAGAATCACAAGTATTAATAAAAAGATATTTTTTAGCATGATATTAACGCGTACGAGACAGTCCTCCATTAAGTTATTAACTAATAGCAGCATGATAGTTAAAACGAAGGTAATTACTACAAAAATGTATTTAAGCTAAACATTTATACAAGGCAAAGTAACATTCTAAGGGCCCACATAAGTTAAAATTTTCCAAGCCACAAAGGTGGCTTGTAAGGAATAACCTCTACAATATCACCCGGAATAATCATACCTGGCACCTCAATTACACCCACCAGACCTCTGCTATATTTAGCCGCTGAGGAAAACGCTCCGTTTGCAATCTTTTGCCCCTGGTTGGTAGTATGTAGTGAAGCAATTTTTTCACCCATATCAAGGCAGGGAGGATTATATTCCTCAACCATAAGTTCAGCTCCAGAAGGGAACCTTAAAACAGTCCCTTTAGGTAAATGAGAAAAATGCGGAATGCCAGAGAAACAAAGGTTAGCACCCAAAGTACCGGCTTGAAGAGGCTCTGCAAGAGCCATGTCCTTGGTCATACCAGCTAGTTCTTCCAGTGACACGGCGGACCATTGACGTTCATTACGTCGAACCGTCCCCTCTGGCTGTTTATCATCACCTTCCCAGGCCTCTCGTTCGAAAAAACCATGACGATCACCTACAAAACCTGATAACTGGGCATTTAAAGATTGGCAGCTGGACTTATTAATATCCGCTTCTGAATCACCTAAGTACACAGACTCAACATAACCAACACTTTTTTTCATCCATTATTGTCCTTTCAGAAGGCGGCTGGTGGGGTTACACGAGCACGTGCAGGTGACCAAAATGGAGCTTTTTTAACCACGCATCTCGCAATCTTACTGTGGTGACGCAATTCTTTGGAGTAGTAAATCTCAGCCCAAATATCTCCTTTAAGAGCCTTACTGTGTACCATGGCCAGAGCTATATTTGCCTTAACAACAGGTGACCACATCGCAGATGTAACATAACCAATTTCTTTTTCACAGTTTCTATCAGCATACAACAGAGATTCTTCAGCAGGCTTATTCCCGTCGATATCTAATTTTACTAGAGTATAGTTAAATCCTTTCCTTTGTGCCTTCAACAAAGCCTCTCGACCGTTAAAATGAGGTTTTTTAAAATCCACCAACCAGTCCAAGCTCAACTCAAAAGGCGTTTGATCATATTCAAAATGAATAGTTTTTAAGGCCTCATTAAATTCCATACCTGGCATAATAAAACCAGCCTCTAACCGCGCCATGTTCGTAGCCGCCTCGCCATAAGGCTGGATACCATAATCTTCACCCGCCGCGTAAAGGGCATCCCACAGTGTGAGGGCCAACTCTGGTGCAATCCAAAGTTCGTACCCCAAATCACCGGTAAATCCAGTTCTAGAAACCATTAACGGAGAATCATTACTACCCGCTAGTGGAAAGTGGGCAATAGAGAAGGGCTTTAAATTCTCGATGCCGTCTAAACCCATTTTTTTCAATACTTCGCAGGTCGTCGGGCCTTGAAAAGACAGCGCAGCAAGGGTGTCAGACACATCCTCAATAGTCAGAGCGTCGTAGCCAAAGGCACTTTTTCTCAGCCACGCCAAAGACGGGCTGCCACAGGTTAAAAGAAACCGGTCTTCTGCCAATTTGAAAATAGTTCCATCATCAATCAAGCGACCCTCATCAGTACACCAACAGACATAGGTCACTCGGTCTTGCTTGAGTTTGCTCACATCTCGAGTGACCATGCGATCGAGCATCGCCTCGGCGTCTGGACCACTGATAATATATTTCTGCATTGGGCAAATATCGTAGGTAGCGCAACTGTTGCGCACGCAAAAATATTCGTATTCTTCATCGTAATAATAGTCGGCGAATTTATACCCATTCCAGCTAGACCAAGCATCGCGAAGATTTAACGCTGCCTGTCGCTCGTGAAACGGGCTCAGTTTAAGGCGCTCACCAGCATAGGGATCAACTACTTGCATTGGCTTATTCATCGTAAAAATCGTCCTCCGGTACTGTGTTTGGACGCTTCAGATCCATGAGTATTTCCCGCGCAGCGTTTGCACCGCAGGCAGAGGATACCCCACCCCCTGGATGAGTGGATGAGCCGCACATATACATATTTTTAATTGGCATACGATACTGGGCATATCCAGGGAATGGGCGATTGAACAGCAGCTGATCAATGGTCAATTCTCCTTGAAAAATATTGCCCTCAGTCAGTCCGATTTCAGCTTCGATCTCATGAGGAGTTCTCACCTCTGCATGAACGATTAAATCTTTAAAGCCCGGACTGTAACGCTCTATTTTGTCGATAACGGTTTTACCAAAGGCGTCGCGTTTTTCTGGTGTCCAGGGACCATCAGCCAGTTTTGGTGGACAATACTGCACAAAATTAGACATCCAGTGTTGGCCCGGAGGTGCAACCGTGGGATCCCAGGCAGAGGGTATTACTGATTCAATAAAGGGGTCTTCTGACCAGCGACCGTGCTTCCAGCAATCATAGGCACGTTCCATGGTTTCCATAGATCCGACAAAACCCTGACCACCCCGATTGATGTATCTATTGTCAGCCACGTTATTAAATTTTGGCAGCCCGGACAATGCAATGTTTACTTTTCCTGAAGACCCGCGAATTTTAAAGTTCTTAGCCTTCTCATAGATCCCTGGAGGCAGGTCATTTTTATCCATACACTGAGTAAAGGTGCGTTTGGCATCCATGTTGGAGACGACAATATTGGCATATAATTCATCACCGTTGTCCAACACCACACCAGTGGCTCGACCGTTTTTTACCAAAATTTTATCTACCCCAGCCCCGGTTCTAATGGTGCCGCCATGCTCCTGTAAGGCTCCCGCAATGGCATTCGATATGGCACCCATACCACCGCGAGCAAGACCCCAAGCACCAATATTGCCATCCACATCACCCATCACGTGATGAAGCAAAATATAAGCAGACCCAGGGGAATAAACCCCAAGCGCTGTACCGATCACACCAGGACTGGCCATCGCCGCTTTGATCAAATCGTCCTCAAAATAATCATCGAGAAAGTCCGCCGCGCTCATGGTGAAGAAGCGGATGTATTCATAGAGTTCTCTCTCTCCCAAGGACCAAAACTCCTTCGCTAACCAAAGTAGCTCGCGAATATCTCTGGGCTTGAAGGAAGTAGGATCGGGGGGCGTACGCAACAGTGTTTTTCTAATCAACTGGGCATAGCGCGCCAAGTCCGTCTGAAAGCGGAACATAGCATCAGCATCGTGAGGCGATCGCCGCCGCAGCTGGTTGTACTCAGCTTCCTCGGAATTATAGCTGGTCATCGTGTCGCCATTATCAGCGAATACCACAGTGCCCAGATAGGGAACGAGAACCAGTCCGTGTTTAGTTAGGTTTAGATCTCGGTGGATTGTCTGACGCATCATGCTACAAACATAAGAGCAGCTGGAGTAGAACCAACCGTCATGCATCTCTCGGGTGACCGCCGCACCGCCAATGTAGTCATTTTTCTCCACCACCAACACATCCAACCCAGATTTGGCTAAATAGGCAGCATTGGTCAATCCATTATGTCCAGCCCCAATAATTATGGCATCGTATTTTTTCATGGCTATTTCACCGACCGAAGTATTTCTTTAGCTGCGTTATGCCCGGGCCCGCCCATCAAACCGCCGCCGGGATGACTGCCAGCACCGCACAAAAATAAACCGGGTATAGGCGTACTATATTGTGCCACTTCATAAGTGGGGCGCATCATTAACATTTGATCCATTGACAATTCAGTGTGGTGCCAATGGCCGCCATTGAGACGGTAAGATTTTTCTAGATCATCAGGCGTGAGAAGCTCCCCGTGGAGAATCTGCTGCTCTATGCCGGGAGCATAGGTCGAAAGCAGATCAATTAACCGCTGGTAGAGTGACTCTTTGGCCTGTTGTGTCCAGCCACCCTTCAATGTATGAGGGACATACATGACATGGGCTGACAACACATGTTGACCACTGGGGGCCATGGCTGAATCGTGAACGCTGGGCAGAATAATTTCCATCACCGGGGCTTCAGAAAAGTTGCCATACTTGGCATCGTCAAAAGCAAACTCAATGGAATCCATCGTCGGCGCGATAATCATTCGTCCGTCACAAACATCCAGCCCAGTAAACTTTGGAAGCCCATTCAAGGCCAAATGTAACTTAGCAACATAGCCATCGCTACGTAAACGGTTAATTCTATTAGTAAAGCCAATCTCAAGATTTCTCGCCCCAACCAACTCCAGAAAAGTCTGCTTTGGATCCACTGAGGACACCACCCTGGAGGCGTTAATAACAGTGCCATCTTGCAATTGAACACCACTGGCACGCTGACCATGACTATCTTTGTCGATAACGATTTTGCTTACAGCTACTCCCGTCTTTATCTCTACACCGGCGGCCAGCGCGGATTTGTGCAACGCGTCAATCAAATTGCAAATACCACCCTGAGGCAAAGTATGGGCGCCATCTTTTCTGCCACTCATGCGGTACAGCATGTTTAAAACGGTGGCATTGGGCGAGCGTGGTGCCATTTTGGAACCAATCAACCCGTCCCAACTAAGGATGGATTTAAGAAGCTCATTATCAAAGTTTTCGTCCATGAGATCTCTGGCAGGCAACGTAGCCACGCGCATAAACTCGCCCATGTCTTTTTTGCCCAGCAAGCGAAGCTTTAATCCAAGCTGGCCAAAGGTCATCATATTAGGAAGACTATTATCGCCTATGCGCGGCATGGTCTTCATCCAAAACGGTTTCAATACCTTGGCAAAGCGCTTGAGTACCTTGAGGTACTGGGCATAGCTGTCTTGATCGCTTGCACTAACACCATCGACGCCGTCGTCGGTTACCACCACATGATTACCATCAAGACCCAATCCAACCGTATTGAGGCTTGCGCCATCTGGCTTGAAACCATGTTTAATAAGACTGAGTTGCTCAATCACATCCTCTGAAAAGTGACTAAGACTATGGGCCACAGACACCTTGAAACCGGGGTGAAACTCTCGCGTAGAGGCCAAACCACCAAGCTCTCCGCCCTCCACTAGCAGCACCGTTTGTCCCGATTTGGCCAACAGAGTGGCGCAGATAAGCCCATTGTGGCCGCCACCGATAATGATATTGTCAAACTGTTGCAAAAAAACTCTCACTTATTAAAAGATTAATTAAACTAGGGTAGTTGTGGCAATAACCCGCCACTACCGAGCCTATACGCGTTAAACACTAAGACTGTTCTGTTTCCGTCTCATTTTGATTAATTTCGTCACGCCACTCCGCCATGTTCATACCAATAACGACAAAGCCTGCAATCCATATAAATTCATCCCACGCAAACATGAAGTGACCCCGGTAGATCCAGTAGACGGCAAAGCCCCAAAGCACTGTATATAGAAATACCTTTACTAACTCCAATATACGAATACTTCTACCACCACCGATATTTCGATCCTGCAACCTCACCATAATTTCAATACTCATTAAAATTAAAAGCCAAATCACAGCCTCGAGCATATCAATCCAGGCCAATTGTTTTTCAATTACCAGACCTGCGGCATCCTGAACAATAAAAAATGTGGGTGGATCGATATAGAAAAACTGTTCTGCTGCAGAAAGCGACGCACAGTTACCACTGTCAATTTCTGTATAAACCACATTGAAAGCATAAGATAAATCTCTCCCTGCCAGCTGACAAAGGTTATCTACATTGTCCACGGGAACCGCAGAACTCAGTTCATAAATGTACCAACCGTAAGCGTAGAGAGTGTGAGTGACAAAGACAATACAGACAACACGCACAGCACGGATGATCATCCAAGTCCTATCCGACACCGCATCATCCGATAACCAGTAGGTCTCCAGCTCTAACAGCAATAGTAGAATAAGCCATGCGCTGAGATCGATGGTAGTGGCGAAGGCGCGAGAAATATCTAGAAACGAACTACCACTCCAGAGGGTGTGCCCGGCGATAACCCAATCATTGCGAATGTAAAATACAAAGTTAACCACCACCAAGGCATATACAATGAGCTTGACGACTTGTCGAAAATCTAGTTCAACCCCTGCAAACGAAAAATTTTTAGTGATCATACCATTTGATCCCTCGCTCAGTTTAGTAAGTTACTCTGGTAAAAAATTAACACCGCGGTACCAGATAGGTGATGTCCAGGCCATCTCAACAATTTCACTGGGATAGCTGTTATCGGCACATACTGGAGGACGCTGATCCTCAGAAATTGCCTGACAGTCATAGGTATGCCATCTGGGGCTTGGCGGCTCAATCGCACGCAAATAGTAATAAGCGGACTGACCAGGATCAAAGTTTTTATCCACGTACACACGACACAGACTGTCGGCACCTGACTCTGTCTCAGCAATAGAAATGACGTCATTATTCATACTGCCATCGTCACCAATCCAACCTTTGATGAGATGTAGTGCCTGAAGTTGACTACCCTCGGGGTCTTTGGCGGCATAGGCCAAAAATGTCGGCATAAGCGCCTTAGGGCCGCTCACTAAATCGCCCCCCATGGGCACCCCGTTGGCATAAGCTCGCGCAATCATGTCATTGTCTTGACACAGACTCTGATCAAAATTCCACCCAGCAAAAAGGCGCGGTCGTATTCTTGGACCCGATGTGCCAAATACCTCCTTGCGAAGCATGGCATCAAAAATTGCATCGCGGGTATTTTCCATTGCCCAAACGCCCGCCAGTCCACCTGGGTTGCCGTCAATACCGCTGGTGAGCAAACCGGGCTGCAAACGCTCTTGAGCTGTCGCCTCACCAGTGACTGCGCCAACCCACTTTGACTCTTTTGCACCACCGGCATTAGCAGAATGCGTATCCGTAGCGGCGATAATACCCAATTTAATTGGATTTACGCCAATCCTCTGCTCTTCTTTAAGGCCCACTAGAAGTGCCGAACGTTGAAAATCAGTGGCATCAACACAACCAGCGCCCACCATACCGTTGCCTCCCACCTGGCCAGGTTCGCACTGCTCTGTGACCTGAGACACGGTTTTCAGCGACATTTGTGGGCCAGGATCGCTATAATCTGGAGTGAGATAAGTTTTAGTTTCACCCAATCGACGCACAGCCTCAACATTGCATAATTCGTCTGGGGCACCAAAAACGGTGCTCAGCCCGTTAATGCATTCGGAACCGCCCTTGTGCTGAAATATTTCCATGATCGGCTCACGCTTCATGCGTAATTCGGCGTAACTGCGTTTGGCATCGAGACTATCTTCTAACTGCATATAAGGTGCCATACGCCCATTAGCTAGATTGGTATTATGAGGAATAGTCAGATAATCACATCCGTCCTCTACTCTACAGTTTTTATCAAGTTCACCCCAGAGTTTGCTGTCGATGGGCGCATCAATATAGCTTACAGGCAAGTCGGGGACTGACTGAGTTCTAAAAATGACATTGCGATGATAATTACTCACGCCAGGTGTACCTGTGTATTCATAGGCAATAAAGCTGGTAAATTCACAAGGAGAATTAGCTTTATTTGACACCGCCTGAATATCCTCCCAAGGCGACTTGGCATAATCACGGCATAAATCACCATTCACACCACAGATTTCAGGGATACGCCGCGGCGTCTCTGTGGTTATCACGGCGGACAGCATCACCATACCCTGCCGCTCGTCAGCCCGATAAGTCCGACAAAACTGCGTTTCGTACACTGGCGATGTACTGGAGCGGCACAGTGCTCTCTCACCCAAAAATTCACCGTGGTCGGTGACAGCTAAAAAATCTAGAGGCCGGTCTATTTTGGTGCGACCAATAGCTACACCCTGCTCATTAATCGGAAATATTGGAATTTCTTCTCCAAGAGCATAACGGTGTGCATCCTCAGGGGTTGCTCCGGTGCTATTGGCTGCCGCATCAAAAGAGTATCTTGTATGAACGTGCAAATCGCCGAATAATGCCATACCCTCCTCGCTGAAGTTGTCGCAATAACCCACGTCGTCAGGCATTAAAGGTTGATTTGATATAGCTTTTCCCTTACCAGATGTTTCGCTCTGATTACATGCGCTTGTTAAAAAGACCAGACAAAAGCTTAGTATTATAGTTTTTGTTTTGAAAACCATACTCTTACCTCTAATTTTGTGTTTGTTAAATGGCCACAGTGTGAGTGGTCATCACTGAGTTACTCTCCCTTAATCCCTCCCATGTATGAAACCCAAATTTTTCGCACACCATTCTCTCCTACCGCAAGCGTGCCGGACCAACCCATAGGAAGAACAAAGCCCTCTCCCTGATTGAAATACTGCGGCTGATCATTAATAGGCGTCATTATCAGCTGCCCTTCCAAAACCAACATAAGTTCATCATACTGCAAATTGGTGTAGGTCATTGAACCCGGTTTACTTTCCCAAATACCAATACCAAGGTTCTCATCTTGGCTGTAATAAAAATCATCTCCTCTAGCAACTAAATCACCGCGGTCGGGCAGATAAGGGCTGAAATCGCCAAGATTTTGACCCGCCAACTGAGTATTATCTAGGCGTACGATTTCGGGATTTTGGCCACTGCTAGCAAAACTTTTAGTCGCCACAAAGTCACTATCGATGTTATTACCTAACACCAACATAAAAATACTCCACAGTGTCAAAAGGCCTATTTTTCGGCTATTGGTTTGTGTCATCACATATCTCCTCAATAAGGTTTAGATCTATTCTTCCGGAGCAGTATCGAATTGTTCTCCTGGATTGCTAAAAGCGTACCAAGGCGCCTTGGAGCCAATGAAAATGTGGTATCCCTCAGGCAGCTTAGGGTTGCCATCTATAACACCCATGGCCACATAAAGCGCATCGGGCTCAGCACTCAAGTCCACCAAAATATTGGAGCCACAGATTCGGCAAAATAATCGGTCGTGGTCATCGGACGAGGCATAGTGAGTTATTTCATCAACCCCAGAAACAAAGGAGAAGTCTTGCTTCCTTACACCACCAAACGTAGCGAAGGCAGCCCCATGCATACGTCTACACTGACTGCAGTGGCAATGACTATAATCGTTAATCTCACCGTGAATTTCAAATCTCACCTCACTGCATTCACATTGCCCTGTGATCATTGTCATACCTCTCTGGGTCATAGATTATTCGGCGGAGTCGCGGAGCTCCTTGGGTGAATCCAAAATGCTTTTTCTGAAATGCGACACTTAGCCCAGGTGGCGCGCCACTCTAATTCTTTTTGGTAATAAATTTCTGCCCAAATTTCGCTGGGTAGTTTTCCGTCAATAAAAGACACATCTGCTAAGGTCACGTTAGTCTTTAAAATGGGCGACCAGACGCAGGATGTGATGGTACCAATTCGCGAACCATTTTTTGAGTCATAGAGAAAAGCATCTTGCGGAGGCTTATTTCCCTCAATAATCAGCTTCAATAGTTGACGTTTGGCTGGACGCGCCCGCTCAGCGATTAGCGCCTGCTTGCCAGTGAAATAAGGCTTGTCAAAATTAACCAACCAGCCCAAACCCAGCTCATAGGGCGAGCGATCACGATCAGCGCGAACTGCGGTCTCTGCAGTATTGAAGTCATCTCCTGGCATGATAAAGCCCGCCTCAATACGTACCATGTCGAGAGCGCCCAGACCGATAGGCCGAATATCAAACAAGCCCTGTTGTTTCAGCGCAAAAATAGCATCCCACAAGGCAAGAGCGTCCTTCGGATCGACCCAACACTCGTAACCCAAATCACCAGTAAAGCCTGTGCGCGACACCATTACATCTATGTCGCCTAGAGTTCGAGCGACGTTATCGAAAGGCTTCACTACTTCGAGATCAGCAATCCCTGCGCCAGTGAGTACTGCAAAAGCGGTGGGACCCTGAACCGCCAAAGCTGCCACCTCGTGGGTTTCGTGCTCGATGCTTACATCGAAACCCAAACTCGAGAGCAACAACCAGTCTAGCTGATGGTGCTGCGCACAGAGTCTGTAGTCACCTTCACGCAAATGAAAAAGCGTACCATCATCGAGAACTTTGCCCTCGTCGTTGCACCAAATCACATAAGTCACGCGACCCGGCTTGAGGTTTGAGATATCCCGAGTGACCAATCGGTTGAGAAATGCTTTCGCCTGGGGACCTGAAATGCGGTACTTTTCCATGGGCGTCAGATCCATCACACTGCAAGTGCTGCGCACAGCGAAATACTCAGAGGCTAAGGTGTCGTATACTCTCGCGGTCTTGTACCCATTCCAAGACATCCAATTTTGCACCAAACCATGCTCGTCCACCCGCGCTTGAAACGGACTGGGTTGCAGTATTTCTCGATGATCTATCGCCGTTGATAGATCTTTATCTCTGATGTTCACTTGACTACCCCCCGCAAAATTCGCTGAGCCGCATTATGCCCTGGAACGCCAGTAATGCCGCCACCTGGGTGAGTGCTGGCGCCACACAAAAAAAGTCCATTTAAAGGTGCCTCGTATTGCGCAGCACCATGAACTGGGCGCATCATAAACAATTGATCAATTCCCATTTCACCCTGATGCCAGTGACCACCTTTTATATTGAAGCGCCGCTCAATATCCTCCGGCGTCAGTAACTCAGTGGCGACAATGGAGTCAGAAAAATTAGTGGCATAGTTAGTGATCGTCTCTACTACCCTTTGAACAAAGGCATCCCTCGAAGACTCCCACCCCGCTTCAAGTTTGTAGGGTGCAAAGGAAGCATTTACTGACAGAACATGATGGCCAGGGGGTGCCAAAGACGCATCAGCCAAGCTAGGAATGGTCATCTCAAGCACAGGATGCTCTGAGAATTCGCCATACTTTGCATGATTGAATGCATGCTCAACGTAACGCATGTCAGGTGCAATAAGTAATCTGGTATCCTTTTTATCATCAGAAAGTGCCTTGAAGTCAGGCAATTGGTTAACCGCAAAATGTAGTTTAGCAACATCGCCATTTTGACGAATGGCGTTGACTCGATGGCAGAACATAGCGTCTAAATGTTCAGCGCCAATAAGATCCAAGAAGGTGGTCTTGGCATCTGCATTGGAAACAACGATGTCGCCTGAAAATCTCTCTCCAGAAGCTAACTCAACACCATAAGCACGTTCATTTTTTACTAAAATACGCTTTACTGGAGCGCTTGTCTTAATTCGAACACCGGCGTTTCGCGCCGCTGTTTCAAGCTTGGCTGTTACCAGCGATACGGCTGACAAACTCAATTGATTTTGACGCTCACCCCAGAGCCTATGCAAGAAGGTAAGCACAGTGTTGGGTGTTCGCGGCCCCATGTGCTGACCCAGGACCGCGTCAACCGACAGCGCACCTTTTAGTGCTGGACTGTCAAATAACTCATTGAGCACATCGAAGATATTAATCCCACCAACACGAAGAAACTCGCGCATAGAATCTGCACCAAGACCAAACCGCAGACTCCAACCCAACTTAGCCAGAGTAAATTTATCACCACGATCCATGTCTTTTAGCCGTGGTGGCGTATTCATCATCAGCGGTTCCAAGGCCTTTGTATAAGCCCGGAATTCACGCTTAAAAGTCTTGTAAGCGTCCTGATCCTTGGACGATAAGGTACTGCCAAACACCTCATCACGGGCTAACCTAATATGCTTGCCGTCCAAATCAAGGGCAACGGTGCTGACCTCGCCGATTATCGTTGAGAGGTCAATATTTAAATCACGACATATCTTCCGATTGAGGCCATAGATGACATGAGCCAGACCAGGTGTCCGATATCCCTCCGCAAAATAGTAGGGGCTGGATCCTCCACCCACAATGTCTCTGGCTTCTATCAGATCGACAGAGTAGCCTGCTCGTGCTAAGTAGGTAGCGCAGACCAGACCATTGTGGCCGCCACCAATAATAATTACCGAAACCGGCTTAGTCATCACCAAAATCCTCCGGTGTGGTATCACTGCATCTCAAATCTCGCAGTATTTCTCGAGCAGAATTTGCTCCCGGAGCACCCATCACACCACCACCGGGATGATTAGACGAACTGCACATGTACATATTTTTAACCGGACCGCGGTACTGAGCATACCCAGGAAAAGGACGGTTAAACATGAGCTGATCCAAAGTTAATTCACCCTGAAAGATATTTCCCTCGGTGAGCCCAACCTCCGCTTCCAGTTCTCTTGGCGTACGTATTTCAGCGTGTAAAATCAGATCTTTAAAATTGGGGCTATAGTCACCTATTTGGTTGATTACCGCTGCACCAAAGGCATCGCGCTTATCATCTGTCCAACCACCCTCTACCTCAGAAGGGCAATAAAGAAAAAAAACAGACA
>JAQWYJ010000034.1 GCA_029254005.1 Porticoccaceae bacterium | reverse complement strand
AGATTTTCTCAGTAGGGCATGGTTTGACTACCCTACTGGCCTTTTACTAAGCGGTACGATAGGTGCACTTATATTCGCTTATCTAGTTCGATTTCTATCTGTGGCATTAAACACTGTAGAATCCGGTTTAAGCGCAATTAAACCTAGCATTGATGAATCGGCAAGATCACTGGGCGCATCGCCGTCTATGGTGCTCAAGCGCGTCCATTTGCCCATTTTACGAACCAGCTTGCTGACCGCCTTATTACTTGTGTTTGTTGATGTTCTAAAAGAATTACCAACCACACTTATTTTAAGACCTTTCAATTTCAATACACTGGCGGTACGCACCTATGAGCTTGCCTCAGACGAACGTCTGCTAGATGCAGCACTTCCGGCCTTAGCTATTGTCATCATAAGCTTATTACCCGTACTACTTATCACTAAGAATATTCTCAATGAGCACACTGTCAATGAATAAACAGCTACTATTAGAGCAGGTCACGGTAAAGTATGACAACCAATCTGCAGTTGCCAATGCCAGCTTTGAACTTGCTGAGGGTGAAATAGGCTGCTTACTTGGCCCTTCAGGATGCGGAAAAACAACCTTACTCAGAGCCATCGCCGGGTTTGAGTCACTAAGTGCTGGACAGATTAGTGTCAAAGGTAATGCACTGAGCACTGCTAAGTACACCACGCCGCCTGAACATCGGTCTGTCGGCATGGTTTTTCAGGATTTTGCGCTATTTCCGCACCTGGATGTGCATCAAAATATTGGTTTTGGCATTAGTCATTTACCTGTCAAAGATAAGCAAGAACGTGTTCTTGAGATGCTCGAATTGGTCGGACTAAACAAAGTAGCATACCGTTTCCCGCATGAATTATCTGGCGGTCAACAACAACGTGTTGCACTTGCAAGAGCGCTGGCTCCCAATCCACAAATATTATTATTAGATGAACCTTTCAGTAATCTTGATGCGGAACTTAGAACGCAGCTTGCAAGTGAGGTGCGTTCCTTGCTTAAAAAGAACAGAGTTACTGCATTACTAGTAACTCATGATCAAGATGAAGCCTTTGCTATGGCGGATAAAATAGCACTGCTAAATGCTGGAAAAATAATTCAAGTAGATACGCCTTACAAACTCTACCACAAACCAGGAAGTTTATTTGCTGCTGACTTTATTGGCAAAGGGGCCATTATTAACGTAGGTATAGACGCTGCAGGTTTATTGGGCAACAATCTAGGAAATCTATCGATTAACGCCCTGCCTAAAGATCTTGGCAATACCGTCAAGCTCTTAGTTAGACCGGACGATATAGCCTATGACGAGCATTCCAATACTCAACTCAAAGTGGTTACCAAGTCCTTTCTTGGTCCCAATTACTTGTATGAATTAGCTTTAAATGACGGTCAACTTGTTCCCTGTCTTACCCATAGCCATATCGACATACCTGTCGGCGAGAGTCTTCCCGTTCAATTTGACTTGCGCCACGTAGTCATTTTCAACGCTGACTAATTCTGCTTATCGGCGTTGCTGATCTCTTCTGCGTTTTTTTAAGGCCGCTAACTGCCACTCAGGAAGTTTTACTCTCGTATCATAATCCTCTTCGGGATCATAATCGCTCATATCCTCAGTCAAAAGAGTATTTAACTTACTCAGAGTAGTTTTCAACCAACCTTTCTGGGGGCTTTTATCGCTCACAATCCAATCTCATTTTTGCTGCACTATGTGGTTTGAATGGTTACATTTAATTTTCTCAAAAGCAGCTCTCTAACCGCTCTAAAGAGTCCGCAAGCAATCTATGGGAAAAGCTCCTACGCAAAAGGTCTCCAAAGCGCTTTAAAAGTGTATCTATAAATCGAATTGCTACTATATTAATGGTCGATAATTCTATTTCAATCAGTCTGTGGAGAACAGCTTATTTATCATACGAATAAGCAATCTATCTTTCAAGTCGTTCACCATGATAGATAATACAGACGTCTCAAAGGCGTACTCGTTATTTACGTTAAGACACTCCGAGGGCGTTCATTTTCAAAAAATTATCTCTAAGGCACAACCGATTTACACCCAGTCAAACCAGTATCGATATCATTGAAAAAAACTATACGCGAAATAAATTTGGTCATCAAAAAGTAGCGAATCCCCTATGCTTAGCATGAACGCAAAGATGGTACCTACTTCAAAAAGATTTCATGGTTACCGATCGTCTCCACAAGAATTATCGTGCCGCCTCGCTATAGAGATTTACCAGCATCACACCGATGACAATAAAAAATAGCCCCAGTATTGCTGGCCATCTGAGAATATCGCCCTGCATTAAATATGACAGCAATGCCACAAGAAAAACACCTACACCACTCCAGGTTGCATAAACAACGGGCAATGGAATCGTCTTGATCGCGAAGGTGAGTAAATAAAATGAAAAAGCATACAGACCGGCCATCAAAACAGTAGGCATAATTTTTGAGAAATTATGGGTCATAGGGAGCATCAAAGTACCGGCTACTTCCAAGAGAATAGCCCCCATTAAGACAAGGTAATTTGCCACTCTATATCCCCCAACATACTAAAGCCAGCGTAAAAAGATGATCGCCTATACTCGTGAAAAGCTATGCCATATAGGTATTAAGCCGCCCAAAAAGGCGGCTTAATACATTACGAACAAATTGTTAGATTACTTAGACGCTACAGTTTGACTGCTCGAAAAACAGTCGTTGTCTAAATAATCTGTCAACGCCGTATAAAACTTCAGTTTGTGCCTATAAAACAATGTATTGGAGAAGTGATCAGCGCCCTCTAACCAAAGAGACTTAAATTGCTTATTATTATCTTCCAATGCTTTTATGTAGGTTCTGGCAGCACGAGGAGGCGTTCGTTGATCGACATCACCATGCACAATAAGCATAGGTACATTGACATTAGCCACTTCTTTTATTGGTGATAAGCTGTCATCCCACATTCGTAACTGCTCGTCTTTTTGTGCTCCTCGCATGCGAAACCGGTAATAATTAACCTGTTCATTAGGATCAGGTACTGAGGCACCTGCTACAACGCATTGATAGATTTGCGGCGTTCGTGATGCCGCCGCTAAAGCAGAGTAACCTCCGTAGGACCATCCAAACATCATCATTCGCTCAGGATCAACTAACCCTTGCTCGACAAGATATAACGCGCCATCATCTTTGTCATCCTGCATTTTATATCCGCCTTCACCACCATTAATGAACGCCGACATATAGAAATCTAGTCCATAGTTTTTAGACCCGCGATACTGGGGCTGTAACACCATAAAACCACGATTGGCAAGAAGCTGAGCCCATTCATCGAAACTAGGATTCTCTCCTACAAAAGGACCTCCATGAGGCATAACAACCAGAGAATACGGTGGTTTGCTATTGGGTATGGTAATAAATCCACGAATGGTCTTTCCATCTCGCGACTTATACGTAATTGCTTCAACATCAGCTAATTTTTCACTAGCAAATTGTGGCTTGGAAGAACCTACGACACTGAGGGATCCATTTTTTAGGAGATAATAGGTCCCAGGGTCTCGCGGCCCACGGTTCGAAATAATCATACTACTTCCGTCTTCTGACCGACTGGATATTCTTAATCGATCTGCATGCGGAATTAGACCCATTAATTGTTCATAGATAGCCTGTTCACCACCATCAAAAAACTCACGCTTAACATCTCTGCCATCATAATAAGACACCGACACAATTTCATCTGGATTGGTATAACCATTACTATGCCGCTGGACCCCGTTTAAATCGACGTCAGAACGTCGGTAAAGGAGCTCTTTATACTTCAATGTCTCAGGGTTGAAGGACCAAAGACCAGTCTTGTCATTACCATTATGGGCCAACACTAAGAGATCTTCCGAAGACGCCGGATCAAACCCCAAAACACGCCACTCTTCAAAACTATCTTCACTATTGCGATTGATAACCTTCCAATCTGAGCTTTCCGCCCCACGATAATATGTCAACCATTCATTACTTTGGCTGTCTCTGCCACTACCTAAGCGTGGACGCCCTTCGTTATCAAAACGGAAGTTATTAACCTTTGGTGATTCACGTGTCACTAATTTACGAGATTTTGACTTTATATCAAATTCATAATACGACGGATAACGAGATCTCTCTTCATATCCGTACATAAGGATTTTATTTCTCTTGCGCGGCAGTGTACTCTCGACACCAGCAATGGACCGAATTGTTTTCCACTTGGAGTTTTTGATCGCTTTCTTATCCAGCGTTAACATACCGCCTTTATACTCATAGACTCCCTGATTCCAGTCATCTATTTTGTCACGTACTTTCATCCTCGCACTGAAGATAAGACTATCAGCTGAGATCCAATCGAAGGACGTGATTTCCATCGGATCGGCGTTCATCCTAAATGGCCGTTTCGACAAATCATTAGCATCGTAAACTTCAAGAATAGGATTGCCAGCTTTTGTTGCAATTTTCAATAATGCCAGACGATTACCATCAGGTGAAAGGCTTACACTGCTCATGTTAGAGCGTTTGGCCCATTCCTCAAGGGGGTAAATATCACTTGCTAGCCCTATGGAACTCCAACTCAGTATCAGAGCAAGTATCACTAACAATCGATTTGGAATACGTATGTACACTTAACAACTCCTTAGTAACCAGAATATTTGAACCTCATATAGAGGGTTAATTACAAGTCTTAGTATGCATAAAAACATTTAGTAATTCAAAAATATTAACCTTTTACTGTCACCTATTTACAATTAGATGATTAGAACGATCACGGATTACAAAAAAAACCCCTCAGTTTAACTTGAGGGGTTTTTGATAACCTAACCTGGAGTCACAAGGTTAAAACTCATAGGCAAAATTCATGTAAACCGTGCGTCCGATCATATTATATCCATAACCAATCGCAGCGTTGTTCTTGGCAGAAACCTCAGAACCATCCACTTTTGGCGGCGCTTTATCAAGAATATTAGACGCGCCAACTGTGACACCCCAATTATCCTCTACAAAGCTCAATGACAAAGAATGTATCAGATAGGATTTGGCAAAACCAACGTCCCGGCAAAGCAAGTCATCTGGAGCACCTAGGCACGTATCAGAGAAAGTTCCAGTGCCGTTGTTATCATTGATATCACTGAATGGATCAATATCCCGAGTGTCTTGATCTACCGAACCAATGTAGTTTGAACGAAGTTGCAAGCGCCACTTATCGTATTCTACGCGAAGAGTAGAGTTACCTTTCCAGCTTGGGAAGCCCCACTCACCGGCAAGATCATCGTAGTCCTCAACACCGTTATCATCAACAAAAAGGAAAGATCGCTCGATTGAACGGTTAGCATCAATGTCGAACGAAACTTCATAGGGACGCTCAAAGAAGGTCCATGTGTCTGCAAAAGTAACATTAACATCAACACCACGTGCTTTTTCGTTATCTCTGTTCAAGAAACCATTGTCCAAAAGGACGATCTGTGGATCTGTCGGGTCACTAAAATCACGCGTAATTCTACTACAGAACGCACTATTTCCTGTTCGAGAACCATAACAATCATTCACGATGTATTGCCCATTTGGCTCAATGATCGTATCAGTAATGTCGACTTCGTAGTAAGTAGAGCTTACCCCGAAATCAAAGTCATTAGAGAATTCTTGCTCCCAAGAGAAACCCGCAGTCCAAGATTCAGAAGTTTCTGGATCAAGAGTCAACGAGCCGCCAGTAGACTGCTCAACGCTGTAGGATCCAAATCCTCGGGCTACCGTAGGATCAACGCCATTAGCTGCGCAATTAGCCAAGATCTGGCTGTCACGCGGATCATTTGCACCATTATATTCACCGGTGAAGAGGTCAATGGCTTCTTCTGGGGCCATACATGGATCGCCAATGGTATTGAATCCAGTTTGATTAGCTAAAAACAATTCACGCAAGTTCGGTGCTCGGAAGGCTGTACCATAAGTACCTCTTATCAGCAAAGAGTTAACTGGACGCCAGCCCATTTTGAATGATTCAGTTGTGTTAGAACCATAAATTTCATCGTCAGTTATCCTAGCGGATAAATTAACTGTAAGCTCTTTAGCCAATGGCTGATTTGCCAGAAGGGGCGCTTCAACCTCAAAAAACACCTCCTTCATATCTTTTGCACCAACAGCACCGCCATCAGAGAAATATCCAAAGAACAGTCCGTCACGTGCAACCGCGTCTGGCATCGAATTTATTTCATCCTTTCGATATTCAACACCAACGGTCCCTAAGATCGGGCCATTGGCCATTTCATAAAGCTCGCCTGCCATGGAGGCAGAGAAAATTGTCTGTTCGTAGTCTGTATCAAAATCACGACTATCAAACAGATAATTAGTTTCAGCAGCGGTAGCAAATTCACCAACAATATCATCAGGATAGAGCGATGGTGCGAACATGTTTACCGCAACACAACCGGGAGCAGCATCTTCAGCCAACACTACACCTGAGTCATTCTCACAAGGCGTATCTGTGGATGAGTAATTACCCAGTGCCAGATCCAAGCGATCGCCACGGATACCGAACCGGTGAGAAGCACCTGATGACTTTGAATAAGACAAGTACGTGTCAAAACTCCAATTAGTCAAAGAACCCATTTCCATGAAGGGTAGATCTCCGGCGAGACCGGCAACAAATCGAAGCTGTTGGCGGTCACCTTCACCAGCTGATCGATCATTTTTAACAGAAACGATAGGCAAAGTACCTACAGCACCAATAGGACCATTTAATAGTCCAAATGTAGCAGGAGTACAACCAGCCAGTGGAATGCCATAAGATGCGCAAAGACCTTCGTAGTAGGCCCCAAACGAGGCAGTGTAAGCTGGGTTAGTGAACAAAGCGTCTTCTGCTAGACCACAGTCAACACCATTTTCAGCATTAGGGTTACATAAGTTATATGGATTATTGGCAGGTACATCGGGAAATAACTGCGGAGGACTTCCCAACGTTTCAAACTCAACCTCGGTATATAACGTCTCGAAGTATGCGGTGATGTTGGCATCTCCTTCAAAAGTATACTCACCAAAAACCATGCCCGTGGCTGATTGATAATCAGGATATAAGTATCCGCTTTGCGCATAGTCTGTACCATTTAAGCTATAGTCAGAGTAAGATGCATCGGCAAGACCATCTCCGTCACTGTCAATACCAAAGCCACCATAAGGCGACACGGGCTCACTAAAGTTACCCCAGCCACCATTGCTTTGTCCTGGCGTATAGTATATTGACCCTGTAGCCATACCTGGTACAAATACTCTCCGAGCAAGTCCGCTTGCCACACAATCAGAAGGCTTCATTCCGTACGTCGCTGCGTAGTAGAGGTCTTTAGAACGATAATTGCCATCTGTATCAATTTCATAGTTCTTGCTGCACTCAGACATCCAAGGGCGGCTACCATAAGTGGCGTGAGAATCCTTGTTATAATCTAATCCTGCTCCAATTAGACCGCGATCCCAATTTTTACCCCAGGTGACGTTCAAGTTTACATTCTCACCACCATCATATTTAGGCGAGGTAGCTCCACCTTCAACCGTAAAACCATCAAAATCTTTCTTTAAAATAATATTCGCTACACCACCAATCGCATCGGAACCATAAACCGAAGATGCTCCATCAGTAAGCGTCTCATATCGTTGCACAAGACCTGCAGGAACAGAACCAACGTCAGGAGCATAAGGCGCTCCCTCAGCACCACCTGGTGCCATTCGTCTACCATTGATCAATACCAGTGTTCGAGATGCGCCAAGCCCCCTGAGGCTAAGTGGTCTAGATCCTGGTCCATTATCCAACACAAATCCGCTAAAAGTCAGATCAACCTGCTGACCGCCAGCGGATGTGGATGTCTGAAGAATATCTGCAGCGTTAACCAAACCTGCTTCTCGAGATATACCTGCATTGATAATCTGTAAAGGAGCTATGCTTGAAAAAGTGGTTCGCTTTAGTCGTGAACCGGTTACGACAATCTCTTCAACGGAGTCTTCAGCTTCGGATTCCTGAGAAGATTCAACAGCATCAGCAGTAATTGATTCTGACTCAATCACATCCTGTGCATAAACAGCTGACGCTGTAAATAGTATAGCGGGCGAGGCTAACAGCGCCAAACGGCGAAGCAAACCAATATTTTTAGAACTCATGCGGTGTCTCCCAAGAGAGTTTTTATGTGCAAATCGATGATGAAAATGCTCTTTGCTCCAACGATCAACGACCGCTAAAGTTGTGGCATAGTTGGGCATAATAACCGAATTACAATAAAATGCAATTATGCATAATTGGCCCAGGGTATTATTTAATATTTCACAATTCGATTGCCAATAAAATATCCTTCAAGCGACAAGATTGGTAGAACTGCTATAGTAGTTTCGGTCATGACAAAGCGCTACTTAATCACAAATAACTATGGACCATCGAAAAGTATTTGCATACATTTATAAAAAGAGCATTCACATGAATTCGTTTATCCTACATATCTTCTGTTTGGCCATTTTAACATTAAGCCTTTCGAGCTGTGATCTATCAATATCGAGTAGTATAGATACTCAGCAATCACTAAAAAGCAGCCAAGAATATAAAATGGCGGCTATCGCGATCTCTGATAATTATGGTGCTGAGGTTGCAGAACAAATTTTGCAGCGCGGCGGTAATGCAGTAGACGCGGCTGTTGCAACAGGCTTTGCCCTAGCAGTTACATTTATAGATGCTGGCAATATTGGTGGTGGTGGCTTCATGACCCTAAAAATGGGGGCAGAGGTTACATTTTTAGACTATCGTGAAACAGCACCCCTTGCTGCCCACAAAAATATGTACCTGAACTCAAAGGGTGATGTCATACGGGATATTACCCTTATTGGCAGTCAAGCTGCTGGAGTACCCGGAACTGTCGCTGGATTATGGGCGGCACATCAAAAGTACGGTAAGCTACCTTGGAGTGATTTGTTGCAGCCAGCAATTAGATTATCAGAGGAGGGATTTTTTCCGGCGGCAGTGCTGGCCGATAGCATCCATAGCATGCAGCCGCGTTTTGCTCAAAAAACTAACTTTAATCAGTATTTCAATAGCATCGACAAAAATAAGGTATTTAAACAACCAGAACTTGCGCGAACCCTAAAACGTATAGCCCTGCATGGGGCTGACGATTTCTATCGAGGACAAACGGCCAAACTTATTATTGATGAGATGCAACGCTCTGGCGGACTGATATCAATTGAAGACTTGCACCAATATAAAGCTCTTTGGCGAGACCCTATACGTGTTAAGTGGCGAGATTACGAAATCGTCTCTGCACCACCACCAAGTTCTGGTGGCTTTGCTATTGTTCAGTTACTAAAAATGAAAGATTACCTGGCAAATGCGTTTTCTGGCGTCCACCATAATTCTGCACAATACATCCATCTTGTGGCCGAAATGGAAAAACGCGTATTTGCCGATCGAGCAGAATATCTTGGAGACCCCGATTTCGTGGATGTGGACATCAAACGACTTTTAAGCGATGAGTACATTTCAAAGCGCGCAACTGAAGTAAACCTTACTGAAATATCGAAAGTTAAAGGCGTCAACCCTGGATTGGAGTCTCCTAACACTACACACTACTCTATTGTTGACCAATGGGG
>JAQWYJ010000067.1 GCA_029254005.1 Porticoccaceae bacterium | reverse complement strand
CAGAACACATCTATGATCAAGATTTCGATCTGGATTCCAATGTCATCGAGGTCTTTATCCGACGGCTACGAAAGAAACTGGATCCAGAAAATGAATTTTCATTGATTGAAACACTGCGTGGTCAAGGCTACCGCATGCGCAAATTAGAGGTTTTACCCGGCGATGAAAGCTGAGTTGAGCGATAGCGCTGATAGTATTAAAACATTATCTTCGTTGAAGACTCGGCTGATTAGTAGCACCCTGCTACTCACGCTAATTTTTTTGCCTCTGGTGGGTGTGGGTTTGAATGATGCTTTCCGTACACAGATGGAAACGGCGACTGAGAATGAATTAAGTGCCTACGTTTACTCTATTCTTGCAGTGGCAGAAGTCGAAGAAAGGCAACTAGAGATGCCCGAGATGCTACTCGAAGATCGTTTTAATCTCATTCAGTCGGGGCTCTACGCTTTGATTATGCTCGATGATAATAGCGCCGAGAATGATGCAAAAAGAGGAGAGCTTGAAAGTACTCTTGGCTGGCAGTCAAATTCGCTACTCGGGCTCGATATTCCCTCCACTTTGCCTCGACCTGAGCCTGGGGGCCACAGATTCAGTAGCCACTTTTTCGATCAGCGTGACCACCTCATTTACAGTTTTAGTGCGGTTTTTGAGCAACCTGATGGCGATTTCCCGTTGACATTGCACATCATTAAAGATCAGCGCGATATGCAGCGGCAAATTGAGGTGTTCAGGCAGGAGTTGTGGACGTGGTTGCTGCTGTTGATGGGATTTCTTGCCCTAGTGCAGTTATCTTGGTTGATATGGATATTGCGACCCCTGAAGTCCTTTGAGGTGGAACTCGCGGCTATTCAAGGTGGTACAGCGACGCAATTGAGTGGCAGCTATCCGGCAGAGCTGCAATCAGTGTCATTGCAGCTAAATCAGTTGTTGGCCACCGAGCGCAATCAGCGCAAGCGCTATCGCAATGCTCTGTCTGATCTGGCGCACAGTCTGAAGACGCCACTGGCAGTGATACAAAGTCAGAGTGATCTAAATTCGGGCGTGCAGGAGCACATTTCAACCATTGATAATATTATCAGTCACCAGTTGTCGCGAGCCCAGTCAGCCGCCGGTTCGGCATGGCACTTGGGAACCAAGGTGGCTCCCGTGGTGGAAAAATTACGCCGAAGTCTGGCTAAAATATATTTGGATAAAATACTGATTATCAATGTCGCCATAGATGATCAGGCCGTATTTAGAGGCGATGAAATGGACCTTACCGAGTTATTGGGCAATTTGTTGGATAATGCCTGTAAAGCCGCCAAGGCTCGTGTTCTGTTAACGGTGCTAAGCGATGATAAAAAGCTCGAGATTATAGTTGAGGATGATGGTGATGGTATTGCTCAATCTCAGGCAGATCAGCTGATGCAAAGGGGAGTGCGAGCAGATTCCTATGGTCAGGGGCATGGAGTGGGCCTTGCCATTGTCGGTGACCTGGTCGATAGCTACGGTGGAGAGGTGATGATTGGTCAGTCTGAAAAACTCGGTGGCGCGCGCTTCAATTTGTCATTTAAACAGAGTTAATTTAAACAGAGTTACCTAGAAAAAAATTGTTTTGCGAGGAGAACTCTCAGCCAGCTTGTAAAGTAGAGCCCTCAGCCAGCTCTTAATCAAAAGCCTTCAGCTTGCGTTCAGCTTCGCCTAGGTAATATGGGTTTCAACTTGATAGAAGGAGTTGAAAGACTTATGAAAAATACAGTTATACATCCCAGCCCGTCGATATTTTCAGTATGTACCAAGGCCTCCAACATGCTAAAAATTCCCATGGTATTAGCAATATCAGTCTGGCTTAGCGCCTGTTCCATTTCCATTGTCGATGCGGTGAGTTCAGAGCCAAGTTACGCTGAGGTAAGCGAATCACTCTCCGAGGCCGAAATTCAACAGGCACAACTACAGCGGATATTGGCGCCTATTGCGCTTTATCCCGATAGTTTACTCACTCACATCCTTATTGCGTCAACCTATCCACTTGAGGTAGTCATGGCCAGTCAGTTGCAACGAGATAATCAATACTTGGATACTGTTGAGTTAATGGACAAAGCTGAACCCATGGGTTGGGATCCTAGTGTTATGGCACTGTTAGCCTTTCCCACTGTACTAGAGAAATTGAGCGATGATCTACATTGGACCCAACAGTTGGGTGAGGCCTTTTTGGAAGATGAGGCTCACCTGATGGCTAACATTCAATTGTTGAGAGCTCAGGCCGAGCAGGCTGATAGTTTTGCCGACCTGGAGCATCTATCGATAACTCGAGAAAATAATCAGATAATTATTGAGCCGGTGCACAGAGAAATTGTTTATGTGCCCTATTATGATACGCGTGTGGTTTATGGTCACTGGCGGTGGCGGCATTATCAGCCTGTGCACTGGACACCCTTTCATGGTTACGCGGTTTTCCCCAGCCATCGATTCCATTGGGGGCATGGTATCCGTATTCGAACTAACTTCTTTTTTAGTGCATTTCATTGGACGGATCGTCGCGTCGTTGTGGTGAATCACCACCACACTCACATTTACAGACCCAGAGTGCACATTACCCATGACCATAAGTCACGTCGTTGGCATCATAAACCACATCACCGTCGTGGAGTTGCCTACCGGAATGCCAAGGTAAAAAAACACTATCGAGATCATAAAAGACGTCGACATCATCAATCAGATCTACATGTTTCTCATACCGAACCAGACCTGTATCGTCGAGGCCATAATAGCCTAAAAGATAGTAAGCATTTACTATTAAATAAAAATAGTGCAAAGCCGCGAGATGAAAGAATAGTTCACCAGTTCAATCATAGAGGAGAGCATGTGCCACCGCGAGGTCGCGGTGAGAATTCTAACAAAGTTGTTCGGTCTGTTAAAAACCCGAATGCGCTAAAACCATTGGTTGGTTCAGACTTGTTCACCATTCCGGGAAATAAGTATGTTGATAAAAATAACCAGATTTCCGCAGAACCTAACAAGAGAAAGCGTCTTGATACGCCCCCCAAGCGTCAACTAAAAAATGATTTATATACAGTTCCCGATAACTATCATACGTCGGATAAAAAAAACCAGCAGAATCTCAGAAACACTAAAGGTAGTGCTAATGGTATTAGCAAATCGCCACGCTTGGTGCAGCTCTCAGAACAAGATAACAAGCCGCCAAAACCACGTATTACTGCAATCACAACTAACTCTGCTTTAATCAAATCTCGTAAGGGTAGTGGCCGCCAAGCAAAAGATTATCATCGAAAGGGTTCCTCAACTAGCACTGCAATTAGCAACCGCGACAGACCAAAGGGTAAAAAATCTAATTCGTCGCGGTCTGAAAAAAGGTGAAAAGGACGTATTCTTATAATTACAAAATGAAGAACGCCTTTAGCCCCTATTTATGGTGAACCTTTAATAACTTATTTTTTGAATCTTAAATTGAAGCGCATTGGGTAGGCTGGCAATGTGTTTTTTTAGGGAAAAAGCACTGTCAGCTGACTAGGTTAAATGTTTGTTAGCTAGAGTTATTGTTTTCGCGCGTTGTAAATGTAGGCTGTTTTCAGAGCTCAAACCGGTTGTTTCATGATATCTCTACGCTTAATGTAAGTCTTGTTAAATGTTGGTTGAGGTGTTGAATCATAGTGAACTGGTGTGCATGGCAGACAACAAAATAATTTTATTTGATTTATTGAATAATAATAATTATCATTATCATCATTAAATTTTATTTACATCGTATCAAAGGAAAAAAATGAAATCAGGAATACATCCAGACTACCGAGACGTGGTTTTTCATGACACCAGTGTTGATGAATACTTTATTATTGGGTCAACGTTAACCACCAGTGAGACCATAGAGTGGAAGGATGGTAAAACCTATCCTTACTTCACCGTAGAAACTTCATCGGCGTCGCATCCGTTTTATACGGGTAAGCAGCAGGTTACCCAGGCAGAGGGACGAGTAGCTAACTTTAATCGTCGCTTTGGCCATCTTTCGAAAAAAGGTGATACATGAAAGTTGTTAAATCGCTCAAGAGCGCCAAAAACAGACATCCCGACTGTAAAATAGTAAAACGCCGCGGGCGTCTCTATGTTATCTGTAAAACGAATCCCAGGTTCAAAGCGGTACAGAAGTAACTCTGACTGGAGACGCTTGGGGGTCTGTTGAATCCGGCCGATCAGTCGGCTGATAGATGTGACAGTGGCCAGACTTTTAAGTTATTCATTTTCATGCGTTCGGAGTTAGTTAAAAAACGCACTAAGATAAAGTAAATATCTAAGTCAAAGTTTACTTCATCCACTGTTGTCTGTAATTGAGTGTTATTTTTTATATCGTCCCATTGCTGTGTTGGTGCAAGATCGTAGTCATAAAGCTGAGAGATGTCATGAAGCTTGGCAATATAGCGCCAGTTATCGATGAGGTGCATGGTGCTGTACTCATCCTCATCTATGTTTTTTTCTTCTAGCAAGATGGGTCCGGGGTAAGGCCATATTTGTAGCTGATAGTCCTGCAAAGCTGATGCCAGACGCTGGTTATAAAGCGAGGCATCTTCTTTGCCTATACAAGCACCATGACATTTATTCAGCTGTGCTCTAAAGCAAGGCTTTGCATCTTTCTTATTGGGTGAGGACTCAAGTCCCAAAAGTTTGTGGCACAAAAAAAATTCATCGGCCAGAGATTCGATTTTTTTCGTTGCTTGCCGAGGCGATCGGAACAAACCGATATTATCTTCATCAATACCTTCGTTCACATCCACCGATGCTATGTCTAATCGTTGATAACCCTTGCTATCCAGATAAGAACGCAGCTGATACATTTTTTTCAGTCTGCGCAATCGACGATTATACAGTGGGCTCAACGTTTTGATCTGTTGGCTTTCCAGCAGTTGAGCGCCAAAATCAGAGGGTGTTTTATGAAAATCAACATGGGCAATTTTGGCACTCATCTGTAAATCTTTGGGATTCTTATGATCTTGGTTGAAGTGGCTCATTACACGATTGCGGATGTGCACACTTTTACCCACATAAAGAAGCACGCCCTGACTATCGTAAAAATAGTAGACCCCGGCAGAGCGTGGTAATTTGTCAATTTCGCTACCCGGTAGATTCATGGGAAGAGCGGGACGCTTTTGTTGTTGCTTGCAGGTGGCGGCAATTTCTTCATCGGAAAACAGGGCTGATGATTTTAAAAAGAATTGATAAACCATTTCCGCATCATCTAAAGCCCGATGACGGTTTTCTATTGTTAAGTCAAACCGTTTGATAATGTGGGACAGGCCATGACGATTGAATTGCGGGTACAGCGCTCGACTAAACTTAACAGAACACAATGGTTTAGTTGTGTATGTAATGCCTATGCGAGCAAATTCATTTTTTAGAAACCCGTAGTCAAATCTGGCATTGTGCGCAACCAAGGTACGGCCATCAATTAGATTCAAGAGCTGGTCTGCAATATCCTTAAAAACTGGCGCCCCAACTAACATTCCCGGGGTAATGCCAGTTATCTTTTGGATAAAAGGTGGCAATGTTGTTTCTGGGTCAACAAAAGTTTGCCAACGTTTCATGAGCTTGCCATCTTCGATAATTAACAAACCCACCTCGATAATACGGTTTCGAGTGGCATTACCTCCAGTTGTTTCGCAATCAAGTAAAACCATATTGGAAGGGAATCCCTCAGATAGATGCGATGTATGATGATCGAACCAACTAAGTTGCATGGCTTTTGCCTGTTTGAAATTATCTAAGATTGCACTTTTATTTGTACAGCCTATACGGCGCACAGTAATTTTGCGATTCACTTGATATAAAAATATCAAATTGGTAATCAAGATATTTAAATAGTAGCAAGGCGGGAAGAGTGAGATGGCTTATATCCAAGTGACTGATCAGTCCGTAATTACAATATCTAGATATGGATTTATTACCTGATGCAGATTAGAGTTAATCATTATGGTGTAAAGCAGTACTTAAATGCTCAACAACAAACTATAAACTGCTGTCGGTCAGCAGGAAAAGGAATCTACGTGCACAAGACCCTCTGTGTTTTAACCTTACTTTTAATTACGACATTGGCCAATGCTGAACTTTCGTCTGACTACATAACCCAGCATCCACTCAAAATAGCTTCAGTTAAAAATATCCAGATTGTTTACCGACAAATTGGTAAACTTTCAAATCCAAAGATATTAATGATTATGGGATTAGGTGCCTCAAATAATGATGAACAGTCTGAGGTAGTACTCTAGCTATATAAGGAGATTAACTTTGTATTACGGAGAACGCCTAAACAGCATAAGCCATTTAGTAGGCACAGCATTCGCGCTTATTGCATTGGGATCATTATTAACTGTTAGCATCCAAACGTCAGATCCATGGGTAATAGCTAGCTTTAGCATTTTTGGCTTATCAATGGTTTTACTTTATACCATGTCGACGCTCTATCACAGTTTTCGAGCCACCAAACTCAAACAGTTGTTTCAGCTGTTTGATCACATCGCTATTTACTTACTAATAGCGGGTACTTACACACCTTTTATGCTGGTTAGTATGAGAGATGATAGTGGTTGGTGGATCATGAGTATCATTTGGAGCCTCGCGCTGATCGGTATCTTAAGTGAAGTTTTTCTATCCGGTCGACGTGTTAAAGTCATTCAGTTGATTATCTATTTGACGATGGGATGGGCTTGTGCATTGGACTTTGATGGTCTAAAAGAAGCAGTCAATGCAGTGGGTTTTAATTGGTTAGTTGCTGGCGGCGGCGCCTATATGGTTGGGGTGTGTTTTTACATAGCCGATAAAGTTGGGCATTTTAAACATGCTCATGGCATGTGGCACTTCTTTGTTTTGGCCGGTTCAGTAGCACATTTTGTATCCGTGATTGGCTACGTTAGATGACACTAATTATCCATCACTAGAGGTTCATCCTCAGCATGCAGAATAGTTCCCACCGGTGCAGCTGCGGCCTGCAAAGTGCTTTGTACTTTATATTCTGCAGGCAGCGCTGGAATGGTCAGAACTCGCCATATACTCATTATCCCCATACCTAAAAGACTGGCAGCAATTAATATAAAGAAACTTTTTAAGCCAAATAGTTGTAGCCAAAATACAGCAGTAATGGGTCCTGTGATTGAGGTAAGTCCGCTTATTAAAATAATAGTACCGCTAGCGGGAACAATTTCAGCGGGACGAAGATGGTCATTGGTAAAAGCAACAACAATTGAATAAAGAGACAAAGAACAGCCGCCAAACAAAAATACTAGTCCATAAAGCCATCCAGATGTTTCACTCATCAAGCTGATCGCAACCGCAATAAGTACGCCTGTTAAGCTAGAAAAGCCGATAACCCAGCGACGATCAATTGAATCGGAAAGTTTACCTAAGGGCCATTGCAAAATCATCCCTCCGGCCATCATCGCACCCATGAAATTCGCTACCTCAAAAACAGTGAATCCTAACTTAGTTGCATAAACCGCCCCCATACTAAATAGGATACTGGATACCCACTGCGAGACGATAATAGCAATTACGCCGACCCGCGTTCGATACCACAGATGGCGGATGGTAACTCGCTCTGTTTCTTCGATAGGTGGCGTGGCGACAATTGATAGTAAAATGGGCACAGCCGCGACACTGACCATCACGGATATCAAAATAAATAAAGTAAACCCTGCAGGGTCGGCAACATTTAACATGAACTGGCCTGCACAAATTCCTGCTAGTAATATAGTGGTGTAGATGGACAAAATTTGACCGCGGTTCGCGTTAGTTGATGATTGGTTCAACCAGCTCTCTGAAACGACATAGATTGTAGAAAATGCAAAGCCGGTGAATAGTCGCATCAATGCCCAGGCCCAAGGATTAATAAACAATGCGTGAATTAAAATGGTCACCGATGCTACGGCGGATAATGCAGCAAAAATACGAATGTGCCCAACACGCTGAATCATTCTAGGGGTAAGTAGAGATCCAGCTAAAAAGCCGGCAAAATAGCAGGACATTAATAGTCCCACAAGAAAATCATCAAAGCCCTCTAAAGTGGCTCGAACACCCAGTAAGCTTCCCTGCACGCCAACAGCAAGGCCAATAAGTGAGAGACCGGCGAAGAGTGGCCAGATGGCGATCACAGTGCGAACTGGCATGGTGTTAATTACTCCCAAAATTTGGCCGCCAATGTACTCCTAAAATAACCTAATGCAAAGCGATTTTTACGCTATTTTCGAGTGAAAATAGCGTTTCTTTGCATGTAATTAATAGTGTATCAAATGTGTTGAAAGTTGATTTTTCAATGTTGTTTAGCTGTTTCTTTTTAATATGTTACTAATGACTGAAATTGTTAATTGCTTGTTCAATGTCAGTGTAATGCGTATCCTGCCGCCTACACGGCAGAAAAGAATATTTTATGGCTAATAATATAGCTAATATCGTTGAGCAACGTGTCCGAAAGTGGCTGCAATCCTTTGTTGTCGACCTGAATTTATGTCCTTTTGCCGCTCCCACCGTGCAATCCGATACACTGAGAATTAAGCTTTCTGAGTCGAACCAGACCGACCATATTATCAATGATTTTTTGTTTGAGTTAGATCTTTTACAGAGTTGTTCAGCGCAAGATATAGCCACCACACTGCTAGTGTGTCCCAATGCGCTTGCTGATTTTGATGAATACCTCGATGTTGTTGGCGTTGCCGAACAACTTATTAGCCAGGCAGGTCTGGACGCTGTGGTTCAATTGGCTAGTTTCCATCCCAACTATCTTTTTGCCGATGAACCAGCCGATGGTGTCAGTCATTTTAGCAATAGGGCGCCCTATCCTATTATTCATCTATTGCGAGAAGATATGGTCACTGATGCATTGGCAAAATTTAATCAGCCTGAGCGCATACCAGAAACAAATATTCACAGGTTAGAGTCTATTGGTCGCACCGCGATAGAGGCGCGGTGGCAGCGGCTTTTTAGTGGAGATCTCGGGTGAGAACCGTTGATGTGGTAGTTATTGGTGGTGGCGCCGCGGGCTTATTTTGTGCCTTTAATGCCGGTCGTCGGGGTCGTTCGGTTCTGGTGGTAGACAGCAGTAATAAAGTGGGCAAAAAGATTCTCATGTCCGGCGGGGGTGGTTGCAATTTTACCAATTTGGATATTACTCCAGAAAACTACCTGTCTCAGAATCCACATTTTTGTATTTCCGCACTCAAGCGTTACGACCAGTGGCAATTTATTGACTTGGTGCAGCGCCACGGCATTCCCTTCCATGAGAAAAATCACGGTGAATTGTTTTGTGACAACTCATCCAAGGATATTTTGAACATGTTGCTCAGTGAATGCGATGCCGCTGGTGTGGTGATTGAAACGAAAACAGTGATCAGCGATATTCAGGTGCAGCAGGGCGGTAGTTTTGCTATCACTGTGGCCAAAGATAAAGTTGTTTGCCAGTCATTGGTGGTAGCCTCTGGAGGTCTGTCTATTCCGACACTGGGTGCCTCTGGGTTTGGCTATGAAATAGCTGAGCAATTTGGTCTAAAGGTGTTACCGCGGACCCCGGCCTTGGTGCCCTTTACCTTTAGTGATTGGGTAAAAGACATCAGTGTGGAGAATTCTG
The DNA here is from genome assembly GCA_029254005.1 of Porticoccaceae bacterium. Taxonomy (GTDB): domain Bacteria; phylum Pseudomonadota; class Gammaproteobacteria; order Pseudomonadales; family Porticoccaceae; genus HTCC2207. The sequence goes on along the minus strand of JAQWYJ010000067.1, from coordinate 7,977 downwards.
GGCTCTCCTTAGATGTTGAGATGTCAGTGAAAGATGCAAGCTTTAGAGAAAATATGTTGTTTACCCACCGGGGTATCAGTGGGCCAGCTGCCCTACAGTTATCAAGTTATTGGCAACCGGGGCAACCTATCACTATTAATCTGTTACCCGATGAGGACGCTCGAGAGCTCTTATTAAGCTTGAAGCAGAGCCACCCCAAAAGCTTGTTACGCAGCCTGTTGGCACCCTTTCTCTCCAAAGGTCTCAGTCAGTCACTGCAAAAGCGCTACTGGCCGCAGTACAGTGAAGTGTCAATTGCAGAGATTCCCAATGTAGTTCTTGTGGATTTGGCGGATACCCTATGTCAGTGGCAACTAAAACCCTCGGGTACAGAGGGCTATCGCACTGCGGAAGTCACGCTGTGCGGAGTGGATACCGATCAAATATCGTCTAAAAGCATGGCCTGTAAAACGCAGCCCGGGTTGTTTTTTATTGGTGAAGTACTGGATGTTACTGGTCATTTGGGAGGTTATAACTTTCAGTGGGCTTGGGCGTCAGGTTACGCTGCTGCTCAAGCTATTTGAGATGGCTTCTAATGGCAACGTAGTGTTTTATTACCGCCTGTTGGCTTTAGCGCGTTTTCGTCGGGCAGCGGCTTTCTCTAGTCGCAACTTTTCTCTCGCTTCTTTTTCAGCTTTTAAAATCGCTACGTGCTGCATTTCAACGTCGATGGTTTCAGGTGTTTCAAAGCCCAGCGGGCCAAAAAGACCAGCTCTTAATTCATTTATAAAAATCGTTGATACGCGCTCTAAATCCACGCGTCCGCCCGCTCTAAGACAGCCTCGTTGAGAGCCAATAATTTCAAGTAGCGCCATTTCTGTTGTGGGTAGCTGTTCAAACTTGAAGCGCTCTTTTAAGCGCTTAGGGTAAGCTTTGAGTAAAAATTCTGCAGCAAAAAATGCCAGATCTTCGTAACTAACGGCAGTATCTTTTATAGCTCCTGTGGTACCAAGACGATAACTACCCAGAGGGTTTTCAATTTTTGGCCAAAGAATGCCGGGGGTATCCAGTAACATGATGCCATTACGCAAGTTAATTTTTTGCTGTCCTTTGGTCACTGCAGGTTCATCACCGGTCTTGGTAATGTGCTTACCAGCAAGGCAATTGATCAAAGATGATTTGCCCACGTTGGGTATGCCGGTGACCATAGCCAATGTATTTCGACCTTCTCTCTGCGGACTGAGTTTATTAATTAGGTCTATGATTTGCTTGCTGGGATCCTGATTCTTTAAGTCTAATCCCAAGGTCTTTGTATTTTTTTGTTGTTCAAAATAATCCTGCCATTGCTTGGTAATACTGGCATCGGCCAAGTCTGTTTTATTCAGGAGCTTGATGTGTGGTTTATCAGAGCTCAATTCATGAATGAAGGGATTTGAGCTACTGAACGGAATCCGAGCATCTAAAACCTCAATAACAACGTTAACCAGCGGCAGTGCATCGATCATCTCGTTGCTGGCCTTCCGCATATGACCGGGATACCACTGAATAGACATAGACAATCCAAATAAACAAGTCGTTAATTGAGGCAGAGTACTGTTTCGTAACTCCAACTTAACACGAGGTGGCTTTTAAAGGAACAAGCACTGGGAGTAAAGTCTCTGCACAGGCAATAACCTTTTTAATAAAGTAATGGGTTTTAGCGTAAAGATATAATTGTGGAATGTCTGTAAACCAAAAGGTAATCTAAACGTTGTAATTGCAACTAATCTGTGTTTTTCTTTAATACAAATATAATAGAGAAATAAAATGATTAAAAATTGTAATCGGTTGAAGCTTTCTCGAAGAGCGTTCTTAAAACGGACTTCGTCTCTGGCGTTAGCTTCGTCCTTGGCGTCCAATTCACTGGGTCTAACCGGGTTGCTAGGTGCAAGCCATGCGTTGGCCGCGTCCAACGATTATCGTGCCTTAGTCTTTGTTTTTCTAAATGGTGGTAATGATTCCTTCAATATGATTATCCCCATGGGAGACAGTCAACTGAGAACAAATTATTCCACCAACCGTGGCGTTATTGCTTTGGCTGAAGGCGAATTAAATCCACTGAATCTGCAATCCGTGCCTGAGATATACGGTGATGTGGGTGACAGTGAATTTGGTATGCACCCGGATTGTTCAAGTTTGGCGCAGATGTTTAATGATCAAGAACTGGCGGTGTTGTGCAACATCGGCAATTTGGTTATGCCTGTTACCCGTGAAGAATACATCAGTAATTCTCTGCAAGTCAGCGACTTACCCCCCAGATTATTCTCTCATTCGGACCAGCAGCGTCAGTTTCAAAGTGAGCCTGTCAGTAACTTTAGTTATGGCTGGGGCGGACGAATGGCCGAGTTTTTAACTCAATACAATACCAATTCGCTGGTTTCACCGTTGATTACTGTGGCTGGACTGAACCCCTTTCAGGTCAGTTTAAATGGTGAAATCAACGCCTACTCCTTGAGCACTGACGGCGTAAATTCACTGAATGGTTTTACTGGTGCGCGAAGTTTGCTGGTAAACAACTCCATGGATTCCATCGATGCTTCCGCTCACTTGATGGCACAGAAATATGCCTCTGTGTACGGATCGGCGGTGGACGCTGAAGCCATCGTGGATTCGGCCTTTACTATCGCCGACGCATCGGGGGTTGATTTTGATGACATCTTTGCCGCGGCTGGGGTCTCTGCTGAGAGCACCATTGGCAGTCGATTGAAGACGGTAGCCAGAATGATTGCCGGTCGATCCGCGGAGAGTAACAAGAGGCCGATTTATTTTGTTGAGATGAATGGCTTTGATACCCATGCCGATATGTTGCCAAATCACAATGCTCAGATGGTAGAGCTCAATGCCGCGCTGAAAGGCTTTCGCGATTGCCTGCATGCGCAGAGTGATTTCGACAAGGTGTTGACCTACGTCGGTTCTGAATTTGGCCGTACCTTGACACCCAACGGCAATGACCCCGCTACCGCTGGCACAGACCATGCGTGGGCCGGTAATGCCTTGGCCTTTGGTGGCATGGTGGAGGGTGGACGCTTTTATGGCACCTTCCCTGATTTGATGTTAGATCAAGGACTTGACGTGGGTCGGGGTCGTTTTATTCCCACCCATTCATCCTCGCAGTGCTCTGCCATTGTCGCCAGTTGGATGGGGATACCCAATGATGGCATCAACCAGATTTTTCCGACGTTGAACAATTTCCCTGATCCCTTTGATGTGGCAACCAACATCAATTTTATTAATCAGGTTTAGGACGATTGATTATGAATAACTTTGTCGAACGTTTTTTTTCGAACTTTGTCATTATTACGCTGTTATTGCTACTTAGCGCCTGTGGCGGAGGTGGAGGGGGTAGCGGTGGTGCTGTTACCAATCCACCACCTCCGCCACCGAATGATCAACCTCCAACCATTACGTTGCTTGGTGAGCCTACCGTTGATATTGAGCAAGGAAGTGCCTATACAGACGCAGGAGCGACAGCTGCTGATGAGGAAGACGGTGATATCACCTCTAGCATCGTGGTGGACAATGCAGTGGATGAAAACATTGTTGGAACCTACATGGTCACATACAACGTCACTGATTCGGCAGGTAATGCGGCCTCTGAGGTAATTCGCACGGTAAATATTACAGCAGATGTCACTTCGCCAGTTATTACATTGCTGGGTACCTCTGTCATTACCATCGCCCAAGGGAGCAGTTACACCGATCAAGGCGCCACAGCGAACGATAATATCGATGGTGATATCAGTGCTAACATCATCACCGTGAATTCGGTGGATCAAGAGGCTGCTGCTACCTACAGTGTCACCTATGATGTCAGTGATGCCGCTGGCAATGCTGCTGAGCAAGTGGTTCGTACCGTGATCATTGAAGCACCGACCATACCGGAAATAAGTCTTAACACGCTTCAGAGCTGGGCCTACGAATCCACAGGCAGTCAGGCTGAAATTCAAATTCTGCGTGTTGGAGGTAGTGGCTCAATTTCAGTTCCTTTTGTCCGCCAGGGCAATGATGACGCCCGTTTTGGCTCTGCCAGTGAGGTGGACTATCAATTGTTTTATGCCGACGGCTCCGCGGTGGAGAATACCATCGATTTTGCCGATGGCGACACTGCGCACACCCTTTATGTCAAACCGGTGGCCGATAATCAACGTGAAGTTCCAGAAACGCTGAACTTAGCTCTGCAGCCCGATGACAGTTACCAGATAGTCGGTGATCACACAGCGGAAATTATTATTGCCGAGGCCACGCCAACCGCTGCCAATCAGCAGTTTTTTTTGGGCACTTTCTCTGCCCAAGATGGCGCTACCACTGACGCCAGTGGTTATCTCACCTTCATTTTAGATGGCCATAACGACAGCGGCACATTGACCTACACCTACGCCAACTTGGGTTCTCAGCGAACTGATCAGCACATTCACCTGTGGCCCTCGGGTACTATTATTCACGATATTAAAGACGAAGATCTTGAGAGCAGCGGATCGGTAAGTGGCTATGAATGGGACTTGGAGCCTGGTGGTATTTTCACCACCAAACAGCAGATGTTGGACGCGTTGTTTAACGGTGAGTTCTATATCAATGTTCACTCGGCATCTTTTCCGGTGGGAGAGATTGTTGCACACATGATATTTGATGCCACCGCAGAGCCGCCCGATGATGATGAATTGACCCCTGAACAGGTGGACAATGACATTGCACGGTTTTTAACCCAAGCGACCTTTGGTGCCACGCCCGAGCACTACGAAGAACTGAGGTCGATGATTGATACCGATGGCTCCAATCGAGAGCAAGTCTATGAATTGTGGATCGATCAGCAAATGTCCCAGCCTGCCACCAGCATGTTGGCACTGGATGATCACACCTATGCGCTTTTCCCCAGTTACAATCGACGCAATGTGCAACATCAGAGCTTTTGGCCCATCACCCTGTTTGCCAAGGATCAGTTGCGCCAACGTATGGCCTTTGCGCTGAGTCAGATTCTCGTTATCAGCCGCACTGACAGTAATATTTCCAGATCACCCAGAGGCATGGGTGCTTATTGGGATCTTCTGGCTGCCAATTCCTTTGGCAGCTATCGGCAGTTGCTGGAGGATGTCACCTATAGTCCGATGATGGGTCTTTATCTAAGTCACTATCGCAATGCCAAGGCCAATGAGCAGAATGAAACCTTTCCTGACGAAAATTTTGCCCGTGAGATTATGCAATTGTTTACCTTTGGTTTGGTGCACAGACGGCAAGATGGATCAATCATTTTGGCCGATAATAATCTGCCCATACCCACCTATGACAATACCGTCATCACCGCGATGGCTCGCGTATTTACGGGGTTGGGGTTGAGTTATACCAGTGATCCAGATGGCTCCAATGTGCGGGAGAATACCTACTTTAACCGTGGCAGGTGTGGTCCGCTTGAGTCGGAGCAATACTGCTTTACCCAGCCGATGAAGTTCTTCCCCGATTATCACGATTTCGGTGAAAAGCAGCTGTTTCAAGACGACGGTCAAACCCTTGTGATCCCCACCTCTTCAGCGAGTAATGAAGATGCGGCTATGGCCGAGATAGACACTGTATTGGATGGGCTGGTGGCTCACTCTACCACCGCACCCTTTATCTCACGTCAGTTAATTCAGCGTTTTGTCACATCCAATCCGAGCCCGGGTTATATTGAACGTGTCGCCAACGCGTTTGGTGACACAGGTGACATGACTGCAGTGATCAAGGCCATTTTGCTAGATCCCGAAGCGAGATCTCCGTCTGTTGCCGGCTCGACAACCTTTGGTAAATTAAAGGAACCTCTTTTACAACTTACTGCAGTGATGCGGCTATTCAATGCAAAATCTCATATCGCATTGGGCGCAGGGGATGAGGATCAGTCCATTGTCGGTACTGACTACCCCTATGCGGATCATTTTGAAGACCACGCCAGCATTGTCAAGATTGGGCCGGTGAGCCAAATTCTCGGTCAGCAAGTACTTACGGCACCCTCGGTATTCAATTTTTATCCACCAGATTTTTCCCCCACGGGGGCACTGGCGAGTCAAGGTTTGGTGGCTCCGGAACTCAAGTTGGTGAATGAAACTCAGGTGTACTCGGTTTTCAAAGCTTATAATGCGCTACTTGGGCAGGGCGTTTACTACCAGCCACTGCCCTTTACACCACAGCAAACTCTAGTGTTCTTGAGTGCTGATCTATTGGAGCAGATCTGGGAGACGCAACCGGGCACTGACCTTGATAAGGCGACGGCGGTAGTGGATTTTGTCGATTACTATTTAAACGCCGGGAAGTTGAAGCAAACCGATAATCAAGGCACGCGGCAGGAGCTTATCAGTGCAGTGCAGTTAGCTCCTTGCCAGAGCGATGGCATTTGTGAGCGTTACAATCTGGCCATTTATGGTGCCGCAGTGGCTCCAGAGTTTCAAGTTCAGCAGTAACTATTCCCCTGGACGGTAGCGCCGGCTAAGGTTGGCGCGCCGTCTTTCTTTTTGAAACTGCGGGTCACGCAAAATTTCCTCGGCGTAATCTTCCGCTTGATCAGCATAGTGCGGTGAATTCTCGTCCAGCGTAGCGGCACCAAATTGATGAATCCCCTCTACCTGTAACTGGCCTTGAGCGTCCCAAGATACTTGATAGTAGAGCCCATCGCCAGCCACATTGGTGAGGTAACCATCCTCCTCCATGCCCATGCCATAAATAGCTCTAAGCGTGTCTGGCCCTCCACCTAGTGGCAGGTTGAGATCGCCACGAATATGACGATTGACATCGCCCCAGAGGGGATCTAAACGCCCCGTTTTACGCAGGAGAAGATCGGTACAGTGCACCAGTTCGGCCACTGGATCTGGTGCCGGTTCACCTTTTTGCTCTGCCATCCACTCGGCGCCCAATACGCAGGTACTCAGGGCAGCACCTCGGTTATTAACATCGGTGGACAGATCCCAGCTGGCAATTAGCGCTTGCGCCGCCGCATAGTGCCGGCGATGCTCAACGGAAAATTCCCTCAGCCCCACTGTGGCTGCACGTTGCAAGTAGGCGTAGGCTCGCGAGTTTTTGCTGTAGGTTTTATCGTGCTTCAGATCATAAAATTGCTGTTCCGAGATACTCTCAAGCTCGGCTAACATCTCAAGGCCGCGATCGGCGCGATTGGTCATTCGCGTTGGAAAACCGTCCTCTGCTTTGTAGGCTGTTATGTCTGGATTGTCAGACGCTGCGCTAACCCGAAAAGGCGTTTGGTTGGCGCTGTGCAAATAGCCCGATGTGGGGTTGATCACCTGGGGCAAATCATCGAAGGCCATATAGTCCTGCCAGATGAGGCTGCTGTCATTTCCAGGTAAATATTGCTTCCAGTCATATCCCGGTTTTCTTTGTGGCGTCAGCGAGTTGTGTACAAACATGGTGTTGCCTTCTCGATCAGCGTAGACAAAATTGAAGCTGGCGAAGGCATGGATACGCATCGCATCGCGCCACTGCTGAAAATTTTGTGCTTTGTTCATGGCCAACCACTGTTCTAACTGCCGAACTTCACCCATACCAGCATAGCGAACAGCATAGGTGCCCTGGTCGTTTTGAATCACTGGCCCGTGCACGGAAGACAGTGCGGTTTCCTTCACAGTCCAAGGTAGAAAGCCAAACAGTTTGACCTCAATGGCGATGTCTCGAGCCTCTAACGTCAGCCATTTATCGTCGAGTTTGTATTTCATAGGGTCCTCTGGATTCATGTCCAGAACATAGATATCCACCAAATCGGGCTTATTAACAGTGACCCCCCAGGCCAGATTCTCAGTGAAACCAACACCGATGGTGGCACTACTGGGGAATAATCCACCCATAATATTGAGACCCTCATTGCTCTGAATATGGGCCTCGTACCAAGCCACAGGCCCGGTGGTGGGTTGGTGTGAATTGATGGCCAGTCGAGTGGCGCCATCCACCGTGAAGGGCGGTGCCACGGCGATGGCGTTAGAACCCACC
>JAQWYJ010000065.1 GCA_029254005.1 Porticoccaceae bacterium | reverse complement strand
GATACCTACACAGATTATACCGGTGGCACTATTAACTCTGTTAACAGTGGTTCCTATGAGTATCGCTATACCGAAGCACAGCTGCGCGCAGATGTGGCGGCCAGCATTATCAGTGGCGGAAGTGATGATGGTGAAGGCGCACTCGTGTTCACTGATGACTACGGCCGCGACCACCACATTTTGGCCAGTGAAATTCGTGCCTTGAGCGGTGGTGGTGCGACGACAAGTATTCCCATAAGTAACAGCTCGTTTGATGTGATCAATGGTGATCCAAATCATATGCACGAAGATCACTCTCACAACGGTGACCTCACCGGCTGGACGATGACAGGCGATACTGGATCCTGGTGGATAGCGAACTCAACTCCTAACACTTATATCGACGAGAGCACCCTCAGCGACGGACCTAACGTTGGTTGGATTCATGGTGGTAATAGTGCTTTGGAGCAAACCTTATCGACCACCTATGAAACAGGCAAGGACTATCAATTCCAAGTGGATATTGGCGATAGTAACTATTATAACGATCAAGGCGGTCTTGCATGGACGGTAGAAATATTTGCCGGTAGCACGCTGGTGAGCTCTCAAACGGGGTCTTCAAATATTGATGCTATGGCGACTAAAACATTGTCTTTTGATGCAAACAATAGTTCGCTTAATGGTCAGGCATTAAGGATTAAAATTTCCAAAACAGATAGTACTAATTCCAGTTTGTTGGTCGACAACATCAGAGGAACAGTCACTGAAACAGGGGCCGGTGAGGAAACACTCGCGGGACTAGTAGCGGCCATACAGGCAGAGAAAGATTATCCAGATAACGTTGGCTCAAACAATGATGGTGTCGGTGATAACGGAGCCACAGACGATCTTCGTTTTACCGTGGCGCTTTCTGGTGACGGCCAAGGAGTGGTATTTACACCACAGGGCATACCAAGAAACCCAGATTCTGGCATGGCTATGTTTAGTGCAAAGCGTACCTCTAGCAACTCATCAAGTCTTTATAACGGTAACAACTTGAATAATCTAACTGGTGCTACCGGGGGTAGTTATACTGCGTTGCAGTCAACGCCAGGAACACCAAATTCAGGCAATTATTCCAATACCGGAATTATAAATAGTACTGTTGGTACCACGGGCGGTGGTACATTCCGAATTGCTTGGAGTAACGCGCAGCTACAGGCAGATCTCTTATCTGGACGTATCGAAAATTATGATGACTCTAATTCGATTGATGATCGAGCTTACATCAGCTTTACCGATAACGATGGTGACACCATAATGGTGGAGCGCTCTGCAATAGGTAGCGCTGGGTCTGAAACTATCGCTGGCTTGGTCACTGCTCTTCAAGGCGCCACTGCGGGCACAAATAGTAATGGGTTTGCGAGAAGCGATTATCAAGATTTTGATTACAATATTAGTTACGATGCAAGCGGGCTTGTTTTTACGCCAAAAACCTCGCCAGCTATAGGCGACACGCTCTCTCTGCAGATGAGACGCAGCCGCAATGACTCAGAATACACAGGTTCGGCTAATGATGGTGAAACCTATGCTACTGAAGAGCCGTTGCGTCATATGATTATTGAAGACCGTGGATTGATTCCCGGCACCCCGGGCACTGGTGGTAACGGTAATACCTATTTAACCAAATACAGAACCGAGACGGTATTTGATGCAGCACGATTAACCATAACCCGCGACAAGAGTCAGTTGAAGCTTAACTTGCAGGATATTGTCACGTCTTATAATGACCTTGAATCTCTAATTGATGAGCTTAACACTGATGAAGCCGTTGAAGCTGGATTATCATTGGCCGGTGAAGGTTCATTACTTCGTTCCGTTCAAAGCCGTATTTATAATGCACTAACAGCCACCTCTTCCACAGCGAGTGGAGCAGTTGATGCGGTACGTGATCTGGGTATTAGTGTAGACCGCTACGGTAAACTGCAGTTTGACGAAGCCAAATATGACACCCTGATAGCTACAAATTGGGAAGATGTGGTTACCATGCTAACGGCGGATACTACCAATCAAAGCCTCTATGGATTGGCTCCCAAAGGTTTAGGCCAAGATGTTGCTACGATTATTAATGGTTTGTCTGCGTCCACTGCCGATGGTGATGTTGCTAACGGTTTAATTGCCAACAGAACAGAAGCCTTGACCAAAACTGAAGAAGGCTACCAGTTAGAATTAACTAAACTTGAAGCCCGAATGCAGACGCTTTATCAGCGGTATTTGATGCAATTCACGGCAATGGAAACGCTAATGAATAGCCTCAATAACACCCGCGATTATATGGAAAGTCAGATAGACGTTATTACTAGTGCCTATGATAAGAATTAATGCTATTTTGGTGTAGGGTGTAGGGTGTTGCGTGTGCAGAGAAACGAGGGCCACCCCTAATTGGCATCAAGTAGCTTCAATACTGATTTAGCTTCTATATTGGCCTGCGCTAACAGAGCTGTGCCTACTTGCTCAAGAATTTGTTGCTTTGCCAGCTGCGCGGTTTCAGCAGCATAGTTGGTGTCCTCGATGCGGCCCCTGGCGATGGATGTTGTCAACGATGCGGAGTGCAAATTGTCAACGGCATATTCCAATCTATTCAAGGAGGCGCCGTAGGTTGCGCGCTGAGTGGCAACCGCACTAATAGCGGTGTCGATATCGGTCAATGTGGTATTGAAATTACTACCTAGGCCGGCTGTTTTCCATGAAGAAAAGTCACCGCCTAGACCACCATTCCCAAGATTTAGGTCACCAAAGTTGATCGTCAACGTCTGTTCTATACCTGCATTACTTCCTACCTGATATGTCACAGAGCTACCGCCACTCTCATCAGCATTACCATCAATAATATTTCTACCATTGTAGCTCGTGGTGTTCACGAGGCGATCAGTCTCTTCAGCTAGGGCTGTAAATTCAGTGTTTAAGAGGGCGATATCGCTAGCGCTATTTGAGCCATCTGCAGCCTGCACAACAATTTCGCGCATGCGTTGAAAAATATTGTCCAGCGTATCGGCCGCATTGTCTGCAATCTGCACCATAGAAATTGCATTATTTGCGTTTCTAGCGGCCTGATTGAGCCCATTCACCTGAGAGGTTAAGCGCGTGGCAATTGCCAATCCTGCAGGGTCATCTGAGGCAGAGTTAATGCGTTTACCTGTTGACAGTCGCTCAATAATTCCATCCATAATGCGATCATTACGATGAAGAGCATTTGCCGTTTGCGCACTTGCTTGGTTAGAATATATTGCAACCATTCTTCATACCTCCAGATTTTTGAGGGTCGCACATCCGACAATCATAGAGACTTACTAATTACCTTGACGGTGTTTAAAAGAGCCTTAAATACTGTTTTACACATACTTTAACTCGTAAAAGTGGCTTGTTTTTGCCATTTTGCGGCCAACATCTGCGAACTTAGCATAAATGAATTGTTTAAAACAACATAAATTGTGGTTAATTGGTCTAGTCGATGGGTTGATTAGGAGTATTTTATTAAGAATAGTTTGTTAGTAGATAGTTCATGGGCACTAATACACGGCTACCTACAATATAAAAAAATGTGTTTTATCAAAAAATAACCAAAGACATGCAGGCCTAGGATTCGACAGTAAAGCACAAGTTTAACAGTGCACCGGCAATGAGGTAATGTACTAAGAGTTGGTCAGACAGGCGCAGATATTAATGGGTATTGTCAGATCGGACCGAGAGATTGTAAAAGACTATCCTAGAGACTACACAGCGTAGGATTTTTTGAAGAATATAGCACACCAAAAAACTATTTTTTTACATTTTAAATTGTAAACGGTAAGCGCGGATGCAGACATTTATCGTATGTTTTGCTGGATTTTATCTATTTATCTATTTATCTATTTATCTATTTATCTATTTATCTATTTATCTATTTATCTATTTATCTATTTA
>JAQWYJ010000060.1 GCA_029254005.1 Porticoccaceae bacterium | reverse complement strand
CGCCTCTGAGGTGATGACTCAGGGTACTATTTCTGTAGATGGACAAGAAGGTATTGAGGCTTTTATTCAAAAACGTCCGGCAAAGTATGGTCGCTATAAATAAGCTCTTAAAAGTACCTTATAAATGGGTTTTTTTCTGCTTTGCATTTCTTCTATGCGTAATTATTAGAATAATTTTCTAACTGCGTCCCTATTATGCCGTTGTATTTTTTTGCTAACTTTAACTTAGTTTTGTATTACGTCAAATACTCGTTAAATAGGGTATTTGAATTGTGACTATGGGCTAATAAATTGTAGAATGGCGCACTTGATAATCAGTGTAAAAAAATAGAGGGCAGCGGTATGACAAAGTGTGATTTTGGCTTTATTGGCCTTGGAGTTATGGGTCAGAATCTAGCTTTAAATGTTGAATCAAAAGGTTATTGTGTGGCGATTTATGATCAACTCCCCACTGTTACCAAGGATTTTTCGGCGCAATATGCAGATAGGAATTTGGTCGCTAATGATACCTTAAAAGAGTTTGTTGATTGTTTAGCCAAGCCTAGGTTACTTCAGATAATGGTGCCTGCAGGCCCTGCTGTAGATGCTGTTATAGAGTCATTGCTGCCTCTGCTTGATCAGGGAGATTTAATTATTGATGGCGGCAATACATTCTTTGAAGATACCGTGCGTCGTGAGGCTTGTTTAGATAATAAAGGTATTAGGTTTCTTGGTGCCGGTGTTTCTGGGGGTGAAGAGGGCGCCTTAAAAGGGCCTTCTATTATGCCAAGTGGTGATGTAAGTAGTTGGGCTATGGTGCAGCCCTTATTTGAAGCAATAGCAGCAAAGGTCGATGGAGAGCCCTGCGTGGTGTATGTGGGCACCGGAGGAGCAGGCCATTATGTGAAGATGGTGCATAATGGAATCGAATATGCAGATATGCAGTTGATCTGCGAGGCCTACAACATATTACATGCGGCTGGTTTCGATAATAGCGAACTCTCCGTTATTTTTGACGATTGGAACAAAGGGCCTTTGGAGTCTTACTTAATTGCCATAACAGCTCAAATATTTAAACAAAAAGATCCTGAAACAGAACAGGATTTAATCGATCTTATTGTTGATTGTGCAGGCCAAAAGGGAACTGGGCGATGGACGGCTATGACAGGGGTCGATGCGGCTGTGCCTTTGCCTACTATTGCCTCGTCGGTGGAGGCGCGAATTCTTTCGTCAAGACTGACAGAACGACACCAGGCATCTAGGTTGCTGGAAGGGCCTAACAACTGGCAGTTGATGATTGATAGTGAGGATAAAAAAGCTTTGGTAGATAGTGTTTTTCATGCGCTTTATTGCTCTAAAATTGTCGCCTATGCGCAGGGTCTTGATTTGATTTATCGTGCCGGTCAAAAGTATCAATGGGGTTTAAATATCAGCAACATTGCCAAAATATGGCGAGGTGGATGTATTATTCGGGCAAAATTTTTGACTCATATAGCGGATGCGTTTTCGATAAATGCTGAATTGTCAAATCTTATGTTAGCACCCTTTTTCACTTCTATTATGAATCAAGGGCAGCAGCAGTGGCGGGATGTTATTGCTATTGCCGCTAAAGGTGGTATTCCAGTGCCGTCCATCGGTGGCTCGTTATATTATTATGATTCTTACCGCGCTTCTCGCCTGCCGGCTAATCTACTGCAAGCTCAACGGGATTTCTTTGGTGCCCATACTTATCAGCGAACAGATAAACCTACTGACGCATTTTTTCACAACGAGTATTGGCCTGATATTCAATAACCATAGTGTGCGGTTTCTAGTTGCCAGAATACGTCCTCACCAGGATCTTACTTAAAGGGTTACCCTTCATCTTTTACTCTTTAGCGTCGGTCTGCCTGGTTTTAGTCTATGCATACCTTACATCGAAAAAGTGGTTTTTTGATTGGTAAAGTTTGATCGATTTCTATGCTTGCTCGTCTGTTAGCGTCATCCCAGGATGGGAGCATAATAATGAAGCATGGACAGTTTCATAGTCTCGCTAAAAATAGACAGACTAAATTCTACTGTTTCAAAATAATCTGCTATGGTTATACAAGTGTTTTCTTTTGGTTATTTTAACCAATAAAAATTTAGAATCCGGACCCCAGAGCGCTGTAAATGCTGTTTTAATGATTGCCCAATAAGCGTCTATCTTGGATGGATGTGCTGATTAGTAGTATTGGTTTATGTGGCGGCCTATAACCAGCATCTGCTGCAAAACAGGTGCCCGCAAATTAATGTAAAATTTGAGTACCAGTTCACATAATGATTAAAAAAATATGTCGTTCAGACTGTTACCATGATCTCATAATTCATGCGAAGCGTAACGATGCAGAGTTACATATGGTTATAAATCTATACTAAGGAGAGTCCGTTTGTTATCCAATGATCAAATGATAAGTGGCATGGACGTTATGAATGCGTGTTTGAAAGCACGTAATGAGGAAGATATAGAGGACATTTGGCTGTCGATGCAGTCGCTCTGTAACATTGATGGCATGATGTTATCTGTTGCTGAGAGCTATACGAAAAATGATATTGAGGCGTCTGGCTCGACATATCAACATGGGATCGACGCAGGTTGGACTGACACATACCTTAGCAAGAATTTTGCCCTAGTCGATCCAGTGGTAAGATATTGTGGTGTGGTTCAAGACGTGTTTAGGTGGAGTGAGTCTTTCGATTATTTTGGAAGTGAGGTTGAAGAATTCACTCAAACGGCGGCAAAACATGGCCTCAATGACGGGTATGCTATAGGCCAAACGATTCATCAAATCACACATACTGCATCCATAACGTCAGTCTCAATGGATGCTAGTAGTTTAGACGATGCTCAGCATTTCATGATCAGGCAGTTGCTACCTCATATTAATGCGATTTTAAGCAGGCCCGGGTTTCTACAATCGCCTTCAATTACCAAAAAAGAAAGGGAAGTACTGCAATGGGCAAGTCTAGCTAAATCCTATTGGGAAATCGGCACTATTATGGGCATTACAGAACGCACAGTGAAGTTTCATTTTAATAACATATTCCGCAAATTACGCGTGAACAACAGGGAACAAGCGGTGAAGAAAAGCGTCATTTTGGGATTGATTCAGTAAGCTAAGACGTCGCTTTCTATCCAAAACAATCCTGACTTTGTGCAAAACAGCTTATGGGGAACATAGTCTTGCAACACTGGCAAATTGCTTAGTTCTGATCCTCTCTTAGCTTTTATACTTACGGGCGTTCGCGCCAATTTTATAAACTCGACAGAGAAGCTGCAGTCTCCAGAATGGTTTCTTTCGTTGTTTGTTAAAATCTTAAACTGAGCACAGATGTCAGGTTGTTGATTGTCTTTAAACACTAGCCCGATTAACATTCCTATTGAGTGTGCTTCAATATTCTCCCAATAGAAACTTCCTAACCGCCGTGAGAACGCAGTAACATTTGCAGCCCCGAGTTCTTGCAGTGGCCATCTATAAAAGCACGCGGTGGAAGGTTCTTGGTCATTGTGAAAATGTAAATAGGTCATCATTTTCCCTCTAGTTATTCCCTAGTGTAGTCTTTTTTAAGGTGATTTGGCAATACATGGTCTGTTGGCCTATGGTTGTGCTTCTGGGGATGCGTAATTAAGAGTGAAGAGTGAAGGGCTAGTTTGTTAACCTGTCTTATCAGACAGTTTCATTTTCGACACAAATCAACTATTACTATTACTAGTAACTGTCCGTAGAGGCAGGGGGCCTTTGGTGTTTACTGAACCTAAGCCTAAATTTGCAATTATATTATCTTAATTAACTTTTATTGGAGAAACACTATGTCAAGTAATAACCTTTCTAAACTTAACCTACCAATGACCAATGCTCTTGATAATGCTGATATCAGTAATATCGGTTTTGTTATCCCAGGCTATAAAAGCTATATTGCGGTCACTCAAGAACAAAAAGACAAGGCTTATAGGCTGCGCCATGAGGTTTACAGCAAAGAACTAAAATGGGTGCCAGAGTCACCAGATGGTCGTGAAATTGACGAATTTGATGCACATGCATTTTTAGTTTGCGTAGAAAACGATTCAGGTCAACTCATTGGAACCATTAGAGTAATTGATAGTGCCCATCAATGGCTATGTGAGACTTATTTTGCCGAAACCATCACTGATGGTGTTGACTCAATCAAATCAATGTCATGTGTAGAGTCCTCTCGTAATGCTGTATCGGTTGATTATCGTGTCACAAAGTTAGGCTCAACTAAATTAACAGTTTTTGATTTGATGCTGTGCACTGCAATGGAATTTACCCAAAAGATATTAAAGCGAGAGCATGTTTTAGTTACTGCTGCACCTATTATGGGTGTTATCCTCAAACGAAGAGGCGGAGCTATTCGACAAGTGGGACCCATCGTAACTATGCCTGATAAATACAAAATTGCGAGTTTTATTTTAGATCTGGCTGTGTGTAAAGATACATATGATTTATATCATTCCTGTATAGCATTGCATGAACAATGTATGGGTAAGGCGACTGATGGTGATAAATCAGTGGCATCAGCGTAATTTAGTGATAGTTTATGAAACACTACGCTGTGAGTTCGTAGCATTGTTATAGTTGGCCGCTGCGATTTTTGCAGTGTAGTGACGTTAGTAGAGAGCCTATTTTTACTATTACGTGGCTCACCTTGAGGTGCTGCCGTTAAAACACCCGATATTTCAGTTTTTTGCAAATGGGGTAGGTGAGACTATCGTGCTGGTTCAAGTGGTATTAATATAGGAACAGACATAGGTTGTAGTGGTAGTTGTAATTAAATGGACACAAAATGTTATGTGTAGCACAGAAGAGATACTGAAGGATAGATATTTGTCCGGCAACAGTGCGGCTGTGCCACTAGCACCAGTGAGCCTTATGGAGTGAAAAGTGGTTTCATTTCTTAATTTTATAGAATATAGGGAAGGCTATCGATGGTTAAGAACAAGTTGTCCTGGTATTTGGCGCAACATACAGAGCAGTCCTATGCATTGCATGTAGAGATTGGTAAGCAGCAGTGTCATGTGTTGAATAGAGATTTACAAGTGGCACAAAGTTTTGCTGTTTCTACGGCCAAAAATGGCGTCAGTAATAAACTCAATAGCAATGGCACTCCCAGTGGCCTTTGTTCAATTGTTGAGCGGATCGGTAATGATCAACCTATGGGGATGCGTTTTATTGGAAGAGTACCTACCGGAGAGATTGTGAGGCCTGAGGCAGATTCACCCGAAAACTCGACGATTGGAGATTATATTCTCACAAGAATCCTTAGGCTTGCTGGTCTAGAGTCGGGCATAAACCGAGGCGGTGATGTCGACACATACGCCAGATATATTTACCTCCATGGGACCAACGAAGAATACCTTATTGGTACACCGGCATCACATGGCTGTATTCGGATGAGAAACACCGATATCTTATCGCTATATTCTCTTGTCAGCTGCGGTACCCCTGTGCTGATCAGTAGTTAGGCATGCAAAATGTTGGTTTAAAATTGACGTTTTAGGGCAAGACTAAAACCTCGGCCTTCACCGACAAAATACCGATAGCTGCCAAAGGCGTAATCGGCACGATCAGCGATGTGTCGATCAGTTATATTAGTTACCTGTGCAGATAGCTCCCAGTCACCAAATCTGTGTTGTCCGCGCAGATTAAGAACATTATGGCCGGCATACTCATGTACGTTTTGCGGATCCAAGTAGTAGTTGCCTAAATAAACTGACTCTAACTCCATCTGAGTATCCTCAGATGGCTGGTAATTAAGGTGAAAACTTCCCTGCCAGCGCGGTGCAGTGTCTACATCGTTTCCTTTAATATTTGTGCCGCCATAGAGTCTGGTATACTGATATTGATGTTTTGCCCACGCGCCAGCAGTGGCAATTTGCCAATTATCAGACATCTGATATCCCAGTTGCCATTCAATGCCTTTGTGTCGGGTTCTACCATCGTTTACCACATAACTATCTGAGTCTTTAACAATTACTTGCTCCTTCTTCATTGAGTAGATAGACAGCTGCGCTGTCAAATTCTCCATTTGATAGCGAAGGCCAGATTCAAGGCTATCCACTTGTTCTGGTTTAATCACGGAAATAGATTGCTCTTTTTGGAGACGATACAGTTCGTTTATTTGCGGTGCTCTAAACGCATTGGCAGCACGAACGTATACGTCCAGCGTTGCACCAAGAGAGTAAAGTACACCTATTTGAAGGTTTAGATTGTCGGTGGTATCAGACCTATCTGCAGGTCTGAAGTAGCGACAGCTGCCGCTGGTTGAATTACATAAACTACCATCATCTCGACTACTGCCGGTTATCATATTATTTTTGTAATCATAATTGAGCGACTCATAGCGAAGACCCATTTCAACTGTCATTTTGTCAGAGGCTTGCCATTCGGAGTTTACAAACAGGGCATACTGTTGGCTTTTGACATCAAAATCATAATGCTGCCCTTGGAAACGGACATTATCTGCAACACCCAAAATGTTTTCTTGAAATTCCTTTACCCACATATCGGCCCATTCAACGTCGATGCCCATCCAAAGTGTTTTAAGATCGTCTGTTATTTGATAGCTGGTTTGTATGCCTGCACTAGTTTGACCGTTTTTCTCCTCGGCTTGACCGGGCAGATAATGTTGCAAAAATGTCATAGAACTACGCCGAACATAGGGGGTAATTTGCCACTGGTGTGAATCCATAGAACTGCCGCTGAAGCGCGTGGACAAACGAACAGCGGCGCCATCTCGGTAGGCCTCAGGATTGGGATTCGTCTTCCAAACTGCGTCATCTTTGTAGGTATTTAATCCTTTAATGTACCCAGAGGTCTCCTGATTTAGGTTGACGGCGGTCAGGTAGGTTTTGGCTGACAGCAGATTATCTGACCAGTCGTGGGTAACAGAAATCTTCTGTTGATCAAAACCAGAATCATCCTTAAATCCGCCGTCCGAAACACCATTTGCCGCTACTTGTAAAGTATGAGCATCCTGGTTTCCTTTCCAGCCAAATTTTATACGGCGATATTGGTTACTACCGAGCTGAAGGGACACATTATTGGTGCTGATATTTGGCGAAATAACATTAATCACACCATGCATAGCATTGGAACCGTAAAAAACAGTTCCCGGCCCACGCCATACCTCCAGTCCTGCAGCCTGTTCTGTGTTAACTTCAAATAATTGGTTAACATTGCACATCCCAGTTGGCCTTATGGGTAAGCCATCTTCAGTTGTTAGTACTTCGGCGCAGCTGCCAGCGCCTGTAAATACGGGTGATCGCACTGAGGCCAATAATTCCTGCCCATTGCCTCTACTTAGCCAAACCCCTGGCAGGCGCGCAGCCATTTGGCTTATATGGACATGGGCAATACGCTGTATGTCTTCTTTGCTGACTTTACCAACCGAGCCAATGAGGTTGTCAAGCTGTTGTTGTGATCTTCGGCCGGTGACCACTATAGTTTCAAGGCCTAACGATTTTTCTATTAACGTCTCCGGAGCCTTCACCAAAGAAACTTGATTCGCAACTGAATAATTGGAGAACACTACAAGAAGCGCCACATAGAATATCGACAATATTGAGAAGGATTTTTGTCTGTGAAGCATGAAATGTCCTTAAGTTGCAGAGCGAAAAAACGCACCAGTGTAATGGTCTGTCATGGAAAGTAAATAGAGACAAGTCAATAGAGTTGATTATCAGCCAGAGGAACCTCTAGCAGATTAGAACCTGTTTTGTCAGGTCCCCCAATCATTTCGTCATAGGCGCTAGTGTGCCTTAGCACGGTTTGTTGAGCGTTCAGAGGGCGCAAAAGTTTCTGCAATTCAATGATATTAACTGACCTAAGAAGCTTGTTTTTTTCATCAGTGAGATAATGCTCTTCGCCATCTATGATAGCCGACACCTGATATAGACTTAGATCAAGCGAGTGATAAATGAGTTTATCAATACTAAAGTACTTTATTGCTTTTGATAGTCGCATGGTTGGGGATTGCTCGTAATGGAAGATCATATTCTTTACGACGTTAGGGATCATAGAGATCATAGGGATCATAGGGATCATAGGGATCATAGAGATCATACAAATGGTAATTCTAGCAGTGGTTGCTGGTCTTTCTGCTGTTAGTTATGCCTACCTAAACATAACCTCATATGTACTAGATTGCGTCAAAAATTAGATTGTGACAGCATACTGGGAGCTAAACCTTTTTACGGTAATTAAAAATTAGAGCTAAAGAGCGCGCGACATCAAGTTTATCAGCCGCTATTCGTGATACTGAGTACATTTACCAGAAATTTTTTTTGGGGGACATTTTATGATAGCGGGTAAAAAAATAACCTTGGCAGTGATTTTGAGCGTTTGCTTGACAGGCTGTTCAGATACCAAGCCAGTTGTGTTTGCAGATAGTATTTATCTAAATGGCTTTGTGATTACTATGGATGCAGATGAGAGAGTCACTGAGGCGATCGCTGTAAAGAACGGACGAATTCTTGCTGTGGGCTCTGATGCTGCACTAACAAAATTGGCCGGCAATGGGACTAAAACGTTTGACTTACAAGGCAAAACCATGGTTCCTGGTTTTGTGGATGGACACAGTCATCTTTCTGGTGTCGCTATTCAAGCGGTTACGGCGAATCTTCTACCACCCCCTGATGGGCCTGCACATAATATCGCATCTCTCCAAGAGACCTTACGTACATTTATCGCCAATTCTGACTCGGCCAACAACAGTGCTATGGTCATTGGCTTCAATTACGATGATTCGCAGCTTGAAGAGGGTAGACACCCCAATCGTCACGATCTAGACGCAGTGTCTACAGATATACCCATAATGATCACTCATCAATCCGGACATTTGGGTGTTTATAACACTAGAGCACTGGAACTATTTGGTATAACGGCGCAATCTGAAGACCCCGCCGGTGGAATCATTGTCCGTGAAGAAAACAGCCGAATTCCTAGCGGTGTTCTAGAAGAAAATGCACATTTCGCATTTTTGTATAAGAGTGTTCGTTTGTTTTTGCCAAATGCTGGCGCTGAAATAATGCGGGCCGCCGAGCAACAATATCTGTCTAATGGTTTTACAACAATTCAGGACGGTAAGACTGATCCGGTAAGTCTTGCTTTGATTGCTAAGCACGCTGCGAACGGTGGATTTAAGGCTGATATTGTTGTTTATCCTGATATAGCCAGTATGACTGACTATTCAATTCTAAACGGTCCATTGCATACATTGGACTATACCGATAACTTTAGAATCGGTGGGGTTAAGTTAACGTTTGATGGTTCCCCACAAGGAAAAACAGCTTGGTTCACTAAACCCTACTTGGTGCCGCCAGCTGGACAGGATAAAAACTATAGTGGATATCCTGCATTTAGTGACGCGGATGCACTAAAGTGGTATTTGTTAGCTTATGAAAATAATTGGCAAATTCTGACCCACACTAACGGTGATGCTGCAATTGACCAATTAATAGCTGTTGCTGGTCAGGCTCAACTAGCACTTCCAAAAAATAATCGGCGCACGGTGATGATACACGGCCAATTTTTACGGCAAGACCAGATTAAAAAAATAAAAACGTTAGGGATTTTTCCAGCCCTTTATCCGATGCACACATTTTATTGGGGAGACTGGCATAGAGATTCTGTGGCTGGTGTGGAGCGAGCTAATAATATTTCCCCCACAGGTTGGTTATTAGAGGAGGATATTAAGTTTTCCATCCACTCAGATGCCCCTGTTACCTTTCCTAATTCTATGCGAATTTTAGATAGCGCGGTTAACCGTACCACCCGGACTGGCAACGTTTTGGGCAAGCATCACAGACTTGATCCTATGGATGCCCTAAAAGCCATGACTATTTGGCCTGCCTATCAGCACTTTGAGGAGTCAACGAAGGGCTCTTTCGAAGTAGGTAAACTTGCTGATATGGTTATTCTAGATAAAAATCCACTCACTATTAGGCCTAGCGAGATTGTTAATATTACCATTTTGGAAACGATTAAAGAGGGATCCTCTGTATTTGCTAAAAGCCAGTAAAGAAATGTCTACACTAGCTTGGTAGTCCAGCCGCATGCTTGAATGAGGAAAAATAAACCCGCAATAGATTAATAGCTTAGCGGAGGAACAGGACGTTAGATCTGAGGTTATTTTGTATGTATATAATTTGTTTGATATTTATTCGATCTAAAAATCAAACAAAAATATACTTTAAATGCTTACATATCGTATTGGGTTTTACACAAAAACAGAACTAATAGGAGTGATGAAGATGCTAGCAGGTAGTAGCGCATTTGGGTCTGAGGATTCTAATGGTAATATCCTTACAGTAGCCGAAGAAGTTTAAAGCATCAAGGTGTTAGCTGGTACCACGACACTGCCTGAATTACCGCATCTGTGGTTGAGAGCTGTAATGAGGCCCGCGTCAGTAAAACTCAAAAAAAGGCTCTTATTTTAAGTGAAGTGCCCGCTGATATTCGCCCTATTATGTCAGTTTGGTTGAAAAGATGCTCCCAGTGGATGGCCTGATAAACACCAAATTCAGTTTTTTCTTGAGGATATTCTTGGGCTTTCTTTACCCCGTACTCAATGTTCTTTAGTATGGTCTGAGGTGTATCAACTATCTTATTTTTATTGGTCATCATTTCTAGCTGACGATACGACTGCCCGGAGCCCATTTAAAACGTTTTTGCACTATGGCGTGTTGGTTATAAGTGGTGCATGCAAGGATTTTAAAACGCTTGAATTGTGGGTGCCTCGGTTAGGCCCGATTCGAGAGGTTCTGTTTGAGCGTATCCACAATATTTGTATCGATACACATGTTTATCATGTCGCTCACACACCTATGGCATTGCCTCCACATAATGAATTTGCTAGTTATACTTTCCCCTAGTGTTCAGGCTTTGCACAATCTGCACAATGAGGCGAAGGGGTAGGGAAGTCAATTATTGTTGATGCATGGGCCATCGCTGAGTCGATTCGTGTAGAGAGGCCAGACTATTTTACTACCCTGTGTCAATTTTCTGTGTCAATTTTCCGTGCCGTTATGAGAGTTTGATGTAACGGCTGAAACTTATACAGAAGCATCTATTATTTACTGTGATGTTGATGGGTGTATCACCAATGTGCGTTTCTCCAACCAATTGATGCAGGCAATAGATCCACGTCGATTTGGTGTAGACAGATTTGGGGATGCGCACCATGACTTGTGTTGCCGTATTAGTGATGATGCTAATCGGGTTACTTTTTGGCTAGAGGATGGTCATATTTGTTAGTTGCTGCCCGCCGCGTTAGCCATGCGAGAGAGGCATTTGTCCCCACTGGAATACGCCATCTTCAAGACGCCTGTTATGAGCTAGATAACATTGCTAACAACTTTTGTTTACTAACTACTCCTGAGGCTAATGATATCAAAAAAAGTGTCTTTTACCGCGATGGAGCATGGGAACCGTTGCGACAATGATTTAGCTTTAGAGCATGATGCAGAAAATATTCAAGGCCAAGCTGATCGTGTGATTGAATGGCTTAAAAGTATGGATGGTGATTCACCCAACAAAATAAGTCGTTTAGATCATTGTTTACAGGGAGCAACCAGAGCAAAAAGAGATGGAGCAGACGAGGAAACGATGATTTGCACACTGTTACATGACATCGGCGATGTTATTTGCCCGGCAAATCAATCTCAAGCAGCGGCCGCTCTCTTGAGTCCCTATGTCAGCGAAAAGACCTATTGGGTAGCACTTCATCATGGACTTTTACAGGGTTATTATTGAATGCATCACTACGATCAAAATCGCTTAGAACATGATAAATTAATCGACAGTCCATTCTACCAAGCCTGCGTGGGTTTTTGTGCCGATTAGGATCAAACATCTTTCGATCCAGATTATTCGGCGTTACCTCTAGAGTACTTCATACCTATGATAGAGGCTATATTTGCACGCCAGTCAGCATCTTTTGTTTAATTTTATTGATCCACTTTGTCAGTGAATAGTGTACAGTCCTGAAGAGCCCACTGGTAGATCTCGGTGAACTAATGGGTAGCATCATTAATTATTTAAGGGCTATATTTTGCCAACGTCTAAACTCTCTGTTGTGGCTCCGCTTGCGGCATTCTTAAGGCCCTACACCCTGCAAATAGGGTTCTTTTTAACTGCTCTTTTGGTGACAGCTGGAATTACACTGTCTATTGGTCAAGGCTTAAAATTAATTATTGATCAAGGTTTTGTTGGTCAATCAATTGAGCGACTCAATTTGGCGGTTTTATTTATTATGGGGGCAGCGGTTATTATGGCCGCTGGGACTTACACTCGATTTTATTTAATATCCTGGTTAGGTGAGCGGGTGAGTGCCGATATTCGCTCTTCTGTTTTTAACCATGTTGTGAGTTTGCATCCAGCTTTTTTTGAGACAAACCGCAGTGGCGATATCATGTCCCGATTGACCTCGGACACTACCTTATTACAGTCAATTATTGGTTCCTCTCTATCCATCGCTTTGCGCAGTGCCATCAGTTCAACTGGCGCGTTGATCATGCTTTTCGTGACAAATGCAATGCTATCATTAATCGTCATTTTTACACTGCCGTTGATTTTGCTGCCGATTCTTTTTTTTGGCCGCAATGTTCGTAATTTATCTCGCCAAAGCCAAGATTCAGTGGCTAGCGTCGGTAGTTATGCCGGTGAAGTGATCCAACATATCAAAACGGTGCAAAGTTTTACGCAGGAGAGCTTGGAAAAAAGAGCTTTTGGTGATGAGGTTGAGCGCGCGTTTGACGTGGCGAAAAAACGAATTTCACAGCGTGCAGTATTAACTGCGATTGTTATTTTAGCAATCTTTGGTGCACTTAGTGCTATGCTTTGGTTTGGAGGTAGAGATGTGATCGCTGGAGAGATGACCGGGGGTGATCTTGGTGCTTTTATTTTTTATGCAACGCTACTGGCCTTAGGTGTTGCCTCCCTGTCTGAAGTCTATGGTGAGCTGCAGCGTGCTGCTGGTGCAACAGAACGGTTAATGGAGTTACTTTATGCCCCAAAGGCGATTGTCACCCGTAGCCCAACAATGGCAAAAGTACAGGACTTACCCGCTGTCTTAACCTTCAAAAATGTCAGCTTCAGCTACCCTTCTCGTCCAGATGAGCGAGCGTTAGATCAATTCTCATTAGCTATTCCTGAGGGAAAGGTTGTTGCTTTGGTGGGGCCTTCAGGCGCTGGAAAATCGACACTTTTCTCATTGATCCAACGATTTTATGATCCTCAATTAGGATTACTTACGTTTGGTGATCACGACATCAGAACACTCGATCTAATGCATTTGCGCCGACAAGTCGGTGTGGTTGAGCAGCAGCCGACCTTATTTACGGGTGATGTTATGTACAACATTCGCTATGGCCGCTCAGATGCAAATGATGATGAGGTCATTGCGGCAGCTAAAGCCGCTCATGCTCATGACTTTATTTGTCGTTTGCCAGAGGGCTATAAAAGTAACTTGGGTGAGCAAGGGGTACGTTTGTCTGGCGGCCAACGTCAACGAATAGCTATTGCGAGAGCTTTGCTTAAAAATCCTAGAATATTGTTATTGGACGAGGCTACTAGTGCGCTTGATGCTGAAAGTGAGCAGAAAGTTCAGTGGGCCCTGGATAAGCTAATGAGGGGCAGAACCACCATCATTATTGCCCATCGTTTAGCTACTATTTTACATGCCGATCAAATTGTTGTAATGGATGGTGGACGACAAGTTGATGCTGGTAGTCATCGGCAGTTGCTTGCGACCAATGCCATGTATGCGAGATTAGCGGCACTACAATTTTCAGCAGATGCCGCTATTAATGATCTTACTGATTAACGTTTGATTCTCTCTGCGGGTATCCAAGGGAAGTTGCAGGCAGTTGCTGCTAAGTCTGTGCTGGGAGATCGCACAATCAATGGAGTGTGTGGCGCAGATAAATGAGCCGGTACATTGGCAAAGCCAATATTTTTCCTCAGCCGCGGTGAATAGATACAGCGTGAGACGTAACCAATTTCTTGCTCATCTTCGATTATTGGCCAGAGATGCTCTGGTGCCGAGGTGATAGGAGCTCCGTCAATCTCAATGCCGATTAATTTCCGTGCAGGACCATCTTGCTTTATCTTTTTCAAAGCCTCTTTGCCAATGAAGTCTACGTCTTGATCAACATCCACTAAACGATCTAGACCTATGGTGTAAGGCGAGTCATCTCGGCTAATATCTGACACGTAGGATAGCAGGCCTCCTTCAATACTGCGGATAGTGTTGGGTGCTGCTGGTGCGATATTAAATTGTTGTCCAGCTGCTCGAACTAAGGCCCACAACTCATTGCCTCGGTTACCATCGCGCAGGTAAAGTTCGTAACTTATCTCGCCGCTCCAGCCGGTGCGACCAATGACTAAGGGTATGCCGTTTAAAGTAGTTTCTCGGGCCCGATAGAACCGCAGATCATTGTGTTCACCTCTAAATAGAACGTCTATTAAATCAGGTGCTTTTGGACCTCCAATTTGTAACGGAGAAACGTCAGGTTCGAAAACATTGACGTCAAGACCAGCATTTACCGCAACCCCTTGAATCCAAAGTAAAACGTCACCGTCACCCGGTGAGATCCAAAATTGGTCTGGTTTGAGCCTCAATAGCACTGCATCGTTAATAATACCGCCGTCATGATCGGTTAGGATAATGTATAGGCAATGACCTATGGCACATTTTTCTAAATTTCTTGGTGTTAATAGGCGAATAAACTCGTAGGCATCAGGTCCACTAATTTCTACTTGACGTTCTACCGATACATCCCACATAGTCACATCATTGACCAGGCTGGTGTATTCTGCTTCAGTACCCGCATAAGAAGTAGGCATGTACATGTGGTTGTAGATAGAAAATGATTTTGCTCCATCCTCGCGCGTCGAATCAAAGAACGGAGATTTTCTAACCCGAGCACCAAATGAAATGTTGGCAGCCTTTTTATCTGTCATGACCATTACCCCTTTTGTAACGCTATTTTTGCGAATTTTAATACCAAAATATCCGTTGAGTAAATTAAAAAATTATTTTTTTTTCGAGTTGTTTTATTGCGCTATATAGTGTCCTGAGAACGACCTGAAAATGCCTAACTGATGGTTTGCTTGATGATCTGTGATTGCTGGTATCAACGTGATTTTTAGACACCTAAAAAATTAACTAAGACGGCATAGTCTGTGCGGCCATCGTTGTGATCGGACCTTCGCCTGAGCGCGTACATTTTGATATAGTGTTTGAACTCACATTTAGCTACTACAAGTATAAAAAGAGGCGGTAATGATGCGTTGGGTCTTGTGGATATTTATAAGTTTAACGGCGGCTTGTGCTGATTTTGATTTGACAAGTGATAATACAGAATCAAGCAATGCGCTGAGAGTTCAGACCTCTAGTGGGATAGTTGGTGGTCGAGTAAGTGCCTTGGTAGATAACGTGGTCGCTTGGGAAGATATACCGTTTGCCCAACCCCCAATAGAAGATTTACGATGGCGCTCCCCCCGATCTCTTGAGACCCCCGAGCGCATCATCCAGTCGCGAAATGATACTAGCTGCATCCAAAAGGCCAGTGACTTTGCTGGCGTGCCTGGAGAGGGAATCGTCGGCTCTGAAGATTGTCTATACCTAGATATCAAAGCACCTGACGATTTTTTGACCAAGCAGTATCCGGTGATGTTTTGGATACACGGTGGCGGCAATACGTCTGGTCTGAAAGACTACTATGATTACAGTAAGTTAGCTGATACTCAGAAAGTGGTAGTTGTAACTACCAATTACCGCCTCGGGGCTTTGGGATGGTTCGCTCATCCGGCTATTCAAGGTGGCCAGACGGGGGTAGACCAAGCGGCAAATTTCGGAACCTTAGATATTATTGAATCACTAAAGTGGGTTAGGCGTAATATTAGTCAGTTTGGCGGCGATCCCACCAATGTCACCATTTTTGGGGAGTCCGCGGGAGCACACAATGTGTTTGCGCTAATGGCTTCGCCACTGGCGAAGGGGCTTTTTCACAAAGCTATTTCTCAATCAGGCTACACCACCAGTGATTCTCTGGCGGACGGCTATAATAAGGATGGTAATAATCCCCTTATCGATAGAGGTTCTTGGCAAATTATTACGGTGCTTAAAGACGCTGGTCTGATTGCAGATAATAGCACATCATTGCGCGCTGATTTAAAACAATTAGATGCCCGTACTCTTGTAAGTTTCTACTACAAAAAGGAGGGATTGGGAACTATTCCTTTGACTATGCGCGATGGCATCGTCATACCCACATCGGGCCTCATAAGTGCTCTTGGCTCTGCGGAGTTTGCTAAGGATATTCCAGTGATGGCTGGTGCGACCAAAGATGAAGTGGCTTTATGGCATGGATTACATCGCTATTTCATGAATGCAAATTATCGATTTACCAAGCTACTGCCACCAATAATAACGGTAAAAAACCAAGCTCTTTTTGATCTTTGGGTTCGAACTCGCTCTCATGCATGGAAATTGCGCGGCGTGGATCAGCCTCTTCAGGCGCTGGAGGAGGCCGGCTATTCAGACTTGTACGCATACCGGTTTGATTGGAATCATCAAAAAAGTTCAATGTTTGTTGATTTTCCGAATATTCTTGGTGCTGCCCACGGCACTGACATTGCATTCGTAACTGGAGACTACAAGTATGGATCTGCAACATCTTATATGTATCCTGACGGTTTTGAACGCGAGCAAATGGAGCGGACTATGATGGGTGCATGGGGTAGTTTTGCTCGCAATGGCGATCCTGATGTAGTTTTGCCTTTAAAGTGGACTCGATTTACGTCACAGAATCCTGCTTACCTGCACTTGGACAAGGACGAATTGTTGAAGATGGACACCGAGCTGCATTCTCTTCAAAGTTTACTTGATTCTATCAGCATTGACATCATTCCCTCCGATCTTGAGAAATGCTTGATTGTTTGGGAGTCACTTGTCAATGTTGGAGATCCTGATATTGTTGCGTTTAACCAATGGAATGAATCGGCTTGTAGAGATATTGACATCAGGAGAAAACAGCAAGATATTAATGAAGCTCTTCGGGTTGAGTTTGGCAGTATTAGCGTACTCTAAGATACAGTCGTATGCCTTGATTATCTTTGTTCAGCAGGGATATCCTACCAGTTTGATACCAATATTAAGGTGAGTTTTAAGGTAGCGATTGGTTGTTACATTTAATTTGTAGTGGTTCAGGTTGTTCACAGAGCCGTTAGTCCTCCAATCGTAGCTGGGAATTACCATAAGGTAAATGGATCAATATTTTTGGCCTTAACAAAAGAGCAACCTACGTAATGACTAGTAAAATTATAAGTTTATCCGAGCGTCTTGGTACCTTACTTGTAGCTCGTAATGCAACAGTCACAACGGCCGAGTCGTGTACTGGCGGGGGCGTGGCTAGCGCTATTACTGATGTTGCGGGTAGTTCAAAATGGTTTCACACGGGTTTCATCACCTATGCTAATCGTTCAAAACACCAAATTCTTGGTGTATCTGAGGATCTCTTAGCAAGACAAGGCGCTGTATGTGAAGACGTTGTCATAGCTATGGTAGAAGGAGCTGCACGGACTGCCCACGCAGATTTTGCGGTCGCTGTAAGTGGCATTGCAGGACCCACCGGAGGTAGTGTGGGCAAGCCCATAGGAACAGTCTGGTTTGCTTGGTTAGGTCCACAGGGTGTAAAGACTAAAAAGCACTTGTTAACAGGGGATCGAGCTATGGTTAGAGCGCAATCAATAGAAATTTCTCTGCAAGAAATGTTGCATCACACTGAAGAATGCACTACTGTACACCTATACAGTAAAAACAAGACTAATGGTGGTTAACATCAGATGTCTCCACAGATAGCGAGGAGTAAATAATGGACGCCAATAAAACAAAGGCTTTAGAAGCCGCTTTAGGTCAAATTGAACGCCAATTTGGCAAGGGTACAGTGATGCGAATGGGTGATAACACTCGGCAATCTGTTCCTGCTATCTCCACGGGATCCCTTGGTCTAGATATAGCGCTGGGCATCGGTGGGCTCCCTAAAGGGCGTGTGGTTGAAATTTATGGTCCAGAATCCTCAGGTAAAACGACCCTAACCCTCCAGGTTATTGCGGAAGCACAAAAAGCTGGAGGTACCTGTGCCTTTATTGATGCGGAGCATGCCCTTGATCCAGTGTATGCGGAAAAGCTCGGAGTTGTTATAGATGACCTTATTGTGTCTCAACCTGATACTGGCGAACAGGCCCTTGAAGTTACAGATATGTTGGTTCGCTCTGGTGCTTGCGATGTTTTGGTGGTTGACTCGGTTGCTGCGTTGACACCGCGAGCTGAGATCGAGGGTGAGATGGGCGACCATCACGTGGGACTACAGGCTCGTCTAATGTCACAAGCTTTGCGTAAACTCACTGGTAATATTAAAACCGCCAATTGCCTGGTTATTTTTATCAACCAAATCCGTATGAAGATTGGCGTCATGTTTGGTAACCCAGAGACCACAACCGGTGGTAATGCATTAAAGTTTTATTCATCGGTACGTTTGGACATCAGACGAATTGGGGCAGTCAAAGATGGGGATGAAATTGTCGGTAATGAGACTCGAGTCAAAGTGGTTAAAAATAAGGTTGCTCCACCCTTCAAGCAAACTGAATTTCAAATACTATATGGAAGGGGTATAAACCGTAACGGTGAGCTAGTTGACTTAGGGGTAAAACATGGACTTGTTGACAAATCTGGCGCTTGGTACGCCTACAAGGGAAATAAAATAGGTCAAGGCAAAGCTAATGTCGGTATCTACCTAACAGAGAATCCAGAGATAGCTGCTGAAATAGAGCAAAAAATTAGAGCAAAAGAGTTATCAGGTGAAGATTCACAAAAGGATGAGAAAAGTAGTAGTAAGGCTGACTAAGTCGCTTTGCTCTTGTATTTGATTCGATTTATAAGCGTCCATTGGGCGCTTTTTCTTTTTTGATCAGTCAATAGGTGATTCATATGAGCGATAGTGTTGTTTCCGCTGCAAAAATCAGAAGTCACGCCATGGATCTGCTCACTGGACGGGAATTCGCGCGCGGTGAGTTACAGCAAAAATTAAATAAAAAGTTTGAGCATGATCCACAAATTATTAGTGTAATCGATCGCTTAATAGTAGACGGGTTACAAAGCGATGAACGATATGTCGGCGCATTTGTTAGGTCTCGAGTGATTCGTGGGCAAGGCCTTAACCGTATCCGAATGGAAATAAAAAATAAAGGTATTGATCTTTTTACGTTTGACCAGTTTATTGAAGAGCAAGACATAGACTGGTTTGAGCTTGCGCGAGAGGTTGCTGTTCGAAAATACGGAGAGACTAAAGCTGTTGATCAAAAAGCTAAATCAAAAAGGATGCGTTTTTTACACTATCGCGGATTCACGTTCGACCAGATAACCTTTGCTTTGAGTGTCGACTAACATGTCCAAGAAAATTTTAAATACAGATGTAAATTTTTCTTTAATAAACTACTAGTTGTCACTAACGTTTCTCGGAGGAATATCGTGTTATCAGGTGCTAGTTTGAAGAACTAAACCATTATGATGCTGAGATGCGCCATAAAGACTAACCGGTTTGGGGTGGTTTTAAACGGTCTGTAGAGCGGCGCATATTGAGCAGAGTAGCTATTTTTTTGTGTCAACTTTCAGCTAATCGATATACCTCTTGAAGGTCTCAACGAGTGTTTGCGAAATCCAGCTTTCACCCTTGACGTTGAGTATAAATCCACAATGGCCGCCATGTTTTTGCCGATTAATAACCAGATTTTTACAAGGATTGATTTTATCAAGATCATTTATGGGCAAAATTGGATCGTCCTCCGATGCTATAAGATGAGCGGGGACGGCCAGCGCCTGGAGTCTATTTTCGATCAAACCGTAGGCTGAAAAATAGCTTTTGGCGTCAGCAAATGGTGTGAATTTAGGGATAAATGTTCGGTTTATATCCTCAAGAGTTTTGACACTTTCTATGTCTGCACCGAAGTTCAACTCAGGAAAGTGAACGAGTTTCTTTTTTAAAGATGTGGTCCAGCGCCGGAAAAAATACTTTTCATAAATAAATAAAGTATTATTCATTGTAGTCATAGCACTGTTGGGGTCTACAGGTGGGCAAACAGCTACAGCGGCTGCAATATTGAGCTCTTTCGCTCTATCCGCAGTAATTCGAAGGGTGAAGTTACCTCCCAGTGAAAATCCGGCTAAAAACGTTTTTGAATATTTGTGATCTTTAGTGAAAACCTTAATGGCATCACCTACTTCTTCAATTAGTGTCGAGTTAAATACAGCCTTATTTAGGTGGTGACTGTCGCCGTGATCTCTAAGATTAAGTCTTAATACGTCAAATCCATTATTCAGTAGGTGATTTGCTGTAGTGACCTGATATGCAGACTGGCTAGATCCCTCCCAGCCATGAATGAGAATCACAAGTGGATTCTTGCTCTCATCTGGTTTGGGTAACCCTGTATGTGAAATTGGTTGTCCTTTGGCCAGATCAAATTCTGCGGTGAGTCTTACGCCTTGATCAGTTGTGATTAATATTTTTTTTGATTTCAACCGTTTAGCAATTCTTTTTGCACTGAATTTTCTTGGCCCTACGCTATTCATGATACTCTGAATATGAGGATTTCTAAGAAATCTAGGAGGATTGAAATGTTGCTTGTTCATCATGGAAACTCAGGCACTGTGGTTGAAAAGTCAGTTCTTGCAGCATCAATAATACTGGCAGTAGCCGACGATGACTATAAGTTATGCACAATTATATGAATGGGCTTCACTTTTTGTTTAGATCACTGATGTGTTGCCATATTAGTGCTCTAAAAAAACAACAAAAGACTGATATTGGGGCTATGACTGCTGTAGTTAAAGTGAGATTATAGTTGCTACTAAATTTATGGAGTGGAGGTACTTACAAATGAAATCAGTTTTGTTTACCGGGGTTTGGACGACAATACTGTCATTGGCAGCAAACATCGCAGCCGCTGAAGTGGATAATCAACAAGCACCGCTTGTGCCGGTTTTGGATTCGTCTGATGAATCTCTAGTGCTTGACCCAGCCGATTGGGGCATTCGTAACGGTTGTATTTCTAGGTCGCGCATCAAAAATATTCGTTTTGTCGATGATCAGACAGCGATCATTGATATTATGGGGAAAAAGAAAATACTTTTAACCATGCGCAAAGAGTGTCGTGGCATTAAAAGACATGGTTATATTACTCAGGTAAGAGGAAATCAACTGTGTGCGCGGTTTGATCGTTTCGAGGTAATTGATCGGGGAGCGATTTGTGCTGTTGGCTCGTTGGAGCCTTTTATTCCTCCAGTGGAAACTAATGAAACTGATGCTAGTAACCAGAGTTCAGAGGCTGGGATGCCTACGGATAAATAAAGGTAATCAATGATGATTATTCATGGTGCGCGACGTTTAAATTTACTTTGTCTGTTGTTTAGCTCGTTTTTTTCATATTACTGCTCGGCAAGTGCGCTTAATATTGAAGGGGATTTCGTTCAAGGTGGTTTGCTTTTGGGGCGAGTAAGTCCGTCCTCGTTAGTACTCTATGAGGGTGAAACGCTTACCTTGACAGAAGAGGGGCACTTTATTATTGGGCTAGGTCGAGATGCTGCGGATACATTGAAATTGTCGGTCATTGATGAAAACTTTGATAAAATTGAGCACGAATTCTTGGTTACTTCTCGACAATATGATGTTCAAGACATTGTTGGAGTGCCGCAAAGAACGGTAACCCCGAATGTTGAAGACTTGGCGAGAATTCGCGAGGAAGCGGCCTTGGTTAGATTATCTCGACAGCTTACTGCTCAGCATTCGCCTTTTTTATCAGGCTTTCGGCGTCCAGCTAAAGGGCCAATTACCGGGGTATATGGAAGTCAGAGAATTTACAATGGCGTTCCTAAAAGTCCTCATTATGGAGTGGACTATGCTGCCCCAGAGGGTACTTTAGTAATAGCTCCGTCCGGAGGCATTGTAGTGCTAGCGGAGCCTGATTTGTTTTATTCTGGTGGTACCTTAATAATTGACCATGGACACGGATTGAGTTCATCTTTTCTCCATCTTAGCGAGATTTTAGTGTCTAAAGGCGACTCTGTGCAGAGCGGCCAATCAATAGCAAAGATTGGCGCTACGGGTCGCGCCACAGGGCCGCATCTTGACTGGAGAATGAATTGGAAATCGGTTCGTATCGATCCACAAATAGTGTTACAGGTGTTGCCAGAATAATTAAACCGATAGTCGCCAAAAAAAAGAGTCTCTAAGGCTACTAAAATAAACGCTTTAATAGCAGTTTTCTATCAGGTTAAGTACAATGCCGCAGCAGATAGAGGGATATATAGTGTGGATAAAGAACTATTGAGTATTTTGGTTTGCCCAGTTAGCAAGGGTCCTTTGGAATATAGCAAAGCCAATCAAGAACTGTTGTGTAAGGCCAGTGGGTTGGCATACCCTATAAAAGAGGGTATTCCAGTGATGTTGGAATCTCACGCGCGAATCTTATCAGTAGATGAAAAGCTTTAGTGTTAATTGTGTATGACCAATATATAAATGAATCAAGGGTTAGTTAATGACTGATCAAAACATAAGTCTATTCACTCATATTATTAACCGAGACATTCCTGCGGATATTGTTTTTGAAGACAGCATTTGTATAGTAATCAATG
This sequence comes from Porticoccaceae bacterium, assembly GCA_029254005.1. Taxonomy (GTDB): domain Bacteria; phylum Pseudomonadota; class Gammaproteobacteria; order Pseudomonadales; family Porticoccaceae; genus HTCC2207. The sequence continues at coordinate 4,697 of JAQWYJ010000060.1, read as the reverse complement.
ACATAGCACCTCAAGCGCCTATACATATGTTGGTGATTCCAAAGCAGCCAATGGCACGCTTAGTTGATGCTGATGCCGCAGATCAAGCTTTATTAGGTCATTTGATGTTGGTTGCGGGCCGTGTTGCTCGCCAAGTTGGCGTAGGCGATGCTTTCCGCTTAGTGGTAAACAATGGTGCTGATGCTGGTCAGACAATCTTTCATTTACACCTACACGTTTTAGCGACTGCAGATAGCGTAGTGAAGCTTAGCGAAGCGGATATGTCCGATTAATACCCCAAGTACCCAGTTTAACTAATCTAGACTTTAGAGTGATAACAACAAAATGATGAAAAGCGCAGACATACGCGATGCATTTCTAACTTACTTTTCCGAAAAAAATCATCAGGCGATTGCAAGTAGTAGTTTAGTGCCGGGTAATGACCCAACACTGCTGTTTACCAATGCTGGAATGGTCCAATTTAAGGATGTTTTTTTAGGCGCTGATCAGCGAGATTACAAGCGTGCTGTGTCCTCTCAGCGTTGTGTAAGAGCGGGAGGCAAGCATAATGATTTAGAAAATGTGGGATATACGGCTCGGCATCACACTTTTTTTGAGATGTTGGGTAACTTCAGTTTTGGTGATTACTTCAAGCGTGATGCTATTGGGTTTGCGTGGGAGTTCTTGACCGGTGTTTTAGGACTACCAAAAGATCGCCTTTGGGTGACCGTCCATATTAGCGATGATGAGGCTGCGGACATTTGGATAAACGAAGTCGGAGTTGATCCAAAGCGACTGTCAAGGTTGGATGAGGATAATTTTTGGCAAATGGGTGATACTGGCCCATGTGGACCCTGCACTGAGATATTTTGGGATCATGGTGAACATATTGCAGGGGGTCCTCCCGGAAGTCCTGAAGACCATTTGGACCGCTATATTGAGATTTGGAATTTAGTGTTTATGCAGTTCGAACGAGATACTGCGGGTAACATGAATGCGTTGCCAAAGCCCTCAATCGATACCGGTATGGGATTAGAACGTATCGCAGCGGTAATGCAAGGCGTGCATAATAATTATGATATCGACTTGTTTCAGCATCTGATAAAAGCTGCAGCTAACATTATTAACATTGATGATCTGCAAGATAATTCCTTAAAAGTAATCGCTGATCATATTAGATCTTGCGCATTTTTAGTGGTGGATGGTGTCGAGCCCTCTAACGAAGGACGAGGGTATGTGTTGCGCCGGATAATTCGCCGAGCCCTTAGGCATGGCCATAAATTAGGTGCACAGGGTAGCTTTTTTTATTTGTTGGTTAAGCCGCTGGGAGAGGTTATGGGGGAAGCTTATCCTGAGTTAATTAATATGGGTCAGCACATCAGTGATGTGATAAAAAAAGAAGAACAACAGTTTGCCAGAACATTGGACAAAGGTATGAGTGTGCTCGAGTCAGCATTGGATGAGCTAACGGGTAAAGAATTGCCTGGTGCATTAGTTTTTCAACTGTATGACACCTTTGGTTTTCCAGTGGATTTGACCAATGATATAGCCCGGGAAAGAGGCTTTTCTCTCGACATGGCTGGTTATGACGCCTGTATGGAAGAGCAGCGCACCAGAGCACGAGCAGCTAGCCGATTCAGCCTTGACTATACTGACAACATCAGGCTCGAGGGTGCTACTGAGTTTTGTGGTTATTCTGATTTGGAATTGCTAAGTACTGTTGTTGGTTTATACCGCGATGGTAATGCCGTTGATAGTGTTGGTAATGACGACGAGATAGCTATGATTTTGGATAAGACCGTGTTTTATGCTGAGTCTGGTGGCCAAGTCGGGGATACTGGTGTAATTATCAGTGGTTCCGCGACTCTTTTGGTAAGTGACTGTCGTAAAGTGGGTGATCACCATGTGCACATTGGCAAAGTGGTGGGTGGAACCTTTGGTCTTGGTGATCAGGTTGATGGCCGTGTTGATAAGGCACAGCGACATGCAACCACATTAAACCATTCGGCTACTCATCTTTTGCATGAGGCACTGCGGCAAGTTCTTGGTGAGCATGTTCATCAGAAAGGATCACTAGTTAATGATGATCGACTGAGGTTTGATTTCTCTCATAATGATGCGGTTAGCAGTGAAGATATCAGGAAAATTGAACATATTGTGAATCAGCAGGTGCTCAAAAACATTGAGGTTACTACTGAGCTTATGAATATGGAGCAGGCCAAAGAAAAGGGGGCTATGGCACTATTTGGTGAAAAGTATGGCGACCGTGTTAGAGTAGTAAGTATTGGTGGCGAGTTTTCTGTCGAGTTATGTGGCGGCACTCATGTTAGTCGCACCGGAGATATCGGATTGGTAAAGATCTCAACCGAGTCAAGCGTTGCTGCAGGTGTAAGACGAATTGAAAGTTTTACCGGAATGAAGGCTGTTACCTTTTGTGATCAGCAGCAAGATTCTGTGTCTAATATAGCATCGATAGTGAAAGCCAATCGAGCAGGAATTGATGAAAAAGTTCAGGGTATAGTGGAGGAAAATCGTCGTCTACTAAAAGATATTGAAAAGCTGAAAGCTAAGTTAGCCAACGCCGCTGGTAGTGATCTAATGGCGGGCGCACGAGAGATCAAAGGAATTTCAGTCCTGGCGACAGTAGTAGAAGGTGCTGATGCAAAAAGTTTACGTGGTGTTGGTGATCAGGTTAGATCAAAAATTCAGTCAGGGGTATTTTTACTTGCAGCAGTGGACGGTGACAAGGCTGCTCTGGTAGCCGGCGTAACCAAAGATCTGACAGATAAAATCAAGGCAGGTGATGTATTGCAGTTCGTCACCTCTAAAATTGGTGGTAAGGGTGGTGGTCGTCCTGATATGGCACAAGGTGCTACATCAAATCTGACAGAGCTTCCGACTGCATTAGCCTCAGTTTATAGCTGGATTGAGGAAAATCTCGTTTAGCAATTTGAAATTGCTTAACTTTGAATACAGATTACTGTTTAATCCCTGTTTTTTATACTGGTCAGTATCAATGAGTTTGATAGTTCAAAAATATGGTGGCACGTCAGTGGGTTCAGTTGAGCGCATTGAAGCGGTGGCTGCGCGCATTGCCAGGGGTCACATTGATGGCAATCAATTGGTAGTTGTGGTCTCTGCGATGAGCGGAGAAACCAACCGTTTATTAGGTCTTGCGGCGGATATCAGTGATCAAGCAGATCTTCGTGAAAAAGATGTGTTACTAAGCACTGGAGAGCAGGTAACCATGGCGTTATTGTGTATTGCATTGCACAAACGCGGTATTTCTGCTGTTTCCTATACTGGTAGACAGGTTCCAATTTTGACCGATAGCTCTTATAGTAAAGCACGTATTCAAGAGATAGATGGCAGTCGAATTCGTGCTGATTTAGCGTGTAAAAAAGTTGTGGTAGTCGCCGGTTTTCAAGGCGTTGACCCTGACGATAATATTACAACCCTTGGGCGCGGTGGCTCGGACACCACAGCTGTGGCTCTTGCTGCGTCACTAAATGCTGATGAGTGTCAGATCTACACTGATGTCGATGGCGTATACACCACAGATCCCAGAGTTGTTAATGACGCGAGGCGTTTAGACAAAATTACTTTTGAAGAAATGTTAGAAATGGCAAGCCAGGGTTCGAAAATCCTGCAAATCCGATCTGTTGAGTTCGCTGGAAAGTACAATGTACCCCTCAGAGTCTTGTCAAGTTTTGAGGAGGGCCCCGGAACACTGATTTCGCTCGAGGAGAACGACAACATGGAAAAGCCGTTAATATCTGGTATCGCGTTCAATAAAGATGAGGCCAAGCTGACCATTAGGGGTATACCTGATCAACCAGGTGTTGCTTATAAAGTGCTTGGAGCTATCAGTGAAGCAAATATTGAAATTGACGTAATTGTACAAAATGTTGCAAAAGACAACTCAGCGTCGATTACCTTTACGGTGAATAAAACCGATCTCTCAGAGGCTGAAACCTTACTCCAACAGATAGCAGTAGACTTGGGTGCGTTAGAGGTTGACTCCGATAAACATATCGCTAAGGTTTCTATTGTTGGCGTTGGTATGAGGTCGCATGCGGGCGTTGCTGCAATTATGTTTGAGGCTCTTTCTAATGAGGGAATAAATATCCAGCTTATTACCACTTCAGAGATAAAAATTACGGTGGTAATAGATGAAAAGTATCTTGAGCTAGCGGTTCGATCACTGCATGCTGCGTTCAACATGGCAGTTGATACAGTGCCCTTAGAATAGATAGGAATTGAAATTTTATATTGACTTACTACAGAGTAAGTTTGATATGTTTGATGACCCCTCGGTATTCAGTGGTGTGCTGAGGATACTAATAAAAACCGTGTAATAAGCCGACTGGAAATAATAGCAGTTTGGTGTTAATGGAGAGCGTTATGTTAATTCTAACAAGAAGAGTAGGAGAGTCCCTCGTAATTGGTGATGAAGTCACCGTTACTGTATTGGGTGTTCGGGGGAATCAAGTCAGAATTGGCGTTAACGCCCCCAAAGATGTGGCAGTTCACAGAGAAGAGATATATCAACGTATACAAAATGAGTCAGGTACAGGTAAATCTTCAGAAAATAACGATTCGGGCGTTTGATTTTTCGTGCAATGTGATATTATGCCGCCGCTGCGTTAGTCAAAGGTTCTCATAAAGGTACGGGTGGGATGGCCTAACAAAGTTAAAACGGAGAAGTGGCCGAGTGG
>JAQWYJ010000053.1 GCA_029254005.1 Porticoccaceae bacterium | reverse complement strand
GAAGTAACCGCCGTGGGATACCAGTGCCCACTTTCCGCTAACAGCGCCATCTGTTCGCCCGCGCAAAAAAAACGATACCAATCAGCTCCAAAAATAATGCAACCCAAATGAGCCAAAGCTGCAACAGCGCTACAGATGGAGGCGAGGATTAACCACTTATTTTTTGCAGATTGCACTTTATGGCCCCTGTTAGTTGACTAACTCTCTAACTCCACCTCTAAAAGATGATTGTAAAAGTGCATTGCATGGGCCTGTTCATACTGCCGCTTGTCCAATGCCCCATAGGCGAAGTGCTCTGCAAGTGGTCCCTTATAATTGGCAAACGTAATCATCGATTGCTTGAGTCGCTGGTATGCATAATTGATATCACCCTCTGTTTCAATCACTGGAGCCCCGGGAATTGCCTCGCTCAAGCCATGAGCCATCTCACCCTTTGCAGAAAAAGCCGCGAATGCCAGCTTGCCCGCTGAACTTTTAAAAAGCGCCGATTTATGCTCGGGAAAGCCGGTCATTGAGAACTCAATACTTTGTGCAGAATGCACTAAGATTTGATAAATATCCCAATCTCCCAACGTATTGATCTCAGCATTCAGCAATCGATTAAGAGTCTCTAAAGACGCTTCGATGGTCAGTGCTCGATTATTCGATCTATTGCCAAGCCAAACTAAACCGCCAGTGCCTATTACAACGCCACTGGCAAGTATTCCTGAAAGAAAATTTCTACGATTCATACATTGGTTCCGTTTTATCTGCCTACTGTGTTTTGAACAGAAACTGCTGAATGTTTACATCAATATCCGAACTCGCAGCAACTGAGTCTATCAACTCACCGGTGTTTCCATCTCGTCTTGCGCTGGCAAAGAGTGGGATTGCTCTACCTTTTTCTGGCAGGGACACAACAGTTGAATGAATCATCTCATTCCCTTTATTTTACAATTAATGTCCGAATTTCATGTTTTCGACCAGCATCATCATCGATCACTTGCTCCTTCACGGTTTTGAAGTCAATCGCATTCAAATCAATCATGCGTATTTGTCGGTTGCTCATGGTATGGAAATAGTAGCGTTTGTTTTTTAGATCTGACGCCGATGTAATCTGAGTAGCGCCTTCAATGTCCTCTGCTATATTTTCGCGGGGAACCACCGCACCCAGCGGAATATTGAAACTATCGAGTATACGGAAAGCCTCAAAAACGGCATCTTCCGAATGTGGAAGCTCACGAACAGAAGCAGTCAATGCTGCCGCACGAACAAATCGCGAGGGTGGCGTAAAATCACCAGGCAGCCCCTTCATTCCTGACCCTGAACCAAATGGACTTAAATTAAATTTATCGATAGTTAGTGGCTTGCTAGGATTAGGCGAGAGCGTGATATAGTTTCTGAGGTTTGTTAGATGCCAGTCATAAGTGGGAGAGTTTGTTATAACACCCAGAAAGGCATCATAGATTTTGATTTCACCCCCATCAACAATTTCAATAACAATGCTCGCCCCGGTCGGGTCAGCCACCTTCCAATGGAATGGCAAGGCCGCGCCGCCAAAATTAGGATCATCAACATTGATAACCCTGACCGAATCTAGATTTTCACGAACCTCGTGTACTGATTTAAACGACGACAGCATCCACTGCATGAAATCTCCCACACTGACAGATGCAGCTGCCAATTTAGGATCATAAGTGCTGTAACTGGCATAACCGGGCAAATAATACATACCTACATAGAGACCTTTCTCATTCATACCATCCGGTCCAAATGGTTGGTCATAGGCCGTCATTGATACAAATCCAAAACGGCCCTTCCATTTTTTGCCGTTTAATCCATCAGGCGTCTTCGCTTTGAACGTTCTGTTTCTCGGGATAATGATAATTTTATTGTGTTGTGCATCACTCAGAGCCCACTCCACAGTGCGCGCCACGATAACTGAACCATCGGAACTTTGCAGAGATATACCAGTACAAGCTATTGCTTGATTCAACATACTGATGCTTAGAAAGAATGTTATTAATGCTAGTTTAACGGTTCCTGCGCGCCTCATTTTATCTCCAATAGTAATCAATGTTCATTTCATGTTTATTTCAACATCTTCCCAGCGAAAAACACAAACCGCCACTACTAACAATACTTGATTGGTAGTTAGCCTACAAAGCATAACCACAGAATAAATTGTTGCTATAAATCACTCTGAAGTCTTCTCTCATTCAGCAATCGGCGTGGCTTTTGGTGGTTGCCAGTCCCCCGACAGGATTGACTCACTCGGCTGATAAGCCCGCATTAGGTAATTCCAGCCCTCTGAGGTTGGAATACAATTCGGCATTTTTGCCTTGCATCCCCCCAACTGGATTCGATAGCTACCATCATCTCTCGGTGTTGCATTGACATTGTTCAAGGCATTAACACTTGGGGAGCTGTTAGGCACCATAAATCCGCGTTGATTGTAAAGGGTGACCGACCAAAACGCATTGGTGGGCACATCTGAAAGAATCAATTCATGGGGTTTATCTGCATCGCCGGGCAACGGCCCAGCAGAGAAATAGCTTGCTTCTGTTCTAGGTAGTCCGCCCCACCCAATCGCTGTAGCAACCAGATGCGACACTGGATCAACCTCTCCCGCACCACCAAAGAGGGCTCCCAAATGACCCCTTGACAGTGAACCAAGTTGAAGCAATGCCCTTCGTGTGGCGTCAAAACTCTTACCGTCATAACTAGGCACAATGAACTCACCCACTGCCCGCTGACTAACAATAACCTTATCCTGGAAGCTGTTTGCCAAAGCGATATCTTCAGCATCAAAGGAATCAGCAAATACTCGGACGTTAACAACAGCATAGCGGGTGCCTACATCTTCCATGGTGAAGGTATTGGTTCCGCTATGATAAATATCAATGGTGAAGTGATCTTGGGAGATCACATGGGCAGAGATATATCGTCCATCTGTCGTCTCAGGTAAAGTGACAGTGACCGCCCCAGCAGTCATATCGAACACACCATTTGAGTAAAGGGTATCAAGGTTCATGCGAATAACCGTCTGTTTCTGCAGATCTAATTGCTGACGGCGATGACGCAACTTACCTAACTCACCTTGAGCGATAAGATTGTTCATGTATCGATCAGTTTCTGCGCGAACAAAATTGTGTACGCCAACCTTTATTGGTTGCGCAGTTACCGTGCTACAAAATAATAATCCCGCCAAAACCAAAGCAATGAATCTTGTCATGTCTCACCCTTAATCTATATTGAAAAAATAGCCCACTCTCCAAGCCAACGCCAATCGCCCAATGTGCAGAATAGGGAAATAAGACCGTCAGATCAACAGCTCGGCGATGACAATAAAAGGACCTTTTTTATCTCCGGCACCCAAAAACTGATGGCGCCCCAGCGCAAGGCCTTGAGAACTGATAAACGCACGCAGCACCGCTTCAGCATCATTGGAAAAATCAAGCCCAAGGTTTAACGACTCTCCAGTTGCCTCGAGCAAGTTGTTCACTGCTTTGCCTTTACTCATATTAACAAAGTGTTGAGAGTAAAAATCTGCAACCACCACACTGCCTTTGGCCCCATGGGATTTCAGTGCCACAAGCGTATTTTGCACGGCGCTTTCGCTGAGATAAAGTGTCACTCCTTCCCACAGAAAGATAGTCCTCTTTTTTGGGTCGTAAGAGGTTGCCACAAGCGCAGTGATCCAGTCTGGATCGGCGAAATCCGCCTCAACAAACTGCACCTTAGTTGTGTCTATGCCCGCCTTTGCCAGGTGTTCACGTTTGTATGCCTGCATAGCATTTTGGTCCAATTCGAATAGAGAGGCTGTACTTTGAGTAAGTGCGCCGTAAGCGCGGGTATCAAGACCTGCTCCAAGCACAACAAACTGATCCGTAGTGTCACTATTGGCCGAGATCAACTCATCAAACTCCATCGTGCGCGATGGCACTAAGTTGGCCAAGCCCGCCTTCTCGGGTGAGGGCACAGTGGGATAAAGGAAAGGTTCACTGGCAATCTGGCGTGCCAACCAAAGCGGAAAAAGCGTAAGGCATAATCCAGTAATAGAGTTGTTTGGGATGACGCTGGCAAGCTTTCTGGCCGGCTCGTCGCGACGCAAGCCAAACACATCCAAGGTCCAGCGGCCATTGATTATTTCAACTGCTGTTTGAGAAACCCCCATCCGTTTGCTAACAACAATCTGTTTATACGCCACCCATATCACCCCCAGCAAACTCATTGGCAACCACAAGATCTGCAACGGGATATAGACTAACCAAGCAAGTGCAATCATTACTGAGAATCCTTCTGTTTTGAGAAAATGCACAGGCAACAACCAATCATCGTCAAGCCCAACATAAATGCCTTGCCCCAGACCACTGCCTGAGTTTAACCAAATTCTATTGTATGGAAAAACGACAGGTAAAACATGGCGCAGGTTAACCCCCAAGCGGCAGTTAGAACCCGATCACCTTTAAGTGCGCCATATATCAGGATCGATACGGCAAAATAGTCAACCAAGATATAAGGCCACCACGATGGGTTTTGCCAATTGTAATCCACCTCAATGATGGCTACAGACACGCCAAAAAAGAGCGCAAGTTGTCTTGAGTAGGCCATCAAAATCATAGGGATAACCACCTCAGACGACGAATAAGACTCACCGATGTTTGTCGGCTCCAGTAAAAAACCACCGGCTACCCAGCTCGCCTTATCAAGCAGTTTGAGATTTAGTGCCGGGGAGCCAGCCAAAGAACGAGCCCGCAACGGCAATAACCAGCGAGATGAAAAAAATGCTGTTACCATAGTTTTGACCAAAGGCCCTTCCTGCTGCCTCTCCGGCAGCCGCCGCATTAGCAGGATCATTTCCGCCAGCGATCATTCCGATCGATCAAACCACCAAGGAAAGTGGTACCCACAAAAAATACAAGGAACCAGAGAAGCCCAAAACCAATCTTTTTCATATCGCTTAATCCCTGTGTGATTTAATCAGTATTGCCCTTCATTTCCATCACTGCACATGACAATAATAGAACAGTTACAGGGGCGTCAACTGTCATCCTTGTGTTCTTTGGCCCCATAAAGAGCAGCACCTATGACAATACCAATAGCGATCCCTGCGCCAACAAAAATGCCTAGAAAGGCGAGAGCATCAAAGGTAACTCCGACAACTACACCCAGAGTAACACCGAGGCAGGCACCCATGGCGATACCGAAGCCAAGATAGGAATTTTTAGATTTCATGTCATCTGCCTTCAAGTTTTGTCGATCTAGCTTAACTCAACCTAGGTTCTGCCAAACTGAAGAGAAGCGCCAAATAGGAGAGTGAGGGCTTAAACCAGTGTATACTTTTTTTCATTAATTCGAACGAATGCTGCAACAACAACCTCTAGAAATTACGTGTACTGGCCCCTTGAAGGTGTTTAATTTAACGCTTCCTGCGCTGGTGAATCAAGACCCCGAAGTACTTTAAGTGATTACTAGAGTATCAATCATTATCCCTTGGTGGCAATGG
>JAQWYJ010000030.1 GCA_029254005.1 Porticoccaceae bacterium | reverse complement strand
GTCAACTGTCATCCTTGTGTTCTTTGGCCCCATAAAGAGCAGCACCTATGACAATACCAATAGCGATCCCTGCGCCAACAAAAATGCCTAGAAAGGCGACAGCATCAAAGGTAACTCCGACAACTACACCCAGAGTAACACCGAGGCAGGCACCTATGGCGATACCGAAGCCAAGATAGGAATTTTTAGATTTCATGTCATCTGCCTCCAAGTTTTGTCGATTTAGCTTAACTTAACCTAGGTTCTGCCAAACTGAAGAGAAGCGGCAAATAGGAGAGCAAGGGCTTAAACCAGTGTATACTTTTTTTCATGCATTCGAACAAATGCTACAACAACAACCTATCGAAATTACCTGTACTGGCCCCTTGAAGGTGTTTAATTTAACGCTTCCTGCGCTGGTGAATCAAGACCCCGAAGTACTTTAAGTGATTACTAGAGTATCAATCATTATCCCTTGGTGGCAATGGGACAAGCATAGACACCTTAGATTGATATTTTCTATAGTCATCTCCAAACATAGCAATCAAATCTTTTTCCTCAAGCAAGATCCCCATCAGGGTATAGACCAAAAACCCAGCTGCAAACAACAAGTGGGCGACAGTCATAATCGGTGTCGCCCAAAAGGCGACAGTAAAACCTAGATAAATAGGATGACGAACATACCGGTACAAACCCGGGGTTTTAAATTGGTTACTACCTTGAATCTCTTTTCCGGTTAAATTAGAGAAAGCTTGACCCAGTCCTGTTAGTTCAAAGTGACTAAGTAGAAAAGTACTGATCAAAACAATCATCCAACCGAGAAGCGAGATCGCTATCATTACTGACCCGAGAGTTGTATTGGAGACATCCCAAATTACCCCTCCCATTGGTCGCCACTGCCAAAAGATTAGCATCAGTGCCACACTAGAAAACAAGACATAAGTGTTCCGTTCAATGGCTGCTGGCACTATTTTTGCCCATTGTTCCTTGAAGCCCGGCCGAGCCATAACGCTGTGCTGTACTCCAAACACTACTATCAATAATGAATTGATAAGTAACGCCTCTGCAAGTGAACCTTGAATGCCAGTATCCATAGACTTGGGCACAACAAAGTTGCAGACAAAACCAATTGCATAGAGAAATGTTGCAAAAAAAATCAGGTAGCACACAACACCATAAACAAAATAGATAAATCTCATGGCTGTTCTCCTATTCTGAAAAGTAAATTTTAGTCTAGATCGCTCGATTGATTTGTTATTGAGCCTCAATGATCAAACATAAGCTCTTTTGTTTGCGTGTTTTTCACTTCCAGTTTTTCTTCCGATCCCTGTTTCAGAGCCACATCGAAAAAAGAGACAATATAGTAACTCATTTGATCATGGAATCGTTTCGCTAGTGCTCGATCCGTCCAAGATGAATGCTTAGCTCTCTTGAATATTTGTAGGTATTTTGCCGGTAAAGTTTGATCAAAAGCACCATTTGGCTCAATTAAATCAGGAGATATGGGGCGATCCTTAGAACCGCCCTGATAAAGGGTTCTGACCTTAATCATGTTGCTGATGCGATCTTGCACCACATAGGGCTTGTGCCAAGGCGACAGTAAAGCAATAGAAATAATTTCATCCCGTTTCCATGAATTCCAAGCACCAGCCAACCCCATACAGGTATAGCCACCCATGGAATGCCCCATACAACCTACTTCATCAAAACTCTTGATGTATTGGGCATAATCGCTGGAGGGCAAAGCATCCAGCACCCGATGAATGTCATCTCTGCGGTTACTATGGGTCTTATCTGTCCACTTCTGAGGCTTGCGCCAAGACACCTCAGGGGTTGTACTACCTGAAATACAATCAGCGTGCTTCGGTGCAACCACTGTGTAGCCAGCGCGAGCAAGACGAGACTGAATACCGTCAACACTAGTGGGACATGCGCCCATTCCATGAGAAAAAACGACTAAGGGGTAGACACCATTATCAGCTCGCCGAATTTCAACCTCAACACCTCCGATAGTGTCAGTGGTTAAGATGACGTCCTTGTTCGAAATAGTATCGGTCGCCAAAATTCTAGCAAAGGACGGTGCCGTGGATAACAGAAGACATGCCAGGAGCACAACAATTTTGTTAGCTGAACTTGCTTGCTGTTTGATAAAGGCAAATTTTCTTGTATGAGGACAATTCATAGTGTATCTCCAACGCACAATGCGGTGTCGCATTGACTCCTTTTAAAGGACGCTACTCATCTTTTGCTCAATAGACTCAACGCTAAAATCCAAAAGCTAAGAGCTAAGAGCTAAGAGCTAAGAGCTAAGAGCTAAGAGCTAAGAGCTAAAGCATTCCAACGAATTCTTTATTACACACTTTTTCATCAGCAACAGATACTGCACCACAATGTGTTTGCTACGCGTTATTACGTTGCAGTGCTAGAGATGGTTAACTTTTTAACAACCGAACGCTGACTGCCATTTGCAAGTGTTCTGGTAGACAGCTCGATATCAGAATCCAATTTTGTGCTGAACTGCTCTTTATGTTTGCCCTTGGCCTCCGCTTTTTCTGACATCTGCCAGAGCTTTTTAGCAAAGCCTCTAAGATCCTCAGGGGCTGCGTGAATAAATATCTCTTCGGCTTTTGTATCTTTTTCAATTGTTATCATGTTTTTCCTTTTGTGCTGTTCGCTTACCCCGAATGCCTCAGTAACGGGCAGATTAAAGCTTGCAAGATTACATTGCTAAAGGCAACGAGGTAAGCTTTAGTAGTCTCGAACTTAATTGGTTCGTCAGGTGCTTGATCTCATATTTACAAGCACTGCTTTTGCATGTGCATTCCGCACTGCGGCAGCAATTTCTTTTGATACTACTGTTTTTCCGATAGGTGCAATTGAAATTCCGGCAAGTTTTAAATGTTGTAAAGAAAATGGGATGCCAATAATAGTAATAAAACATACTATTGCTGACAACACATGGCATATTGCCAACCAAAATCCTGCAAACACAAACCAGACTATATTTCCTAGTACACCAAAACCACCAGTGCCGATATCTTCAGTAAGAGTCAACTCATCACGCGCTATTGCTTCTTTGCCAAATGGAAATAATGAGAAGCCTGCCATCACAAAACAGGCTCTTCCCCAAGGAATACCTATGATAGTTATAAAAGCCAATAGCCCGAAAAAGAACCAAGCCAACCCCATAACAAGTCCACCAAATAAAAACCAAATTAAATTACCAATTGTTTTCATTTTAGGTCCTAATACTTTGTTGAATCATCGCAGTTGTCCAAATCTATCTAACCCCGTAACACCCTTAATAATTGGGGCGAGGTGAATCGCTGCCTTCATTTTTCATATATGTTTTGTGTATCAGTATCTCTGTGTCGAGATTGTCGTTCCACCATATAGCTTTCTACCGAAGGAGCAAACACTCGTCCTTTAGATTTGGAATACCATGCTTGCACACCGGGCTTGATAAAAAGCGCATATGCCTGATCCAAGTTTCTTTCATGGGTTTCAGAATCATTAAATAGCCCTACTTTTCTATAGTTCAGTAAAGTTTCTATAATTCCAAAATACATGGATATCAAAAACCCGAACCTTGCTTTATCCTCTGGAGTGAACGTTTCGTAGTCTCTGGTTCCCCTGTGAAAGATCCTCCATGTTTCTTCATTTGACGCGATCACAGATGCTCGAATTTGAATTGCTACAAAAATTAGCGAAATAACAACAGCGAGTCCACCGATAATTTCTGCCCAATTTATCAATGTTTGAATCATTCTAAATCCCTATTTGGTTGGTCGCCAGCTTATATTAGAAGAAACATAAGGTCCGGCTAAACGGAGTAGTCTATTTTGTGCTAGGGAACCGAAAAAGCAAAAAACGAGCAACGCAGTAGATCTCAGATTGAACCGCCTGTTAATTACGTGAGGAAGTTAAGGTTTCTACAGCTAATCTTCCTAAGGCATCAGCTGCTAGTGGGCTTGCTCCTGTAATCAATGATCGGTCACGGCACACGGTATTGTCTGCTTTACTATTTGCCAACACAACGCCAAGCCCTTTTAGCTTATCACTCAACCCCCAGGGCATCTTACCCGGTAAGTAGCCAATCATAGGGCTTTGTGCATCGACTGAATCTGGAAAAACAGCCATTTTATAACCCTGATATAAGAACTCTGAATCACTGGTGCAAGTTGATAAGAAAGCAGCTGGACCATGGCAGATAGAAATTGTGAACACATCGTTGTCATGCGCCCACTTTAAAACAGAACCAACAGATTGATCTTCAGGGAGACCTAACATCGCACCATGACCACCGGGGACAAATACTGCTGCATAGTCTTCAGCACTCAGCCCGTTAGCAACAAGACTATCCAGACTAGTGGGGTTCTCAAACTGCTTCTTATATTCACTATAAATAGAGTTTACATGTTCATCTTTCTGAGGAAATGCCCACATTTCTATAATGGCAGGTTTACCACTAAGTGTTGCTATCTCAAACTCATAACCTGCATTTCTAAGATGCAGCATGGGTACCAGAGTTTCAACAGGGTGGTTACCTGTTGAAAACAACTTTCCATTTCTCATTTCCATATTCTTTTGCTCGGTCGCTAAGACTAAGACTTTTCGCTTTGTATCATTAACCGGACTATATGCGACTTCTTTGTAATCTGACGTATCGGAAGTCGCTAGTTTCAGAGCAATGGCTGACGGCGAGTACGAACCATCCGATTCGAGTTTGGGGGCTAACCCCAAAAGTTTTTTTAACATAAAGTTTTTCCTTTCAATATGCGAATCACTAACTACTAGCCCACCTGCTTGGCTTGATAGTCATATTCTCTGTCCCAATTAGCACCAAGTTCAATACGGGCCTTACGGTCCTCCTTCGAAATAAGTAACAACAGACTATAGTTAAGATTTTGCCAACCTATACTCCAGTGATTAAAAAGCTCACTGGCATTTTGTTCTATGCTGTAATTTACGCCTCCATGTATTGCTAATGAAGGAATGATGGCCAAATAAGGCGGAATTCACTTCTCTTTGAACAATGCAGCTGCGTGACTATTAATCGGGTCCCCTGTGTCTACTTTAATAAGTGCCGCTTCGTCGACGTAATAGTGATTTAATGAGTGTTTATCAGGAGAGGTAATTTCAAAGTTATACCATGATGCCAACAATATCAATACCAGTAAAGTTGAACGAGGGTTCTTTGTGTCCGCACGGGGCCTCAATGTTTAAAAAACATACATTGCTATCAATTTAGGGCTAAATATGAATGAAATTGTTGGTATATCAATCAAAACGAAGTAAAAAAGCCATTTTCTTAGTTACCTAATGTTGAAGTAAGACTAAAAACAAATAGTTAAAATAATTGGCCGGGGCAAGGCATTTATTAATAGCCGATCTACTCAGATAAGTATAAACCACATTGCAACGAGGGACTTTTCCTACAACCTTCAGAATAAGATTTGCGTTTAGACGCTTAGAGTACGCTCAGAAAAATATCAAATTCGCAACTTTATCTATTTTGCTAGGCCCCCTTTACAGATAATAACTGCCACTCAAACCAAAGCACTTCTTAGGTGTCTCTCTATTGAATGCTGCATCTCTGTGGACCTCCCAAAAGATGCCCGTAAAACTCGCGTCGCTCAGGGCATTAGATGTGACTAGATAAATACCGACTTATGAGACCGCAAAATTCCTCACGCTGACTGTCTTGGGTAACAAAGGAGGTCACTAGTCGGACGTATGTCTGGTCTTCGGTTAACACTGTGCCGGGGGGCAAAGTACTCTCATACCAGTCATAAAATTCTGCTCCAGCCTCGCGCAAGTACTGTGCCATGGCCTTGGGCATTATCACGAAAAGCTCATTTGATTGCACCGGCCATGCCAGTTTGACACCGTCATAAGAGCTTATCTGAGTGGCTAGCGCGTTGGCCTGACTGTTGGCGTGCTGCGCTAGGTCAAGCCAGTGATTATCTTTTAGCCAGCCGACCATTTGCGCGCCAAACAGTCGCCCCTTGGAGAGCAGAT
>JAQWYJ010000120.1 GCA_029254005.1 Porticoccaceae bacterium | reverse complement strand
CACTACCACATCAAATTGAGATGCCAGTTGAGAACCATCTAACATTGGATGATTACTTGTGCCTCCGTTATTAGCCCCTCCATGAATCCAAAACATCACCGGTCGATCTTTGGCGTTTTCGGGAGCAAAGACGTTCAGATATAGGCAGTCTTCGCTGCCATTGATAAGGTTCTTTTCCAGTGATGTGTTGTTGGCCTGATGGGCGCAATCTGGTCCAGCCTTTAACATCTGCTTTGGATGTTGCCAAGGCGCTGGGGGTCGCGGAGCACGCCAGCGCAAATCGCCAACTGGTGGTTGAGCGAAAGGTAGACCACGCCATACCGACGCTCCAAGGCTATTTTGATAGCCGATAATGTCACCAGTATCTAGATTGATCAAGGTATTATCGGATGCCACTGGGGCTGGTTTACTCTCTGGTGCCAGATAGGCATAGGCCACTCCTGCCACAACGACCATAACCAAAACAAGACCGCCAATAAACCGTATTAGGTATTTCATCAATTAAATCCCTTATATTTGTTGTTAACGAGGCATAACGCTAGTGGTAAGTAAAATATTAATCGCCTTTTAAGGCTATAATTACAAGCTTTAAAGATGATTTACTGTTATTGACGATTATACCAATAAAAGTAAGGCTAACTTTTAAAGCCACGTGAGTCAACTTTGGTATATTCTTAAAAATTCAGCTGTGGAATCAGATGAGACGATAGGCGCTAACATAGCGATAAACCAAAAAAATAGCACCCTAACTTGCAGCCTCCAGCGCGGAGAGAGACGGTGTCGATTGATTAATAGTTTTAAAAACTTCCTTACAAAAAATCTCCAAGGAAAGTGTTTACTCGGTACACAATATCAATTGTTTTTAGTGTAAAGACATTTTTTTATTTTCTTCATTGTCTGCAAAGCTTTGCCGGTATTCGATTGCCTGGCGCCACAACAAGCTGCTGTATACGATTGTGAGCTAGCGTATGAATATCGCCCATCACCACAGTATCATTTCGAATGTGGTGAATCGCGATATGGTTGCAGCGCTCAAGGGTTTCTGATCGGGTAATTGCTCCTTTGTAAGCTAGCTGTAATGAGGCTTTGACTGCGGTGTCACCATGGCGATATTGGTGAGAGATTGCCCATGAAAAATGCCATATGGCATGGTTCCAGCCGATGATAGTAAATGGCTCTCTAGTACAGAGCATCTCGATATTATCGAAGCACAACTGGGCTATTTTAGCTGCAATTTCAAGTGTAACCACTTGGATTCTAATCGCCCACATTGGTAATTCTGAAGTGGATAATTCGTGGGTAAATTTTGCCTCTGCAAGCTTTAGCGTTGCAGCCAAATCAACCCTCTCAATCAACACTGACTCTTGATCGTTATAACTCACATAGGATATAACCGATTCGCAGACCGAGTCGGCTCTTTCTGGCGTCGCAAATCGCCAATCTCCAGTCATCTAATCTTCTGTCAAAATGGTGTAACGTCAATTTTCTACCTTGTCATTTGCCTCAACACTCTAGGCTTGGTTGCTATCTGTATCCGGTATTAACTGCCAAGATCTGGCTGTTGTTGCAATGGTCGGCAGGCCAATTTGATAAGTCATTTTATCAATAAGGTTACCATTGCTAGTCAGCCTTATGCCGCCGGCTGGAGCTAAATCAAATAGATCAGACTGATAGGTGAAGTCTGATGTAGGGTTTTGACTGGCACCCATTGCATATTGCAGAGCTTTCAAAACCAGCCTATTGGTAATGGTAAGCGCCTGGTCCTGAGAATTAGTGATTTCACAACCCTGCAGGTTGATCGAGGCCTCGGTACTGTTATAGAGTTCTAACCACTACAGCTCATTGGCTGCCAATACGGGCATTAATTGGGTAATGAAGATACCCCCTGTGGCTGCTTTATTGATGGATGAGTCGCCACATGCGGCGATCACAACACAGGATTTTGCTATTGGTTAGTCATGATACTACCGCTGCCTCTGATTATGATATTAGTATTACTTTATGTCGGTAACTGTGGGAAATATCGAAGTGCCATTGAGTAATTCAGCTCTTGATCAGTACATTCTTACCACGTAGTTTCAGCCTTCGGTAATGGGGATATAATTGGAAAAGACTAATGTTAGATCCGCCAATAGGTCTGATCATATCCATTGCAACTGCATGCTCCAATGTATGCTTTGTGGTTGAAATTTTCCGTGCTCGAATATAACGTAGTGTTTGAAATTCTAACACGCTGCATTCAACTAACGATTTCAAAAACTCGCCAAAACGATAGGTTCATAGTTTAGATATATCAATATTTGTTATAGAGGTGATACATCAAGGCGGTATTCACAGGGAACATGATCTGATCTACTTTTTACGGGGCGTAAAGTAGCAAGACTAATAGCGAAGTTTGCCTCGGGTGCATCTAATGCCGCAGTAGAAAACTTTAGTGTTATCGGAGGTAATCATATATAAACTATAGACTCCTCGGTATGTTTTATCCTGGGTGGCCTAATAGCGATTTAAAAATAACTCGCTGAGACCTCATTGTCCTCGGTGCCTTCTCTAACAATCGATACTCTTTAGTTTGGAATCGAGTGAGCTGACTTCATAAATTAAAATTAACCAATATTCTAATATATAGTATCTATATTAAGGTTGACCTAATCGCCCGTTGAAGGTACCTTAGTGGCCAGGAGAAGTGTCAGCGATGACGCTCAATTTATTAGCAGCATTACTCAATCTAACTGTCTGAAAATTTAAAGTAGGTTTCCCCAATGTTATCTTCAAAGCCAGAGTCCAATATTATTCCGACGGTGTCACTGTTAAATGAACAGGAGGCTATTGAGAGAGTCTTTACCCACATCGATAATGGCACAACTGACCTTGGTGATACTGTTTGGCAAGAACCTGTTGAAAACTATCATTCCCAAGATCGGTTTGATGCTGAAATAGCACTGTTGCGCAGTCTGCCAATACCCTTCTGCCCCTCAGCGGCGCTACCCGAAAAAGGGAGCTATATTGCTCGAAAATCGGCGGGCACCC
>JAQWYJ010000094.1 GCA_029254005.1 Porticoccaceae bacterium | reverse complement strand
GCCTTTCATTTTCTTCATCATTTTACCCATTTGCTTATGTTGCTTAAGCAAACGATTTAGATCCTGTATGCTTGTACCGGAGCCAGCAGTAATTCGTCGCTTTCGAGAGCCATTTAAAATATCTGGATTTTTGCGTTCCTTTTGGGTCATGGAGTTAATAATACATTCCATCTTATCAAACTGGCTGCTGGCATTATTTTGTTGAGCCATCTGAGCCATATTACCCATACCTGGTAATTTCTCAATCATCCCTGCCATTCCACCCATACTCTTCATTTGCTGAAGCTGATCCCTCAAATCCTCCAGATCAAAGCGCTTACCCTTAACAACTTTTTGTGCTAATTTCTCAGCTTTCCTTTTATCTACCTTGCGCTCAACATCTTCAATGAGAGACAACACGTCACCCATCCCTAAAATACGAGACGCAATTCGCTCAGGATGGAACGGCTCAAGCGCATCAGTTTTTTCACCAACACCCATAAATTTAATCGGCTTACCAGTGACCTGCCGAACTGACAGTGCTGCTCCACCTCGAGCATCACCATCAACTTTAGTTAAAATAACACCTGTTAGTGGCAAAGAGTCGTTGAACGCTTGCGCAGTATTGACTGCATCCTGCCCAATCATGGCATCGATGACAAATAGCGTCTCAACGGGATTAGCTACTTTATGAACCTGTTTTATTTCATCCATCATCTCACCGTCAACATGCAGCCGCCCCGCTGTGTCGACAATTAGCACATCAAAAAACTGGGTCTTAGCAGCAGCTATAGCAGCTGCCACAATATCTACGGGCTTTTGATTTGGTTTACTGGGAAAAAATTCGACATCAACGTCCGCTGCCAATGTTTTGAGTTGCTCAATTGCTGCTGGACGATAAACATCAGCGGAAACTACCATAACTTTTTTCTTTTCACGTTCACGTAAAAAACGTGCTAATTTTGCCACAGAGGTAGTTTTACCAGCTCCTTGTAATCCTGCCATCAAAACCACCGCTGGCGGCTGTGCGGCTAAATTAAGAGATTCATTCGCCTCGCCCATGACGCTTTCAAGTTCCGCCTGAACAACTTTTAAAAATTGCTGACCGGGATTAAGACTGCTAGCGACCTCTGTACCTAAAGCTCGGACTTTAACCTTTTCTACAAAGGTTTTGACCACAGGTAATGCAACATCAGCCTCCAGTAAAGCCATACGCACTTCACGCAGCGTCTCTTGTATGTTTTTTTCACTGAGACTCGCCTTCCCAGACATTTTCTTTAAACTCAAAGAGAGTCGATCACTTAAACTTTCAAACATAGCCATTACGGAAATTCCTAATTGATGTTTATCAGTAACTATTATAACAATAATTACACACTTCTCTTCACCCTAAGCGCCTAATATGCCACACTCTGCGTACATAATTTATCGATTTAAATCATGCTCCAGTCAATATTAGGTGTCACTTCGGTTTTCTTATATGTAGCAGGCTTTTTTTACCTATTAGCCAAACTACTAAAACAACCCTTTGCCGGCACCATAGTTCTTCAAGCAATCACCGGCACGGCTATCATGTTGCATGCTGCTGTGGCTGTACAGCTTCTATTTCCGTCTAAAGGGCTTGATCTAAGTTTATTTAACATATTTGTTTTGGTTGCATTTATTATTAATTTAATCGTTTTTATTAGTGGTCAAAGGAAGCACTTGTATAGTATGTGCCTGGTGCTATTTCCACTATCCGCGCTTAGCCTGGTCGCGGCATTGACGATCCCCGGCACCAAACCAGTGGCGCTGATATCGGCTCATATTCAAATTCATGTGCTTATTTCTATTCTTGCCTATAGTTTGCTGGCTATTGCCGCATTGCACGCCCTGTTAACCGGCTATCAAAACTGGCACCTCAAACATAAACGACAAAATTGGCTAATGCGAACTTTTCCTCCCATGCAAACAATGGAAACGTTTTTGTTTGAACTAATTTGGGCCGGCGAAATTCTACTCACCTTGTCATTAGTGAGTGGTTTTTTGTTCTACGAGAATATGTTTGATCAAAAATTGATACACAAAGCCACTCTGAGTGTGGTTGCTTGGATCGTCTATGCCATGTTGCTTTGGGGACGACATTACCGCGGTTGGAGAGGTATCAAGGCAATTAGTTGGTGCTGGGTCGGGTTCATTGCGATATTAATGGGCTATGTTGGCAGCAAAGTGGTTTTAGAATTTATCCTAACCTAGACGCTTGATGATTCTCATTAAAATGCTAGTTGCCAAATACCATCAAGTGATACAACATAAGCGTTTGAAATTGTAATGGATGTTTAAATTTGGATGGTTCAGACCCCCTAATTCTTTGGTTAGTTCTTATAGTTCTGTTGCTGGTCTCAGCTTTCTTCTCAGGGTCAGAAACTGGCATGATGGCCTTGAATAGATATCGCTTACGTCATCAGCGAAAAAGAAGCTCGGGAGCGAGGCGTGCGGCAAAACTACTGGCAAAACCAGATAAGTTGATTGGACTTATCTTAATCGGTAACAATGCTGTTAATATTTTGGCTGCAATTATTGCCAACATGCTGGCAATACTTTACGTTGGCGAATCAGCGGCCCCCTGGGTGGCTACAGCGTCGCTGACGATAATGGTATTGGTTTTTTCAGAAGTGACACCGAAAACAATTGCCGCACAAAATCCCGAATGGTTCGCATTTAAAGCGAGCCACATTCTTAAACCCCTTTTGCAACTTTTTTCGCCCTTAGTTTGGATGATCAATAAGTTGACCAACGGGGTTATTATACTACTTGGCTTTGACCCTAAAAAAGATCGTGATGATGGCCTAGATTCAGAGGAACTAAAGTCTCTTGTTGATCTATCCGGTCATAAGTTATCTGACAGTCATCAGGGTATGTTGAAAGGAATCCTTGATTTAGAAAATGTTACTGTTGAGGACATTATGATCCCCAGAAACGAAGTACAGGGTCTAGATTTAGAGCATAGTATTGATTCTCTTACCAAAGCTATACTTGGATCTGAGTATTCTCGACAACCAATTTTCAAGGGTGATATAAACAACATAGTGGGTGTTTTTCACGGTCGCAAAGCCAATCAAATCTTTCGATCTAATGATATTACCCATGGCGCTCTTCAGTACTTTGCAGAAGATCCCTACTTTATTCCTGAGAGCACGACGCTGACAAATCAACTCTTGAATTTCAAAAAGACTAAAAAACGTTTCGCAATTGTTGTTGACGAGTATGGTGAGGTGCAAGGTCTCGTAACACTTGAGGATATACTAGAAGAAATTGTAGGTGACTTTACGACAAACACTGCAGATGATGATGACGAAATCACCCCCACCTCTGATGGCAGCTATACCATTGATGGTACCGCCACTATTAGAGAGATAAATAAAGCTACAGGGTGGGATCTACCTACGAATGGACCAAAAACCCTCAACGGCTTAGTTTTTGAACATATCGAAAGCATCCCTGATGGAAATGTCAGCTTTGTCTTAGATAGTTATCGATTTGAAACCGAGGAGATATCAGACACTATGGTAAAAAAGGTCTCTGTGACATGCATAAAGCCAATTAAATTTGCTGAGGATTGAAGAATCCACACTTAAGCAAGTAGCTCTCGTCGCTTATCACAAAGACTCAGTACTTGACGTTTTTTTTCCATCGGTAAAAAACCCCAATCAGTGATTTCATTACTCATTCTGTAACAACCGGTACACATATCGTCCTCATTAAGACGACAAATTGCTACGCAGGGCGATATTTCTTTATCCTCTAAACTCAACGCTCAACTTCCTCTAAATCAGTACACATGGCCGCTGCTTTCTTGACATACATCGCCGCCCCCGCCAAAAAAAAGGCGCGCATATTTTCATCGGTCTGACGAATAATCTTTCCTGGTGACCCCACTACCATAGAGCCATCAGGAATGACCGCACCCGCTTTCACCAATGCATTCGCCGCAATGAGGCAATCACTACCAACAACCGCTCCATCTAAAACCACTGCTTGAATACCTATAAGCGTTCGGTCACCGATCTCTCGCCCATGAACCATAGCTTGATGCCCAATGGTCACATCCTCACCAATCTTCAACGGCTGGCCCGGATCTGCATGCAGTACAGCACCATCTTGGACATTACTACGTTTTCCAATTTCAATAAGATCGCAATCGCCTCGGATTACCGCATTAAACCAAACACTAGAATGCTCTCTAAGAGTCACTTTTCCCATTACATCAGCACTCTTAGCCACAAAAACACTACTATGAATTTGTGGAGTATCCTTGCCTATTCGATAAATCATTTTTCGCGCCTTTATTCTACGTCTTGTTCATTAACCACCCAGGGGTACTCTAAATCGATACCGGCATTCAATGTCGAATTCAACAGATCAACGATTACTTTTAATGTAAAACCCCAAATTTTGTATCCCTCAAACATCAGAAATGGAAAGCGTACCATTCCACCGCCAAACTCGCTACCTACTTTCATTTCATGATATTCATATGAATTAACATCCATAAAAGCCTTAAGAGGAGTATGGAAAATAGCGGCAATCTCGTCTTCTTGCGGCTTTAGGAATAATTCGTCATCGGCAATTGCAACAAAGGGCGTTACCTGAATATCGCGTAGTCTTGGCGACCCAGAGGGCAAGGTTGCGACCGGTCTTATCGCAGAAGATGACAGCCCTATTTCTTCAAATGTTTCTCTCAGCGCAGTTTGCAGCAGGTCAGTATCTTCAGGATCCCATTTACCGCCAGGAAATGCTACTTCTCCAGCATGAGATTTAAGATGTTCAGATCTTTGAGTAAGAATTACCTTGGGATCATCGTTTGAACCCCAAAGAACGACCAAAACTGCAGCCGATGTCATACGACCTTCAACAGGAAGAGTCTTTTTGAGTGGAAATTTCACAAAGTGATTTGCAATAGTCGTCAGCATTTGTGCATTATACCCAGTCAGACCTATTTACTGAGTATTTAATGAAATTTTGTTCTAGTTGCGGTAATTCGATTACCCAAAAGATTCCCATCGGAGACAACCGGTTGCGCTATGTGTGTGATAAATGTGGTGAAATCCATTATCAAAACCCTCGTGTTATTGCCGGAATTTTGCCAACATACAACGATAAAATCCTGCTGTGTAAACGGTCAATTCAACCAAGAGATGGCTACTGGACGCTGCCCGCAGGATTTTTAGAGAATGGTGAGTCGACCCTAGAGGGAGCATTAAGAGAATGCTATGAAGAATCACTGGCGAAAGTCATTAACCCAGCGCTTTATGCAATATTTGATATTCCACAAATCAATCAAGTTTATATGTTTTATCGTGCTGAACTAGAGACACCAAGGTATGGTCCTACCTCAGAATCATCAGAAGTCGCCTTATTTGATGAAGCAGATATTCCATGGTCTCAACTTGCATTTCCCATGGTTGAAGTTGCACTTGATCATTATTTAGAAGATCGAAAAACGGGACAGTTTACTATTATAAGAGAAGATATTAGACGTCCATGGAAGAGTAAGCATAATACCTCCTGATCTGAAACTAGCGAACTAAGTTAAGGCTTTGGAACTTATGGTAATGGTATCGCTGGATTGATCTTTTTTTAGATCCTTTTCAACATCTAAGCCGAACTCTAGGTCTCGCTTCTTACCTGAATACATTCTAGTGCCCAGTAAACCGTCCCAGAACGAGAATATACTACCAAGATTCACGTGGCTGCTGCCCACACTGTGGTGGATTTGGTGTTGCGCGGGGCTTATAAAAATTCTTTCTAGACGGCCGAATGAAATCCAGATGTGTGAGTGACGTAGATTTGCTGCCGCAAAATTGAACAACACCCCAAACATGTCAACTCCTAAAATTTGTAATCCAGAAAGTCGATTGGAGAACAACCAAATAAATATCCCCGTAATAAATCCAAAAACCATTAATCGCCGACTAAAATATAAAAAATGCTCTACTGGATGCACTCTAAAAATAGTTAAGGGGGTTAAGACCGTAGCACTATGGTGCGTTTTATGAAAATACCACAGAATGTCAAAACGATGCATACAGAAGTGCAACAAGAATCGACTTAGATCATCTAAGATCAAGAAGGAAACACTAAAAATTATAGCAATCCACAACCATCCCAAATGTAAGTCAGGCGCGTCCCCTACATGCTCCTGTAAAAATCCACCAACCAAAACAGTAACGGCCAAATGAGAACCTAAGTATGGAACGATTAATGTCAATCGCATTACTGTGTTGAAAATCAATAGAAATACATCGTAGAGACTTGATCTAGACAACCAGTAAGCTGGATTAAACAACCGGCGCAGCTGATCCAACGGATTGAAGTGCCGTTCTTGACGAGTTACAACCAAGGAAGCTATAACCAACGCGCTTAGCATATATCCCCAGTAGACCCTTTCAGAAGGATCTATGAATTTTTCAGCTGGGGCTATTAGTAGCTCAAACAGAATCTTCTCCTAGACCCTAGAACCGAAGCTTCACTTGCGCTAACAATGTCCGCGGCAGGTTCGGTCTTGCACCATAAGGTCGATGAGACACAATTGCAGACTCATCAGTTATATTTCTCACTAGTAATTTTATATCAATGTCTTTGTTGGTAAACCAGACCGCAGAAACATCAATAGTGGTGAGGTTATCAGTATGTAGTCCGTCCCCAGAAACCGATGAACCAGGGGTTTCGCGCATTCCATGTTGATATTTGACCGCTATATCAAGCCCCCACTGATCGCTCTCCATGCCGAATTTCAAAGAGCTCGTATGCTTTGGAATATAAGGTAATTCATCACCTTTACTAACAAGACCCCATTGGGAGAACTGCGAGAAAAAAGTGCTCTTAAATTTAGACTCTGAATAGGTGTAGTTGAGTTGAGAAGTTAATAAAAACGCATCGTTCAATTCGTATTGACCCTGAGCAGTCAACTCAACGCCACTCACTTCAGCATTTCCGCCACTAAATTCTTGTCCAACCTGACAATCAGAGTCAGATGCTCTGCATCGCCCAAGTAAATTATCATAATCACTCTTAAATGCAATTAGCTCCCCAGAGAAATCATCGGCTAAATAACGAAACCCATACTCAACATTCACACTTTCTTCAGATTCTGCGCCAGACTTTCCTGGCCCAGACGGAGAAAAACCTACATAAATGCCAGCTAGAAAACCGAGATTTTCTGTCAACTGCCTATGTAATCCGAGCCCCGGCGCAGTAATTGATTGTGTGTTCTCTAACAACGTACCAGCTAATTTATCATCTACGCTCCCGCTTATGTCTTCATGACGGACCCCAACATTGAGCGTCCAGCTGGACCAAGAAATGTCATTCGAAAGCCAAACAGCAAAGGCATCCGTTTGAGCATAATTATTAGTTTTCAAAGGTCGAGCTATCCCATCAGACACCAAGTTTTGAGCGCGCATTAGATAACTACGGGTCTGATGCCGGCGTCGTACATCATCCTGATGATAACGAAGGCCTAACTTTACACTATGCTGAAAGCCAAAAAGATCTGCATTTTTTGTGATATCAAATTGAATACCTTGAGAGCTGTACTCGCGGTCATTATCGGTAACGTCAATAGTAAGATCTGTGAAATCACCTACAACTGAATCCTGTAATCCTTGCAGAATTCTATAGGCGCTCGTGTAGGCACCAGGTTGGTTCAACACATCCTGCACCTTTGGCCCATCTATAAATCCACCAATTTTATTCCAAGATCGATGATACTCATTACGGTACAGTTTCGTACTAAGCTCTAAACCATCTTTTAAGTAAAGTAAGTGACTTAAATGAATCTGGCGATGCTGTGACTGAAAACGATCCAATTGAGAACCAGCATAACGTCTTTCTGGCGAAGCCGAAAAATCATCATCGGTAAGACCCAAATAGGTTTCATTGGCATCCTCATCGGCAAATCCTAACTTTATCGTTAGAGTTTGTAACAAGTCTGTTTCTGGTGTCCATTGTGTTTTTATGTTGACATCATTGCGAGTAAAACCGGAGTCTCCACCGCCGTCAAGTTCTTTAAATCCGTCACTGCCATACCTAAGCCCTTCTAAAAGAACACCAATATTATCGCCTACATAGGCTGACGTTGCGGCGATCTTTTGATAGCCATCAGACCCGAAGGTTAGATCTATTTCATTGAAATCTTCCTTGGGAACAGGCCTAGTCACTAAGTTAATAGCGCCACCGACAGTATGCGGTCCTGATTGAATAGCAGAGGGCCCTTTTAGAACTTCCAAAGCATATAGTCGGGATGCATTGGTTATATAGTAAGCAGCCGGTGCGGTATATGGAGCCGGGGCAATCAGAACACCATCTTCCATCAGGGTAATTTTTTGACTACGATCTGATGTAGCACCTCTTATACCAATATTGGGACGCAGGCCATAACCATCTTCTTCTCGCACGTAAACACCAGGCACCGAACTAACAATCTGGTTTAAGTCGCTGTAACTCTGCTTGCTTAAGTCCTCTGCACTAATCTGAATAGCGGATCCTGGCAGGCGTTGTTTTTCCTCTTTGGTACCAATAATCAATACTTCTTTGATGACTGGGTCAGGGACATTCGACGTTGCGTTGACCGATGTGAACACAAAAAACAAACATACAAATGTATTTTTAAAGATTTTAATCGTTATCTCCTCCAGCACTATCGGGCAAACGTACGCCGAGGTAGGTAACAAAATCAATTTTTAAATCGTCGGTGACTCGCTTCACCAAACCACCTAGACTACACATCGGTAACTCAGATTCAGTATCTGGACTTCCGTAAGCACTATCACAAGCTGCCCGATCATCAGTCGATGTGATACTGGCCACCTGGTCACTCAGAGAATCATCAGGATTTGACGCTTGAATCGTATTGATCTTATCGATAACATCGTTAATCAGCCCCTTGAAGGTGTTGGACCAGGATCCCGGTGCAATCTCATCGGCCAGTTCATCGAGGCCACTGGAGAAAATTTCCATAAACTGCTCTGTGTTCACCTTGATATGCTCCAGCGACATCTCACTGTAAGGAGACTCTATATAATCAGGACAGGTCAACTGATCGTCTGGGCAGACCACATCATTTCCTAAAGGGCCGTTGAGCTTGGCAGATTTAGTATGCTTTTCAAAGTAAAACAGCCCATCGGTCATCAACTCAAAAGTGGTACCGATTTCATCTGGATTTACAAAGCTGTCGCGATATGGCCCCCAATCAGCATGGATCTGTTCAGCATTGACGGCAACATCCTCAGCGATAAGCGCACTGAGCACACAACGCTGAGATTTTCTTTCTACGTCAGACAGCGCATTCCAATCAGCCACCGCTGGAACATTTGAAGAGCAGGTATGATCTAGATTAGTATTGAATAGCAGGTACTCAATTGCACTCAAGCTTCTCTGGTTGTTTGGTGTCGCAGATACTTGAAAATCCGATTGGGAATTCGCATTAACCACAGCCGCATCTGTGGCGCAAGTGGACAGGGTATCAACCGAATTGTCTTTTTCTTGATAAAAATAGACCCGATTTCTCAAGGACGAGTTATTCTTTGCCGCTGGCCCAATAATATGTAGTTCTGTTTTCTGCACCTCGTGCATGACAGACTTCCATGCATCCTGAGCATCCGCCAATGCTGTGGCTTCAGTGTCCGTTTCTAAGGCATCACAGTAAGCGGCGACTGGTCCATCAGCGGCAGAAAAAGCAGCGGCTTCGTCAGATAATGCTTTGTAATTTGGAATTACAATTTGATCAACGATTGACGTTAAAACCGACAATTTAGTGGCGGCGGCGGAAGAATCAACAACATTGATAGTACGAACCACCGGTGTAGCAGCATTCCCAGCCGCGTCAGTGGCTGTATAAATGACTTCATAACTTCCAACCGCGGAGGTATCCACTGCTGAACTATCGATATCAACCTGCTCTCCGGTATCAGTAGTAGCTCCCGCCTCTACATAGGTTCCGTTAAGCTCAACCGTCTGCGGATTATCGCCATTTAGGGTAATCACTGGCGCAGTGACGTCACCTGAGCCATTATCAGCAACGTTGACTGTTCTAGTTTGCTCAACCGCTTGGTTACCCGCGGCATCACTGGCATTGTAGGTCACCTCGTAACTGCCAACAGTAGAAGTGTTCACTGCACTGGAATCAATTACCACCGTCTCCCCAGTGTCCGTTGATGCACCGGCCTCAACATATTCCCCATTAAACTCGACTTCCTGGGGGTTGTCACCATTAAGGGTAATGACTGGTGCAGTGGTATCTGCAGGAGGTTGAACTGGATTTTCAGGTGCTGAACTCCCACCGCCACCACCACAAGCGGTCAAAAATACAAGAAGAAAAAGAGGAGACAATGATTGCAGTCGATTCATTTTTAAATACCTTTAAACAAGTAAGGGCCAACCGAAGTTAGCCCAGAACAACCCACCTTTATGTGAGTCATATTATTACTTTTGTTATGGGCTCTCAGATCACTCGCAAGCACCCATATAATCACAATTTACCACGCAAGTGTGTTCGCACCGGAGAACCCATAGGCTTCCTGAAGTATTGCACGCGCCTCAGTAAGCTTACCTATGTATGCATATACTGCGTCTTCTGCCGCTCCACTAGCAGCAACACCATTCTGGCTGCCATCTGCAAGAACAGGAGCATCACCGATCAACTCAATGACCATTTTCAGATCATCCAAATCAACTGCAGTCACTGTTTCATCTCGGAAAGGGGATACGGGACTGAACTGTAAACTAAGCACAAAGCCCTTGAGTTCTGACCAGTGCTTAGCCACAGTTTCAAAATTACTCAAGCTTGCTGGAGCACCATTACTGTATTCACTGACGTCAGCAATAACATCGTTGACATAGTGTAGCGCAGTGGCAGCAATACATTTTTCCCAGGTCACAGATGCTATTTTAATGTGCTCCTGTAACTTGGTGTTTTCAGCTTCAGTCAACTCAGGGTTTGCCTTGTTCGCTGCATTACTAATAATCTGTCGAGCAGCCAATATGGCGGTCATAACCTCAGTGGTAAAATCAGTGGGGTTAGGACCAGATGCAGAGCCCACATCACGCTTGGCACAGTTTTGTGCATGGCCAAAGTGATATTCGCTGCGGACATCGATCATTCCATCCCCATCGGTGTCATGATACCCATTTTTCCATTCATCGCGACCACTCTTAGCCCTAGCTTCAAGATCGGTGTAGTCCAACGCATTTCTTGCAGCACCGTAGTAGCCAAAGCCCTCGTCAAACTTGTGTTCGGCATAGGTGTAGTTTTTGCTACCGTCTTGCGCAGCTACATAGTTGACACCGTCTGAGTTAGCTCCAGCGAAGTTAGTCTTGAAGTAGTCGTTGGTGCCTTGAGAAAAAGATACCGCTCCCATCAAGAACTTCTGCATTAATTGTCGGTAATTACGACCATGGGCATCGGTGTTAACGTTGGCAGATGACGTCGCACCCGTGGCGTCCGTTACCTGAACAGCTACGCCGTCAGAGGCTAGCTCCGCTTGCTCGGCTATCCAATGATCCACAAGATCAAGGGGCGTAGTTGGTACGATTCCATAGTTCCAACCGAAGAACTCACCACCTATAAGCTTAGACTCTTCTCCACAACCATCACCACAGCCACCAGCGATCTTTTTATGCAAATTCTTCCCAGAGGAAATATCTCCATACGTAGCAGCATCTGTAAGTGTCACATTGTCGGCATCTTTAATCCAAGTGCTAATTAAGGTAGAAGTCACATCTGCATCAGTGCCATAAACAAAGAATTTCATATCTGCTTCTTTTTCAGCTGCCGTGGTCGCTGTATCGTCCGCTAAAACACTGGCCATGTAATATGCCATATCACCAATTAGTACTTGACGCGCAGTCTGTCCGGTATAACTGACAGAAGAATCAGATGCAGGAAAAGCGGCATTGTCATAAACATAAGCTGTTGGCATAGCATCACAGGCATCACCTTGACCATTGACATCTGCATCAGCCTGATCTTCATTAGCAACCAGCGGACAATTGTCAACATCGTTAAGTACAGTGTCACCATCCATGTCATCATCACAGACATCACCTAACCCATCGCCATCGGTATCAAGTTGGTCAGCATTTTCAATCGCAGGGCAGTTATCGCCATTGTCACCTACACCGTCGCTATCCGCATCGGTAGTCTCGGTGGCATCATTGGGAAATACATCTGCGTTGTCACCTACACCATCGCCATCGGAATCAGCAGTTTCATTTGGATCATTGGGAAACGCATCGAGTGAGTCTTCCACACCATCACCATCGGCATCTGGTGGAGTGCTAGTACCACTTCCACAACCTGCTAGGCTTGCAAGTAAAACCGCAACAAGTAATTTAGAAAACACTGAGTTAGAAATCATAATTTTTCCTTTATAAATCGGATTTCAGCAAACTGATGTGCCCTGTTGTGGCAATAATCAAATTTGCTAATTAGCATCATTTAAATGAGAACAACTGTATGCTTTGGCATAAGTCAAAACATTAAATCTCACACTGCAAGCGAATGATAATAAATCTTATTATCAAAATCAACAATAATAAGAATTATTATCATTCGCAATCAAATTTAGTTCAGATTAAAGACTATAAGAAGGTATGCGCGTTTACATGCCATGGGTTTCCCCTAAAATTAAGGAAAACTCATGGCATCATCGCAACGGAATTTGAAATTAAAATCTATATCGTACTTATAAAATTAAATATTATCTGAGAGAGCCTCATCAATTAATGCCTTGAGCTCTCCTTTTTCTTGCATTTCAGTAACAATATCACAACCGCCAATTAACTCACCTGACACCCATAATTGTGGAAACGTTGGCCAATTGCCATAAGTTGGTAGATTACTGCGAATATCGGGATTAGAAAGAATATCAACATAAGCAAATCGCTGACCGCACGCCATCAGTGCCTGTACGGTTTGCGAAGAAAAACCACACTGCGGTTGGTTGGGTGAGCCCTTCATGTAGAGTAGTACCGCATTAGTTTCGACCTGTTCGCGAATTGTTTCCATTATATCCATGGTGTTTTTGCCTGTGTAAGTAATGTCATTAGTCGATATTTTAAACCCTTTGAGCTTGGGGTAACACATATCTGTAAATATATTTTGATTAAATCGCAATCTAGAGGTAATTGGGTTAAGAGGATAAATTATCCATAGATCCTCAATAATCATAATTAACCACCTTGCCCGCATCACAAAACCAAGCTATGCTTTAATCATGGATATGAAGGGCAGCTCGGCTGCCCTTTTCTATTTTAGCCGTAACAGCACTAGCCTTGGTATAGCTTTGGATACAACAATGACTACTTCATCATTAATGAATACATACGGCCAACGAGCTGCCACTATGGTTACTGGCCAAGGAGCATGGCTATGGGACAATAACGGAAACAAGTATCTAGATGCTCTTTCTGGTATCGCCGTATGCGGACTTGGACATTCCCATCCAGAGGTAAGTAAAGCGCTTACCAGTCAGTCAGAAAGACTAATCCATTGCTCAAACTTCTTTGGTATACCTAATCAAGATGCTTTGGCGGAAAAACTGTGTCAATTATCTGGCATGAACAAAGTATTTTTTGGCAATTCTGGGGCTGAAGCAAATGAGGCAGCTATTAAAACTGCACGACTTTTTGGTCGCCAAAAAGGCATTAAACTTCCCTCTATACTGGTCATGGATAATGCATTTCATGGTCGAACTTTAGCAACATTAAGTGCATCAGGAGGACGCCGAGTGCAAGCGGGCTTTGAACCTCTTGTGACAGGATTTGTTAGAGCACCCTTTGATAACATCCCAACCTTGGAAAAAATCGCGGCAAATAATCCCAACATATGTGCAATTTTTGTGGAACCAATTCAGGGTGAAGGTGGTATTAGGATTCCAGCTGAAAACTACCTTCTTAAACTTCGAGAGTTTTGCAATAAGCATCATTGGCTAATGATGCTCGATGAGGTGCAAACAGGTAATGGCCGCACTGGAGAATATTTCTGTTATCAGCACAGCAAAATTATCCCCGATGTTGTAACTACATCCAAGGGACTTGCTAACGGGGTTCCCATAGGTGCCTGCCTCGTGGCAGGTATGGCAACTGATCTAATGCAACCAGGCAATCATGGGTCTACTTTTGGTGGTAATCCACTAGCCTGTGCGGCGGCATTGGCAACCATTGAAACTATCGATCAGCAACAGTTGCTCAGCAGAGCCTCGATCGTGGGCCAGCGAATCATTGATAAGCTAAAAAAAGAATTGTCTTCTACAAGTCATGTTTTAGATATTAGGGGGCGCGGCTGTATAATTGGGATTCAGCTAGATAGACCATGCAAGACTCTTTTTTCTGCCGCCATGGCTAAAGGTTTAATAATCAATGTTACAGCGGACACTGTTATCCGCTTACTACCTCCTTTTATTCTGACCGATGAAGAAGCAGACACAATTGTAGATATTTTAGCCCCTCTAATTCGTGAGTTTGATAACGACTAAACAAGAGAAAACCCAATGAGCATTAGACACTTTTTGACCTTACGAGATCTCAGCACTGCTGAACTCAATAGCATTATCCAGTCAGCTATAACTATGAAGGCTGCCCATCGAGAGAATACACAGCAACCGATTTTTGCGGGCAAAGTATTGGCGATGCTTTTTGAAAAATCATCTACTCGAACAAGAGTTTCTTTCGAGGCTGGAATGGCACAGTTGGGCGGCGACTCTTTGTTTTTGTCACCAACAGACACTCAATTAGGGCGTGGTGAACCTATACAAGACTCAGCACGAGTAATTTCGCGCATGGTGGACATCGTGATGATCAGAACCTTTGGTCATGAAAACATTGAACAATTCGCAAAATACTCTGCAGTGCCAGTAATTAATGCACTCACAGACCAATACCATCCCTGTCAATTATTAGCCGATATTCAAACCTTTGTTGAACATCGTGGCTCAATAACCGGGAAAACGGTTGCCTGGATTGGCGATGGCAATAATATGTGTAATTCATGGATTAATGCTGCCATCATGCTAGATTTCCAGCTCAACATTGCTTGTCCTGTCGGTTATCTGCCCGATAGCAAATTATTAGCCGAGGCTGGGGATTCTGTGTTAATTACACAAGATCCTGTAGTAGCGGTGACAGGTGCTGATGTGGTAACTACAGATGTATTTACATCCATGGGACAAGAGAGCGAGCAAGAAGATCGACTAAACAAATTTTCTCGCTACCAAGTAAATCATGAGCTTATGGAGCATGCGAAGGATAACGCACTATTTATGCATTGCTTACCAGCTCACCGCGGAGAAGAAGTATCAGCAGAATTACTGGAAGACAAATCCGTGTCTGTGGTCTGGGACGAAGCAGAAAATCGACTTCACGCTCAAAAAGCGCTAATGGTTTTCTTACTGAATGCCAGCTCGTAAGTATGGGCTATTGATATACAACGTTATCAATCTCATACTCAACGTCCCCACTGGGAGCCTTGACCACGACCACATCACCAATATCCTTACTAATTAATGCTCGAGCAATAGGAGATTGATAAGAAATTTTTCCCGCGTTTACATCGGCTTCATCATCACCAACAATGCGGTAGCTTGTGGTCTTCTCGGTCTCTACATTAATGATAGTGACTAAGGAACCGAAAATAACACGATCACCCTGAGGGATATTGGAAATATCAATCACCTGGGCATTTGACAGTTTGGCCTCTATGTCCTGAATACGCCCTTCAGCGAAACTCTGTTGCTCACGAGCAGCATGATATTCAGCATTTTCTTTCAAATCACCATGTTCCCTTGCAGTGGCAATTGCTTCAACAATACTAGGCCGCACTACCTTTATAAGGTTTTCAAGCTCTTTGCGAAGAGCAGCTTCTCCCGCCACTGTCATTGCTGTTTTTTGCATTAGGTAATTTCCTTGTGCAACTGCTGTAGACTTCTAACCTTAATATCGCCGGCAAATTTCAAAGCTTCACAAACCGCACGTCCACCTGCCATGGTAGTAGTATAGTAAACGCGGTTCTGCTCTGCACTGGATCTAATCGTTGCCGAGTCTGAAATAGCCTGACGACCCTCGGTGGTATTTATAATAAGGCTAATGTTATCACTTTTTATCATATCAACGATATGAGGTCGACCTTCCTTAACCTTATTTACTGTCTGCACATTGAAACCCGACGCTTCAATGATAGCTGCGGTGCCCTTGGTAGCAATTAATTTAAAGCCAAGCGCATCTAAACTCTCTGCCAACGCAGGAATTTGATCCTTATCGCGCTCTCTAACACTGACAAAGGCGCGGCCTTTACTAGGAATTTCGTCGCTAGCGCCGAGTTCCGCTTTACCATAGGCTTCAGCAAAGGTTGTGCCAACTCCCATAACTTCACCGGTAGATTTCATTTCTGGCCCAAGAATCGGATCAATCCCAGGAAACTTATTAAATGGAAAAACGGCCTCTTTGACACTAAAATAGGGCGGCACAATTTCTTGTGTAAATCCTTGCTCATGAAGTGTTTGCCCAACCATACATCGAGCCGCTATTTTAGCCAATGATGCGCCTATGCATTTAGAGACAAAGGGGATAGTGCGAGAGGCACGAGGATTGACTTCGATGACATAAATTTTTTCATCTTGCAAAGCTAGCTGAACATTCATTAGACCGCAAACACCTAATTCGAGAGCCATCTTTTTACAGATATCTCTCATCTGATCTTGAATTTTCTCATTGAGGCTATAGGGTGGCAATGAGCATGCGGAGTCGCCAGAATGAATTCCAGCTTGCTCAATATGCTGGAGTATTCCTCCAATCACAACCTTTTGCCCATCGCATACAGCTTCTATATCCATTTCTATAGCTTGATTTAGAAAACCATCTAAAAGAACAGGACTTTTAGCGCTAGCCTGAACAGCTTCAACTAAATAAGTTTCTAAATCTGATTTTTTATATACTACTTCCATCGCCCTGCCTCCTAGAACATAAGAAGGTCTTACTACCAAGGGAAAACCTACTTTTTCCGAAACTTGCATAGCGTCATCTATATTTGTAGCGATACCATTTGGAGGCTGTTTTAAATTATGTTTATTTACAAATTCCTGAAAACGCCCTCTGTCTTCTGCCAGATCAATAGAGTCTGGAGAAGTTCCAAGAATAGGAACTCCGTTTTTTTCTAATTCTTGAGCAATTTTTAGTGGAGTTTGTCCGCCATATTGAACTATTACTCCCTCAGGTTTTTCAATATCAGTAATTGAAAGAACATCCTCGACTGTTATAGGTTCAAAATAAAGTCTATCTGAAGTATCAAAATCAGTTGATACAGTTTCAGGGTTGCAGTTAACCATGATTGTCTC
>JAQWYJ010000091.1 GCA_029254005.1 Porticoccaceae bacterium | reverse complement strand
ACCTGAAGATACTCCCGGAACGCCCATAGCACCCGCTGACGAATTTTGCTCCACACTTAATACTTCAGAGCGAGCGCGAGGGCCATTATCATTACCGTCATATTCTTCAAAAGTAGATTCGATCTCAGTGAAATCTATCAGTACATCAACCTCTGAGCGAACATTTCCAGAACCAACTACAGGAGTTAGAAATGCCTCGATACGACCTCGGTAAGTATCTTCCATTCTCTCTTTATGCGACGACTGTTCTGCATTCATTTGCATAGACGAGAATCGGTTATCATTGGTCAATAATTGTCCTCGCTGATCCACAACAGAAACATCTTCTGTTGCTAGGTAGGGAACACTAGATGCTACTAAATGAACAATAGCCTGAACCTGAGAATCAGAAACTGATCGTCCCGGGTAGGGAGCAACCACAACAGACGCTTTAGCCGGCACTCGATTTCGCACAAAAACGCTCTGTTTTGGTGAGGCTAAGTGTACTCTGGCTGACTCTATGGTTGAAATTTTAGATACACTAAGAGCTAACTCCCTCTCAACAGCGGACACATAGCGAACTTGCTCCATAAATTGACTTGTGGTCATAGCGTTGTCTTGACCAAGCGACTCTATGCCACCAAGAGCAGCGCTCTTGGGCAGTCCGAGAGACGATAGATAGAGTCTTGCCTCATGATAACGTCCAGCCGGGACCTTTAACTCGCCAGTTTGAACATCAATTTTAGCGCTATATTCCGCCGAGGATAAAGCCTCAAAAGCTGCTTGCCGATCTGACTCTGATAAACCAGGAAAAACTGTTCGATAGGGGGGCACTTGACTCCAAGAGTAAATCAAAAGAAACACTACGATTGTCAGCAAAGCGATAATCGCTGGCATAGCCTTTTTTATAGCCGGTTGTGAAAAAACATCAAAAACACCCCCACTGGAGTTCTGAGTACTAGGGTTTGACGTTAAAATCTGTCCTTGCTGTGGAGACTGTACTCCTTGATTTGGCGCAACCTGTGAGGGCGCTGAAGTCGTGTTCGCAGAAAGATTTTGGGGTGCTGCAATTGCGTTTTCCATAATTAATATCTCTTATATCTCTTCAGTGCTTACACTGGCATGTTCATGATTTCTTCATAAGCTTTAAGGACTTTATTGCGTATCTGTAATGTTGCTTCAAAAGCTAAAGATGATTTCTGCATACCAATAACGACGTCTGTCAGTGGGACATTGTCACCTTGCTCATAGGCGGTACGCAGATCTTTAGATGTCTGCTGTGCAGCATTTACCTCATCAAGAGCAGTTTTAATAGTATTACCAAAACCTGATGCCTCCTGCCCTTCAGATACACCAGAAACATCAGATGGTATATTAATACCCTGAGAAGCTTCAGACTGATAGCTTCTTATTTGACTGAGCATGGATTGGATATTTTGCGCGTTAGTTGGGTTAATCATTATATAGTCCTCTGACCTTATCGAGCGTAAGCGCGCATAACATCAACGCCTTCTTCTCTGAATCGCTGTAATTTATGCCTAAGTGTTCTAGCACTAATGCCTAAAGTTTCTGCCGCTTGGTCGCGGCTTGTTGAAGACTGAAGAACATCCATAATTCGTTTATGTTCGCTACTTTTAATCGCTTGAGAGAGGGACTCAATTTTTTCAACAGAAGCATGTTGTTGATTAGTATCAATTTCGCTCTGTGGGGTGCCAAAGTGATTTTGTGGCCTACCAGAAACGCTATGATTAAAATCTCCTATGTCATCAAAAATAAGATGCTGTGGCTGAATGACGTCTTGCTGCGCAAGAATGTTGGCTCGTGTAATGACATTTTGTAATTCCCTAACATTACCCGGCCAAGTATATGAAACAAGTAATTGTGCTGCTTCATCTGAAATTCTAGATCCCTGCCCTGCCGCCTGTGAGGCTCCCGCTATTTGATCGGCCAGGGGCATGATATCCATGGGCCGCTGGCATAACGCTGGCAAGGTAAGTTTGAATGCGCTCAAACGAAAATAAAGGTCTTCGCGAAACGTTCTGTGAGCAATTGCTTCTTTAAGGTCTCTGTTAGTTGCGGCTACCACCTTTATATTAAGATTGATCTCCTGTTGGCCGCCCAAGCGAGTAATACGACGCTCTTGCAAAACCCTTAGCAATTTTGCCTGCAGGTGAAAAGACATCTCACCAATTTCATCTAAAAAGATCGTACCTTCTTGCGCCTGCTCGAACAATCCAGGTTGGCATTTTGAAGCACCCGTAAATGATCCTTTTTCATGACCAAATAACATATCTTCAATAAGGTTTTCTGGCATCGCAGCGCAGTTAAAGGCAATAAAAGGACCCGCATGACGTGGAGAAGAATCGTGTAATATACGGGCCAAAACTTCCTTGCCAGCCCCAGTGGGACCAGCAAGTAAAACACTAACTTCGGCCTGTGCAACCCTTTCAGTAAGCGCCAGTAAATTTCGGCTAATTGGGTCGACAAAGACAAAGCCTTTGGTTGATTGAGCTGGCTGAGCACAGATATCAAGCGTTGATAATATATCTGCCCACTCAACAGCATCAGTAATATGAGCTGGCACAACAGTTTTAGCGCCAAGTTGCATTGCTTCAATGCCTAGCGAAAATTGGTCAATTGGCACTCTTACAATTATCGGTAAAGCGCGTCCTGATAATTTTATGCGATTTGTTATCTCGGCAACTTTTGACAAATCATGATATGCACTTATAACTAAGACATCTGCAGCATCGACCATTGCGTCAGAGCAATCTACTGAACTGGCATCACAAACGACCATTTGATTGTTAACAAATGCCTTGGCCTGATCTCTTGCCATTGGCTGAGTTGCGTCTATCCACAACATAGATATTGATGTTTTGCTTGCCACTTAAAAATTCCTCTCTGTCATTGCCGCTTTTGTATACCAAGAGGACAATGCAAGTAGCATGCCAATATTAAAATGTTATATTAATCAATACGTTAAGGAAATTGTGGCAACGAAGTGTCAGATTTTTGCCACCGGCAAAGCGTCAAAAATATGACGACTAAGCCCTTTAGGGTAGTATTTTCACCATTATGAATAACTAGTAATTGATACCGATTAATCGTTTGCTGATAAACCGAATTTATTAATTTTTTCTATTAAAGTCGTACGCTGAACGCTTAAGAGTCTGGCAGTTTTGGAAACATTCCCCTGGGATTTTAACAAGGCTTCTTTTATAAGGCCCCGCTCGATTTCCAACATTCGCTCTTTGAGCTGGACACCCTCTTCAGGAAAATCCACACCTCCTTGAGCAAGGGCTATAACGCTTTGAATGTGGTTAAAAGGTTCCATGACCTTATCACTCGTAAGACTTCGCAATGCATCTGCGGGAGATAATTGCTCATCTATGGGAGTATCAACAGGTGCTACCCGCGCGCTGGGCACTTCATCAGTATTGCTTGCTGTTAATAAACTACGCATACCTTGGGGAATCAAACTGACAGGTATTTTCTGTAAATTAATCTCTTGACTAGGGTAAAGAGTAGTGAATCGTTGGATAAGATTAAATAATTCCCTAACATTTCCTGGCCAGTGGTAGGCCAAAAATGTCTTCATTGACCCATTATTTAACTCTATCGGCTTTTTCTCGGGGTCAGCAACCTGAGCTGCGAATTCTTGAAATAGCTCTGGAATATCTGTAAGCCGATCAGAAAGGGCTCTAATTTCGATAGGAATCACGTTCAACCGGTAGTATAAATCTTCGCGAAAACTCCCATCGTCAATTAATTGATGGATATTTTGATGCGTTGCAGCCACGACCCTCACATCAATGGAAATACTGTTGACAGCGCCCACAGGATCAATAGTCCTTTCTTGCAAAACGCGTAATAACTTCACCTGCAAATCCATCGGCATATCGCCGATTTCGTCCAGAAAAAGTGTCCCCCCATCAGCTAACTGAAATCGCCCTTTGCGATCCGATATTGCCCCGGTAAATGAACCCTTGCGATGACCAAACAATTCACTTTCAAGTAAATCTTTTGGAATTGCTCCGCAATTGATGGGGATAAAGGGACCGCTTTTACGCAAAGAACAGTCATGAATCGCTTGAGCTACTAACTCTTTTCCAGTACCACTCTCGCCTGTGATGAGGGTTGTAGAGTCACTCGGCGCTATGGCTTGTATCAAACCACGAAGTTCTTCCATTTCTGGACTTGAACCTACAATAGCAATTAGCTTAGACAATAGTCTTTTCTCGCATTAATTGATTATGACCTTGTTTTAAAACTCTATCCCACGAATAACCGTGTTATGTGGCAAAATAATATACACTAAATTCAGCTCGGGTACATAAAGAGATTTAAACTCGCAGAATAAATAACCAGAATGTTAATTCAATTATGAAATTTATACTATTTAAGAACGCTTCACTAAGTGTTTTGATTAAAAAGTTAACCATAAGAAATAAATGGACAATTAATATACTTTCAACAGGTTTACCTCATTAAATAATGAAATTACGTTTTTTACATTAAGGTTAATCGGTCTGTTGCCGATATATAAATTACGGCTCATTAATAAAGCAGGAAATAATATGTTGGCAAATAAAAGACGCGGTGCAGGTGCTTATCGCAGTGTTGGAATTACTTCGACAGTGCCCTACTCTGACAGTATGCAGCTCATTCAGCTGCTGTTTAATGGTCTAGTTGAGACACTAGCAACAGCGGAAGGGCACTTTTCTAGAAATAACATTGAGGGTAAAGGAGCCTCTATTGAACGAGCACTGAAGATTCTTGGTGGGCTTCAAAGTTCTTTGAATTTCGAAGAAGGCAAAGAACTAGCAAGAAACTTATCGGATATCTATGATTACGCATCCAGGCAGCTCCTCAAAGCGAATATAAGCAACAATATCGACATCATCCGAGAAGTGAAAGGTTTAATTGTTGAAATTGATAGTGCGTGGCAAACCTTACCCTCGGCCGTAAATCAGCGTTCAGTGTCTATGGCATCATAACAATGTGATTTGTAAGTAAATCGTAAAACATATGGAGAAAGAGGGTATTTATTACCCTCTTTTTTTGTACCTAAGGAAATAACAACAAACCATAAGACCGCAAATTAAACTCACAAGTCCTAAACCTTTTGGCATCGTCTCTTCGAAAGAGTGCGCAAAAAAGACATGATTTATATTTCACAGATAGTGCTAAAAAGGCGTATCTAAACTACCTTGGGGTTTACTCAAACAAAACTAGGGATCATAACGTTAATAGACTTTATTTATTGATGCTACTTTTGCCCATACAAAAGCTAGTATTTCAGCTCAAAATCTAGGCAAAGGTAAATAACCTAATCTGCATCTATTACTACTTCTATTCTGCGATTTC
Organism: Porticoccaceae bacterium; assembly: GCA_029254005.1. Lineage (GTDB taxonomy): Bacteria > Pseudomonadota > Gammaproteobacteria > Pseudomonadales > Porticoccaceae > HTCC2207. Next base: position 31,084 of record JAQWYJ010000091.1, on the reverse strand, counting down.
GCGCGCGCCTTGAAGAACTGTTGTTAGGTGCTATTGGCTTAATGTCTGCCATGCCGCTGGCCATAATATTGCCCGCTGTAGTGGGTGCAATGTCTAATAAAAATTCTACTACAGCAGAAGCTCTAGCGGCGGACAGATCCCAATTAGATCTGAATTGTTCGTTATAAGCCATGGGGACATTGTCTGTATGGCCCTCTACGGTGATAAGACCAGTAACGCCTTCTATAGACGCGCCTAATTTGTTAAGCACTGGCTCAAAAGCAGTTTTAATAGTTGCACGACCACTTGCAAAAGACCCCTGCTCAGCAAGTCGAACAATAATTTTATCTCCTTCCCTCAAAACTTCAGCCTGGCCTTTATTAATCTCAGCTGCCATGTCTCTTCGTATTTTTTGATATTTATCAGCAAAAGCAGCCTCTCTTGCTAAAATTTTAGCTGCTTTTGCATCTTGGCTGTCCGATACCTCTTGTAAGGATAGTTCAAGTTCAAGCTCGCTTTGTAAAGCAGCAACCTTAGCGTAGATGTTCAAATCATCCTCACGTACTCGAGTACCAAATCTACTGTTTTCACCCTTACCCACTGTACCAGTAGAATCATCTGTAACAATTTCAACCACAGTTTGAAAAGTACCAGCCCTAATTCTAACCTTCCCTTCCGCTATTTCTTTGGCCAGGGAGCGCTTGATGAGTTCAACATCGTCATTTGACTTGAATAGCTCTTGCTTACTAAAAGCGGTCAACACAACATCTTTGGGTACTTTGATATCGGTTGTGTCTTCTTTGAGCTCTTGGATTAATGTTTGTTCAACTTGTGCTGGTGAAAATGTTTTAGCAATAACACTATCACCCTCTGGTCTATCTACAATAGGAATTTCATTTTGTACACCAAAGTCACCATCTTCAGTACCTGAGATGGTTTGAGCACCAGCGGTATCCATATCTGCAAAAGCAATTAGTAATACAAAAAAAGCCATTAACAAAATTGCCATGTCTGCAAATGTTGCCATCCACATAGCAACACCCGCCGGACAAGGCTTACAACTATTTACAAGGACCTCATCATTTGTAATGTTGTCAGTCACTGTTTTGCCTCTTCTGCAGTGGCGGCAGTTACAATAATTTCAATACGACGATTCATTGCTCGGCCTAACCGAGTCGCATTACTGCCTATAGGTTTAGAATCTGCAAAACCAGCTATTTTTAACCGTCCCTGCCTTATAAAGGAGCCCTCGATCATTGCCGCTGCTACAGATGAAGCACGTGCAGTTGATAGATCCCAATTGGACTTAAAACTCTGGCTAAACATCACCGGGATATTGTCCGTATGACCTTCAACTCTAATTTTTCCTTTCGCAGTTGATAGGGTTTTCGCCAGCCTGCCAACTAGATCTTTTGCTTGGGCTGTCAACTCAGCTCTGCCTGAAATAAAAGAGTCTTGACTTGCCAATCGCACAGAGAGCCTATCTTCTTGCAATACCGCTTTTAAGGTTCCTTTGCTAATTTCATCCTCAAAGGCTTCGATAACTGCATCATACTGATCTTTAAGTTGCTGTTTTTCACGTTCTTTGGCAGCCTGTAGAGCACGAAGATCTTGTGATCTCAGCTCAACCTCTGTACCTATCTGTGAGGTAATACTTAGTACTTTTGCAGCAATATCAATAGTACTTTGCCTCACTCTAGCGCCTTTACGGAGGCCATCATCGGGCTCACCTGACCCACCGCTAGTAAATAGCGACTGAAGCTCCACGACAATTTGCTCGTCTTCTATACGTATTAAAGCATCCCCTTTTTCCATAGCCTCAGAGAGAGTGTCAGTCAAACGACGAAAATCAGATTCGATGCTAAAATCGCCTATATCACTCAACGTGTAACGCTTTCGATATTTTCTGAGAGTATCATCTGAATCTTTGAATGGGGCAGACAAAGGTGTTCCCTTAGCAATAACGGCAGCAAAACGTTCATCCAACATACTCGTTGCTGTAGGAATATTATCGACAACAACTTTGCGATCAACACCAAACGCTGCACGGATGGATGCCGCAAAATTTGACTGCAACATAATGTTGATTTCAGTAAAAGAATAAAGCAGCGCAAAGAACGCCATCAATAAAATCGCCATGTCTGCAAACGTTGCCATCCACATAGGTGCAACTGGCTTACATTTTGGGCACTTTATTGGCTTAACGCCTTCCTGTTGAGCAGCTTCGGGAATAACTATTCTCCTCGTCGATGAAAAGTAATAGATGAATAAGGAATAAGTCTGTTATGACTATAATAAAAGCTAAGTTGCAGCATCAGCGGCAGCATCTCGTTTAGCTTTTCTTTTTGGTGCTATGTAGGGTGCTAAGATATCCTCCATTAGGCGAGGGTTAGTGCCATTTTTAATAAACATAATGCCAATAATAATCAAATCATTATTGCTTTCTTCAAGTTTCGCATAGCCCTCTAATTTCATTCCCATAGGAATAAAAAATACGTTAGCCATCACGGATCCATACAACGTGGTTAGTAGGGCAAGTGCCATGGCCGGACCAATCCCAGACGGATCTGCAAGGTTAGCTAACAGATTCACCAAACCAATAAGCGTGCCAATCATGCCCATACCTGGGGCCAGTTCAGCCGCGGCACTTAACATATCAGCGCCAGTTTCATGTCGGGCAGCAGTCTTTTCTTTTTCGCGCTCCAGAGATTCTTTAATTAGCTCGGCTTTGGTTCCATCAACTAGAGCCGTGACTCCTTTACTTAGAAATCGGTTCTTAATTTCAACTCTCTCCAAGGCAATCATGCCTTCTTTTCGGGCAATGGTAGCTAACTCAAATAGCTGATCAATTAACTCTTCAGGTTCTTCTACTTTATTAGAAAACACCTTCCCTATTACCATTGGCAACCCCAAAGCATCTGAGAGTTTGGAGCGCATTACCGTAACCATGACCGCAGCACCAAATACCAGTGCAGCAGAGCTAGAATCCCATAGTGCACCCGGATCCTCAACCGCTATACTGATAAAGCCAAAAGCACCCAGCAGCCCTACAATTGTTGCAATATCCATTTAATTATCCGCTAGCTCCAAAGTGTTTTAATAAAGGCATCCAAAAGGTTACCCTGTGCTCAGGCGCAACTTCGGCACCCGCTAGATAAGAACCTGTGGTTCCTATAAAGTAGACATCGGCACTTTGAGCTATTAATTTAATTGCTTTTGCAGTTAACGCTTTTGCCATAAAAAAGATCGTTCTAAGGCACATTAAGTGCTCAAATATCAAAACTTTTGGTTCTGTTGCCGATATAGATTCGATAAGGGCAGAATAAAATGCTAATGACATTTGCCCCATTAAATTTAAGCGCGTAAACGAGTGGTATTGGAATGAATGAAATAAATCCTCTTGGGTATATTAATTGTTTGGCAGTAATGTCTCGATTAATATTGTCTCGGGCAAAAATCCTAGCATCAATAATTATCTGTTGTTTACTTATCAGCGGATGCAACGATCGCTATGAAATTAAACCCACTTGCGATGCCACAGTAGCCCAAGGCAACTTAGATCGATTTACCTATGGCGAAAAAGGTGCCGCAACTGATTTAGCCACTGGCATTACATGGTATCGATGCCCTGCTGGGTCTTATTTTGAAAAACAGACCTGCGCCGGGGAACCTTTTAGGCTCAGCTGGGACGAAGCAATAGAATATACTGCGGAGTTGACTGAAATTTCCGGCCTCGCATGGCGCATGGCCACTCTGGAAGAGGTTCAATCTATTATTATTCCTGGATGCGTTGGTCCAGCGCTAAATCCAAACGTGTTTCCAACTATAGAGCCGGTCAATGTTTGGACCCTCACCCAACGGGATAATAACGAAGATTTAAAATGCACCATATACACCTACAATGGCGCATATGCATGTAGACACATTAAGAGCGTCACCCGACCATTTATGTTAGTTAGAGATGAAGATTTACCAAGTGAGTCTGCGGTTCAGGCTTTAGAGGCATACCCGTCGATGACGATGCCTTCGGATTAAAAGCCAAACAAGCGTGCCCTTGAAGTGCAATCACTTGCTGTGAAGGTAGAGTTTTTGACTTAAATCCCATCGAGGAACATCCATAAGGTCTGCGTCGATCATGGGTTATATTAAAAAACTTACATTGAAAACAGCTGTTATTGATCAGTGGTTCCACCATATTTTGGTTTCCAATACTCCAAATAGATCTTCCACACTATAGTAATTACCAATCCAATGCCAACCAGATCTGCTGCGACTGCAGTCAGGTCAATATTTTTTATAAAAGGCAAATACCCTCTCGCTGCCAAAACACCAATGGCTAGCATTATAAGAACTACTAAGACCCTAATCTTGCGACATACCTGGCACGGAGACTGCTGATTGTTAGATTTATTTATAATGTTCTTCATAAAAGCTAAATCGACAGCTAGACTATTTACATGAACACTTTTTAGATTGCATAACAATATATTCTGGCTGTTCACTATTATCGCGGTATTTTAGTAGTTGAATTTATAGGACCAACGTAACCGTTAAAAACGGATAATCTTTTTGCTACGAAAATATTTATATTCCGCAAGCCAATGGTCCAGCGTAAATAAATGTTAGTATAATAAAGATGTCAAAATTATGATTTTTTGAGGCAATAATCATGCTAACAGTCATTTCCCCAGCTAAAAAGCTCGATTACAGTGGCACACAAACCGCCCAACCTTTTACGCAACCAGCGCTTATAGAGCACGCTAAGGAGCTACACAAGGGTCTCAAAAACCTCTCACCCCAAGATGTCTGCGCATTAATGGGGCTTAGCGATAAATTAGGAGCTCTCAATTATGAACGCTTCCAAGAATGGCACACACCATTTAACGCAGAAAATGCGAAACAAGCTGTTCTCGCTTTTAAAGGTGATGTTTATCAGGGTCTTGATGCTGGCAGCATGACTCAAGCCGAGTTAGAGTGGGCCCAAAACAATTTATGTATTCTCTCTGGCCTCTATGGTGTTCTGCGACCGTTGGATCTAATGCAACCCTATAGACTTGAAATGGGTACTAAGCTTGTAAATCCTCGAGGCAAGGATCTTTATCATTTTTGGGATGGCATTATTAACCAGCACTTAAATTCGCTTTTGACAGGGTCCAATCCGGTACTCGTTAACTTAGCTTCTAATGAGTATTTTAAAGCCACCAAAGAAAAAACTCTTTCCTGCAGAATTGTTACGCCCATTTTCATGGACAACAAAAACGGCACGTATAAAACAATCAGCTTTTTTGCCAAAAAAGCGAGAGGCTCAATGGCTGCCTTTATTATTAAAAACAGAATAACTAATGTCGAAGATTTAAAAGGCTTTGACAACAATGATTATATTTTTAATTCAGCCTTAAGTGATACAGACAAATGGGTCTTCACCCGGGATTAATGCTAATAGGAGCTAAAGATGGTCAAGCCCTTCTCTGCAGCTTGCGAAAACAACCGAGAGGCCATTGAATCTGTTCTCAAAACCCTGCTGTCCAAGGCTAAAAACGTCTTTGAAATCGGTAGTGGCACTGGTCAGCACGCAGTGTGGTTTGCCGAAAAATTACCACACTTACAATGGTATACCAGTGACAGAAAAGACAATCATATCGGTATTAACCAGTGGATAGAGGAAAGTGGCTTGGAGAATGTTAAGCCGCCTATCGCGTTGGATGTCGCTAAAGATATATGGCCAACAATAACAGTTGACGCCGTTTTCTCTTCTAATACCGCTCACATTATGGCGTGGCCAGACGTACTATGTATGTTTCGCGGAGCCTCAGAGTTATTGGCTACCGGTGGACTATTTTTTTTATATGGCCCTATGCAATACAACGGTGTGATAACACCTCAAAGCAATGTAGATTTTAATTATCACCTAAAAAAAACTAATCCTGCACAGGGTATTCGAGAATTTGACGATCTAGATCAACTGGCCAAGTCACAGGACATGTATTTGCTAAAAGACAACACTATGCCCGCAAACAATCAGCTACTGGTGTGGGAGAAACGGTGACAAATTACAGTTCTGTATCCGTTAAGGAAACATCGCATAATCTAAAAAAATTCCAGCAAAAATGACCATCCCCACGCGATGGTTATTTAAAAAGGCGGCAAAACAGGCCGTTGGGTCTCGTAATGCCGTTGTGTGATACTGACCTACAAAAAGACCACCAGCAACGAGTAAGCCAAAAAAATATACACCACCACGGTCAAACTCAAGCCCAACCAAAGCCATCAAACCTAAACTGACCAACTGTAACGACGCAATAATATAACGATCAAATTGTCCAAATAGGATTGCTGTAGACTTTACACCGACCTGAAGATCATCTTCGCGGTCAACCATTGCATAATAAGTATCAAAAGCAATAGTCCAGGTGATAATAGCAGCACAAATAATCCATAACTCAGAGGGTAATTCAGTACGTTCAGCAGCAAATGCCATAGGCACTACCCACGCCCAAGCGACACCTAAACCAATTTGTGGTAAATTAGTGAAGCGCTTCATAAATGGGTAAATAGCGGTGATAGCAAGACCGCCAAAGGATAGTGCTATGGTTAATGGATTGGTCATCAATACCAATATCAATGCAACCAACAACAAACCAAAAAATAGCCAAAGAGCATGATTTGGCGCTATCTCTCCTGAGGGTAATGGCCTAGTTTTAGTCCGCTCTACCAAACCATCGATATGACGATCTGCATAATCATTGATCACGCAGCCAGCTGCCCGCATCACTAAAAGGCCGATGATAAAGATCACCAAATTGTCCCAAGCCGGAACGCCTGACCCAGCAAACCATAGGGCCCAAAGAGTAGGCCACATCAAGAGATAGACCCCAATCGGCCGGTCCATGCGAACCAAGCGCAACCAAGGATTAGACACTAAGAGGGTTCTAGGCTCACCAAATGTAGGCATATGTATCCGTATTAGTCATATATTATCACTTCCATTGGGCTCAAACGTTGACAAAAATATCTCACTAACCAACAGCGGTTTTTGATCTAATCTAAATACCGATCTTCGACCCCACAGCAGCGTATCACTATTACTCACCTCAGTGGGCACTGCAAGTTCTTGAGCATTAGAATAGGCTACTTCTACCATCTCTCTTGACATTGAGGAGTCACTGAATAAACGAGCGCCTAATGGTTGATTATCAAGATTTCTAAGTTCTGCAACTCGTCCTGTAAGAGTAGTCATTGGCATTATGCTTCTTGCAAAAACCCACGGGATATAGTCTCCATAGAGAATAACCTGTCTGACCAATACCGGTGTTTGAACTGTGATATTTAAGGCTTGAGCTTCAGTAGCTAGAGGTACATCCTCGCGCTGGCTCAGCACTTTAACAGAAAATCGATTACCGCTTGCCTTAACAAGACGAGACGTCAAAGAGCCCCGATCAGACAACCACTGGTACCAAAAATGTGACAATTGTTCCGGTTCAAAAGACGACAAAGGTTGCCAAAATATTGGTTCAACTGGCATTTTCTGTTTATACATTTATGCTACTCATTAAGCTGAAATAACACTAATTTGCGTATAACTAATCATAAACAGACCCCATTGCATTCGGACGCTCTCGAAAGCGCTTGTATTCCCATTGATACTGTTCAGGTGCTAAGTCAACCATTGCAGCGACACTATTGTTCATCGCTCTCAAGCTTACCGCCTGATCGGCGCTATATACATCTTTATCTACTGGTAGAAAATGTAATGTCCATCCAGATGAAGCGCGCAATGCCGCGCACATTATTGCCTCAGCACCAGAGCGCTGCAGTAATTTGTAAATCAAGGTCATAGTCCGCGTTTCAACACCCATAAAAGATGTAAAGTCGCCGCTGGCTGGCGGCGGCTGTTGGTCAGGTAAAATGCCAGAGATTTCGCCCCGCTTTAAGGCCTTTATAAGTGCAGAGACACCCCGAACATTTGTCGGCACTAAGGTTGCTCCTGACTGTTGGCGAGATGTCTTGATCCAATTTTCTAAAACAACCATTTTTGGCGGATCATACAAAGAGGTCATCGGCTTAAACTGACCGGCCCATAATCCCAGAACCTCCCAATTACCCAAGTGGGGGATAATTAAAATGGTTCCCGAGTCTTTTCTTAAGGAATCTTGGAACAGATCTAGTCCCTCTATAGAAACTACTTTGTCAGTTATCCAAGGATTACCTTTTCGCCATACCTTTGGCGTTTCAAATATGGCTTTCCCAAGATCTAGCATACGTTTTTTACACAAGCTCTCTAACTCTAATGGACAACGATTTGGATAGCACAGGGATAGGTTGATGCGAGTGATCTGGGTAGGACGCGCATTAAAACTATACAGAAACCAGCCACAAATTCTGCCCTTGCTCCGAGCAATTCGTGAAGGCAAATAAGAGATAATTTTTAGTAATCCCAAAATCACTAAATTTCTCACCGAGATCATCTCCTGTGGCTTAATATAACGTTAAAATGATTGCTGAAAAAACCGATTTATTGTAATTCAAAGGCAGTATATCTAAAGCGTGGACTAGCCTGCTAGCTAATTCATACTTTTGCGCGCCATAACCCCTATCTTTATCTATTCGCGGCTTTATAATTCATACTTGGTTTTATTTTATTTTGCACAGTGAGTAAACTTTCGTGAGTAACCTTCCCGCACCACCAGATACTTTTCAGGATTTGATCGCTAGACTTCAACAATATTGGGCCGACCAAGGTTGCGTTATTATGCAGCCACTTGATATGGAGGTTGGTGCCGGTACTTTCCATCCGGCGACATTCTTAAGGTCTATAGGACCTGAGAACTGGAATAGCGCCTATGTGCAACCCTCGCGGCGACCTACAGATGGACGCTATGGCGAAAATCCTAATAGATTGCAACATTACTATCAATTTCAGGTCGTCATGAAACCATCACCAGAGGACTTTCAAGAATTGTATCTAGGCTCCTTAAGAGCATTGGGTATTGATACCTTGGTACATGATATTCGGTTTGTAGAAGATAACTGGGAGTCGCCCACACTCGGCGCCTGGGGTCTAGGCTGGGAAGTATGGTTAAATGGAATGGAGGTTTCTCAATTTACTTATTTTCAGCAAGTTGGTGGTCTTGAATGCTATCCCGTAACCGGAGAAATAACCTACGGACTCGAACGCATAGCTATGTACTTGCAAACTGTTGATAGTATTTACGATTTAGTTTGGGCAAAAGGTCCACAAGGCAATGTGAGTTATGGCGATGTGTTTTTGCAAAATGAAATTGAAATGTCGACGTTTAACTTTGAACATGCGGATGTTTCATTTTTGTTTGACGCTTTTGATCAATATGAAAAAGACAGTAATCATTTAATTAAAAATAATTTACCGCTACCAGCCTACGAAATGGTTATGAAAGCCTCACACACATTTAATTTATTAGATGCTCGGAAAGCAATTTCCGTCACTGAACGTCAACGATTCATCTTACGAGTACGTAGCTTGGCTCGAGGAGTCGCACAAAGTTACTTTAACTCACGGATGGCAGCCGGGTTCCCCCTAGCATCTGAAGAAATTGCACAAGAAGTGCTGGCCCAGCACACTGGAGAATCGATGTGAAAGCTGATTTATTGTTTGAACTGGGAACCGAAGAGCTGCCACCTAAAGCATTGAAAAATTTATCTTTGGCATTAGGTGAGGGCGTCCGTATTGGCTTGTTAAACCATAACTTGTCTTTTGGTGAGGTCCAGTTATTCGCTGCACCACGACGCCTTGCTGTTTTAATAAGTGATCTAGATACGCGAACACCAGATGCAGAAACAGTAAGCTGGGGCCCACCACTAAAGGTGGCCTTTGACGCTGACAATCGACCAACAAAAGCAGCACAGGCATTTGCCAATAAAAATAGCTTAAACCTCGCAGACCTAGCGTCCTACATTGAGAACGATGGTAAACAAGATAAGCTTTGTGTGCGCAGTGTTCTTGAAGGAAGGCCAACATCTGAACTGCTTGGAAGGGTTTTATCAGAGAGTTTGCGGACCTTACCAATACCCAAACGGATGCGTTGGGGTAAAAGCAAAGAAGAATTTGTAAGGCCGGTACAATGGGCAGTGTTGCTATTTGATGGAGTAACCCTGCATGAAGATATATTTGGTCTGACCAGCGGTGATATAAGCCAAGGGCATCGATTTTTGGGAAAAGGGGACATTCAGATTCGTTCTCCGAAATCCTATGAACAGCAATTGCACGATGGCTTTGTGATCGTAGATCTGAATAAACGCGTTGATATTATTCAATCCTCTGTCAACCAACTTGCGGCACAAATCCAGGGCGTGGCAGTGATAGATCCTGACCTGCTTATCGAAGTCGCTGCACTTAATGAATGGCCCGTAGCCCTGTTAGGTCACTTTGACAAGGCTTTTTTAGCCGTGCCTCCTGAAGCACTTGTGTCGTCGATGAAAGAGCATCAAAAATACTTTCACGTTGTAGACTCTAAGCAACAATTAATGGCAGCTTTTATCACCGTTGCAAACATCATTAGCAAAAATCCACAAGAAATTATTAGTGGCAATGAACGAGTGATTCGACCTAGACTAGCGGATGCGGCCTTCTTTTATAAAAATGACTCAGCTATTAGCCTTATTGACAGACGTGAAGCCCTCAAAACAGTGGTGTTTCAAGAAAAGTTAGGATCACTTTTTGATAAAACAGAACGAGTGGCGGCTCTTGCTGAAGTACTGGCACCATCCGTGAAAGCAGATCCCGCCCTTGCTAGGCGAAGCGGCGAGATCAGTAAGTCAGATCTTGTCTCGGATATGGTAGGTGAATTTGCCGATCTACAAGGCATTATGGGTCGTTATTATGCTATCAACGATGGGGAACATCCTGATGTAGCTCAAGCTCAGCTAGAACAGTACTTGCCTCGATTCGCTAAAGATAATTTGCCCGCTACTGCTGTGGGTACTGCTGTGGCGTTAGCCGACAAACTTGATACACTTGTAGGCATCTTTAGCATAGGTCAACAACCCTCAGGTTCTAGAGACCCTTTTGCGTTGAGACGTGCAAGCCTGGCGATATTGCGCATACTAGTGGGAGGCAATATTGATCTTGATTTAAAGACAGCTATTGAAGCAGCAGCAAGAAACTTTAAATTGACCCCTGAGAATCACGGAAAAACATGTAAGCAAGTACTTACATATGTATTGGAGCGATTTAAAGCTTGGTATAAAGACGAAGGCCTGAAGTCAGAAATTTTTCTATCAGTAGCCTCACTTAACTTGTCAAACCCCCTTGATATAGATTCTCGCGTGAAAGCTGTATATGCATTTTCATTGTTACCAGAAGCAAACGACTTAGCTGCTGCGAACAAAAGAGTATCTAACATTTTAGGAAAACACGCCAACAGTGGCTCTATAGGAGAAGTAAATTCGTTACTTTTTCAAGACCCGGCGGAACAAATACTTGCCAATGCCGTAGCAATTTTGAAAACTGAATCTAAACCGCTTTTAGAAAAACGGGACTACAGTCAGCTACTCACGAATTTAGCTAGCTTACGTGATCCTATCGATAGTTTTTTTAATGATGTTATGGTGATGGTCGACGACAACGAAGTTCGGTCAAACAGACTGCGGTTACTACAAGATTTACGTATCCTATTCATCAACGTAGCTGACATTGCGCAAATGGCAGTAACTAAATAATGCGGCGTATTCATTAAAAATTTTATGGATAAATCAAAAATAAAAACTAATAGTTAGCGGGAAAAATAACTTATATCGCAATCTGACAATCTAGACTGTGATTAAAGGACAGCGAAATAATAGGCCTGTATCTCACCCAGATACAGTAAATTAGCTAACTAATCTCAAACACGACAAATAAGGATATTACGTGAGTTATTTTAATTGGTTAGTTACTGCTGTTAAATCGATCATCTTTTATATCGGTTTATTCATTATTGTATTTCTTATGGGAATTGTCAGCGGGGTAAGTTATTTCCAATCTACTTTGAAGCGACAAAAAACACTGAGTGTTGGCAATTATATAATAATGCAATGGCTAAAATTCGTCTGTGATATTAACGTAAAGGTAATTGGAATTGAAAATATTCCAACAGGGGTCTGTGTAATATTATGCAATCATCAGAGCGCCTGGGAATCATTTTATCTACAGTGGTTGTTGCAACCAGCAAGCTTTGTATTAAAGCGAGAATTAATGTGGCTACCCTTTTTTGGCTGGAGTCTGGCGGCAATGACTCCCATAGCAATAAACAGATCTCAGCCACTATCGTCTATTCGCACTGTTCTTAACAAAGGGCAAGAACGTCTAAACCAGAATATTAGAGTCGTGATTTATCCTGAAGGGACACGCCGTCCTCACGCTAACCTTGGAACATTTAAGACCGGTGGCGCCGCGTTGGCAAAAGCGGCTAAAGTACCAATTATTCCAATCGCCCATAATGCTGGTGCACATTGGCCTACTAACAGCTGGCTGAAAACACCTGGTACGATTCACCTGATTATTGGCAAACCAATCGATACATCAGCACAAAACCCACGAGAACTAACCGATGCTGCAAAAGACTGGATTATGAGCGCCATAAATAACAATGATCCGAAAACCAGCTGATGCATCATACAGGCGGCTAAATTCAAATATCTAAATTCACAACAGATAAAGCATTAGTCTCAATGAAATCACGCCTAGGCTCTACTTGATCACCCATAAGCGTAGTAAACATCTGGTCTGCCGCAATAGCATCCTCAATGGTTACAACCAACATTCTTCTACTCTCGGGGTCCATCGTTGTTTCCCAAAGTTGCTCAGGATTCATCTCGCCAAGCCCTTTATACCGTTGAGTGTTGATGCCGCGCCTTGATTCAGACATTAACCAATCTAAGGCTTGTTTAAAACTATTTACCGGCTGCTGCCGCTCACCCCTTTGAACATAGGCGCCCTCTTCTATCAAGCCAATTAGGGTCTTTCCTAAAGTAACAATGGCAGAATACTCTGCGGAAGTGAAAAAGTCTCGGCTCAGTATATGGTGATGTGGCACACCGTGCGCGGTAATTTCAACTCGAGGCAAAAACACATTACGCTCTTTATCTTCTGTAACAGAAACTTTATACCGATGCGTTCCACTATCAATTTTTTCTAGATTTTTCTGTAGTTCGCCACACCAAGCCGCAACTTCGCTACTATTTTTAAGAAGATCGACACTAAACCCAACAGTATAAATCAACGTTTCTAATACCTCTAATGGATATACTAGTGACATCCGCTCAATCAAACTGCCAACAAGGCGAAACTCATTCACGAGCCCCTCTAACGCAGCACCCTGAAGTGCCGGAGCAACGGGATTAACATGCAGAGTGGCACTCTCTAACGCCTTCTGTGTTAAGTATTCCATGAGAGCGACGTCGTCTTTAACGTATTGTTCATTTTTACCTTTACTGACCTTATAAAGCGGCGGCTGAGCGATATAAATATGACCGTTTTCTACCAGTTCTCGCATCTGACGGAAAAAGAAGGTCAGCAATAAAGTTCTAATATGCGAACCGTCAACATCAGCATCAGTCATGATCACGATTGTATGATAGCGCAGCTTGTCTAAATTGAACTCCTCTGCACCGATACCACAGCCAAGGGCTGTAATTAACGTACCAACTTCGACACTTGAGAGCATTTTGTCAAAACGTGCTTTTTCGACATTTAAAATTTTACCTTTCAAGGGCAAAATAGCTTGAGTTTTCCGCGCTCTACCTTGTTTTGCAGAACCACCAGCAGAATCACCCTCCACTAAATATAACTCTGATAAAGCTGGGTCTTTTTCTTGGCAATCCGCCAACTTCCCAGGCAGTCCAGCGATATCTAACGCACCTTTGCGCCGCGTCATCTCTCGGGCTTTTCGAGCAGCTTCACGAGCCCGAGCTGCATCTATCATTTTATTAACAATCGCACGCGCTTCTTGAGGATATTCCAAAAGAAAATCGTTAAACTTGTCACCCATTTCTTGCTCTACCGCAGACTTGACCTCGGAGCTCACCAATTTGTCTTTTGTTTGAGAGGAAAATTTTGGATCTGGCACTTTTACAGACACAATAGCGGTGAGCCCTTCACGTGCATCGTCGCCTGTTGTGTTAACCTTGGACTTATTATTTATACCCTCTTTTTCAATATAAGTATTCAATCCCCGAGTGAGGGCAGAGCGAAATCCTGCTAAATGCGTCCCGCCATCCCGCTGAGGAATATTGTTGGTATAACAAAGTATGTTTTCCTGAAAACCGTCATTCCACTGTAGCGCCACCTCCACACTAGTGCCATCATCCCGATCGTTACTAAAGTGCATAATATTATTAACAGTGGTTTTATTAGTATTTAAATATTCAACAAAAGCACTCAAACCGCCCTCATAAGCGTAAATTTCTTCTTTTCCGGTTCTTTCATCATGCAAGACGATGCGCACACCTGAGTTTAAGAACGACAATTCTCTAAGTCGCTTTGCCAACTGGTCGAAATGAAATTGAATATTAGTAAAAGTGTCCTCTGAGGGCATAAAAAAGACTTCTGTACCAGACTCTTTAGTATCACCAATAATCTCAAGCGGCCCATCAGGCACGCCATGAGAGTAAGTTTGCTCATGAACCTTGCCGTTGCGGCGAATAGTTAAACGCATCTTTTTTGACAGTGCATTAACCACTGAAACCCCTACACCATGTAACCCACCACTTACCTTGTAACTATTATCATCAAACTTACCTCCGGCATGCAAAACCGTCATGATAACTTCGGCAGCAGAAACACCCTCATCATGCATTTCAGTAGGGATACCGCGACCATTATCAGAAACAGAAATAGATTCATTAGGATGAATAACAATTCTAATTTCCGAGCAATGCCCTGCTAGAGCCTCATCAATAGAATTATTCACAACCTTGAACACCATGTGATGCAATCCAGTACCATCGTCAGTATCGCCAATATACATACCGGGACGCTTTCTCACAGCGTCCAACCCTTTTAGGACTTTAATACTCGAGGAATCGTAGTTTTGCTCTTCAGACATAAGTTTTATACTTCCTGTTGTTCAACTCGCCACCACAACACCATGTTCCACGTAGAACATTTTGTGCGCATTTTCTCTAACCAAACCATCAAAATCATGCCTATCAACACCAGTAACAAAAAACTGGCAATCAAGATCATACAAACAATCTATTACCTGCCGCCGATGCCTATGATCAAGCTCAGCAGGCAGATCATCTAACAAAAAAATACAAGACTCGCCCATTTTCGAACGATAATACGTCGCCTGAGCTAATTTCAATGCGTAAACCAATAATTTTGTTTGACCCCGCGACAATGAGTCTGAGGCTGAAACCCCATCTACTTTAATCTTAAGGTCACCCTTTTGGGCTCCATGGCTAGTGGTCCCCAGCAATTTATCACGAGCCACATCACCTGACATCACGTCTGATAATGAGCAACCATCACGCCAACCTCTATAATATTCAACACCTAACAGCCCAAGACCATCAAACTTATCTACCACAACCTCTATGTGATCTGCCAGACCAACTAAATACTCTTGACGGTACCTTGTTATTGCCTCACTTAAAGGGATTAATTCCGCCGTCCATATGCGCAAAGAATCTTCGTCTATTCTACCATGACGTAACAATTGATTCCGCTGTTTTAATGTTTTTTGAAAGCGACGCCAAAGATCAGCATAGGATGGTTCCACGTGGAACACACCCCAATCTAAAAACTGTCTACGCTGAAGAGGGCCGCCTTCAAGAAGATCAAAACTATGGGCGTCAATAAGTTGCAAAGGGGCTATAGCGGCAAGCTGTACCGCGGCCTGCACGCTTTCACCATCCATGCGCGCATTAAAATGACCACTGCGTGTTCGTTTGACACCCAATTGGTGAGTTCTTAAAGGGGTCTGGCGCTCGACCTTACCAGAAACTATTAAATCGTCCGCATCATGGTTGATAACCAAGCGTAAGTCTCTATGCCTAAAGGATTTACCTCGACCCAAAAGATGTAGAGCCTCTAAAAAACTGGTTTTACCACTACCATTAACGCCATAGACAACATTGGCTAGACTATGGCAGTCAATTAAAACATGCTTCAAATTACGCACCTGATGAACTTCAAGGTGAGAAATATGCATCAATCAGTTATCCAGGTCGTCAACACCACCAAGCTATAGACGCATAGGCATGACAACATATACCGCCGAACCGTCCTCAGCATCCTCTACTAAAGCACTGCTATTAGCATTGGATAAGGTAATTCTTACTTTATCGCCATTGACAACATTTAAGACGTCCAGCAAGTAACTAACATTAAAACCAATTTCTAGCTCTTCGCCCTGATAGTCAACAAACACCTCCTCTTCAGCTTGCTCTTGCTCAGGATTGTTAGCCACCATTTTTAACGATCCACTGGACAACAATATACGCACGCCGCGATATTTCTCATTTGATAAAATCGCAGCACGACCAAACGCCTGCTTTAATTCAGCTCGATCACCAACAACAACTTTATCACCACCTTTAGGCAACACACGATCATAATCAGGGTAAGCACCATCAACAAGTTTAGAGGTGAAACAATAATCGCTACCCAGAACCCTTATATGGTTTGAACCCATAGTGACTTTTACATCTGTCTCGTCAAGCAATCGAGATAGCTCGATAATACCCTTACGCGGCAATATTGACGCAATAGCAGCATCAACCGAAACATCGCAAGAACCATCACTTAACGCCATGCGATGGCCGTCAGTAGCGACTGCTCGCAATTGATTACTGTTCAATTCCCACAACATCCCATTAAGGTAATATCTGACATCCTGTTGAGCCATGGCGAACGATGTGGACTCTATCAACCCCTTCAACAGAGATCCAGAGACAACAAACTCTACTGCTTTCTCGCCCTCGTCAACTGAAGGGAACTCATTAGCCGGCAACGTAGCAAGCGTGAATTTACTGCGGCCACTCTTTATCGTGGCTTTTCCCTCACTACTGGAAAACTCAATATTCGCACCGTCCGGTAACGATCGACAAATATCAACAAGTTTTCTTGCAGACACAGTAACGTCGCCATCTTCTCCACCTGAAGATACTTCTGTTACGCCAACAATTTCAACCTCAAGGTCAGTTCCAGTGATTGATAATCGAGTGTGTTCAAGATTTAACAAAACATTAGATAAAATAGGTAGTGTTTGCCGGCGCTCAACCACCCCAACAACTAACTGTAATGGCTTTAAAACTGATTCACGTGACAGACTAAATTTCAT
Organism: Porticoccaceae bacterium; assembly: GCA_029254005.1. Taxonomy (GTDB): domain Bacteria; phylum Pseudomonadota; class Gammaproteobacteria; order Pseudomonadales; family Porticoccaceae; genus HTCC2207. Next base: position 13,805 of record JAQWYJ010000091.1, on the reverse strand, counting down.
AGTATTTAATAGCTCCAGCATCAAATAACAAAAAATAAAAAATATATTGAGCGTTAAGTAGAAAGCGTGCGATAGAGGTTTTTTAAGTCCCTCTGCACTTCCCTATCCATACCCTCAAGTTCCTTAACCTTACGACAAGCGTGTAATACTGTAGTGTGGTCTCGGCCACCGAAAGACTCTCCAATTTCTGGGAGACTATGGTTAGTCAACTCTTTGGCAATAGACATAGCTAGTTGCCTTGGTCTTGCTACAGAGCGACTACGCCTCTTTGATAACATATCAGACATCTTTAATTTGTAGTAATCTGCAACTACCCGTTGAATATTATCTATGGTAACTAGCTTATCTTGAAGTGCCAATAAATCTTTGAGAGATTCTCTGATTAAATCAATATCAATCGAACGACCAGTGAACTGAGCATGGGCCATAACTCGCTTTAGAGCACCCTCTAGCTCTCTCACATTAGATCGTATTCTCTGAGCAATAAAAAATGCAGCGTCTTTGGATAACTCCATCCCTGACTGCTCAGCCTTATTAATTAAAATCGCCGCTCGAGTTTCAAGCTCTGGCGGCTCAACCGCTACAGTCAAACCCCAACCAAATCTTGACTTCAACCTTTCTTCAACACCATCAATCTCTTTTGGGTAACGATCACAAGTTAATATCATCTGCTGGCCACCCTCTAACAGAGCATTGTAGGTATGAAAGAACTCTTCTTGGGATCTTTCCTTCCCTGAAAAAAACTGGATATCGTCAATGAGTAGTGCATCAACAGAACGATAAAATCTTTTAAATTCGTCTATGGCCTTTAACTGCAATGCTTTTACCATATCAGCGACGAACCTTTCAGAGTGCAAATAAACTATTTTAGCCTCTGGGTTTTTCTGACGCATAGCATGGCCAACAGCGTGCATAAGATGAGTTTTACCCAAACCTACACCCCCATAAATAAATAAGGGGTTGTAAGAGCCACCAGGATTTTCCGCTACTTGCTGGGCAGCAGCAAAAGCCAGTTGATTTGACTTTCCTTCAACAAAACTATCAAAGGTAAAATTTCGATTTAAATTGGTTTTAAGACTGTTTTCTGCAGCTGACTTAATAATAACTGGCGGCATATCTAGCGCTTTTTCTTTGTCGGGTTTCGACGTATCTGGCCAACTAACATCTTGACTAGAAAGAATAGGTGGAGTTGTATGAGCCCCATCATCACTTTGAAAAACAGCACCTGAAGACGGTAAAACCGTAACTAAAACAGTTACTTTAGTACCACCCAATTGAACCATCAGTTCTTCGATACGAACCAAAAATTTATTCTTTACCCAATCTTCTATAAACCTATTAGGTGCTAACAGCTGCACCTGATTCTCAAAACCAGACTGCACAACAAGTGGACGTATCCAAGTATTAAATTGTTGCTCAGGCAACTCCACTCGGAGTTGAGCCTGACATTGAGGCCAAACCATAGCAGCTAAATCAGATTGCACACAAGCACCACAAACCCCTATAAACATTAAGAAACAATGAGACATGTCTTAAAAGACAACCAAACCACCTCAAAGACCAATACTAAGACCAGCTTATTTACCAATAAAATGTAATCTTAGCAACCTAGTAATACTTTTGAATTAGTTTATATAAGAATAAAGATATTATCCACACATTTTAACCTAACAAAAAAACAAACAAATAAAAATATATATAAAAAACAACAACTTATATAAAAACAAGCTTTATTTTATTCACAGTAATATTTAATAACTGGGTTAAAAAATAATCAAATTTTGTGTATAACCTGTTAATTTGTCGTTTAAATCCAGTGATTAAACGCAATATTTTAAAAAAGTTAATTAAAAATACGGAGGTTTAAGATATACCGTGACTCACTAGTATTTTTTAGTCACTTACCGATACAAAATGAAGAAAATATACGTCCTAAGAGATCATCAGAAGTAAACTGGCCAGTAATTTCCGAAAGCTCTTTTTGTGCTTGTCTTAGATCTTCAGCTAACAATTCACCAGCGCCTGCAAGTCGAAGTTGTTGTGTGCCTGTGACGACCAAATCCAAACCTGCTTCAAGGGCTGTCAGATGACGTCTACGAGCAGAGAAGACACCTTCTGTCTGATTTAAATATCCAGCATCTTGGCAAATATAGTCAAAGAAAGGTTCTAAACCAATCTGTTTTTTAGCCGAAATCGCAAACGTATTCTTTTTAAGATTTAATTCACCCTGGGTTAAACCTGAGAGATCAATCTTATTAAGCAGCAAAACCAGCTTTTGATTAGGATCAGGATAACGCTTAAAAAATTCGGGCCAAATAGACTTAAAATCGCATTGGATATTATCGGTAGAGTCGGCTAAAAATAACACATAATCTGCTGTCTCTATTTCTCGCCATGCACGGCGCACACCTTCAGCCTCAATTTCATCAGCGGTATCCCGTAAACCAGCAGTATCAATGATATTTAATGGCAAACCTCTTATGGTAATTTTTTCTCTCAAAACATCTCTAGTTGTGCCTGCAACTGACGTGACAATAGCCGCATCATAGCCAGCTAAGGCATTTAACAAGCTTGATTTACCCGCATTTGGTTTTCCCGCTAACACGAGAGTTAAACCCTCTTTTAATAGGGCACCTTGTGAAGCTTTTGTTAGTAACGACCTCATGTTTTTAGCGAGAGTATCTAAATCGCTAAACAAAGAGTCATTACTTAAAAAATCTATTTCTTCTTCTGGAAAATCAATAGCCGCTTCAACATAGATGCGTATTTTTATCATGTCTTCGACTAATGTATTTACCAAGGTTGAAAACTCACCTTGCATGGAACGCACCGCAGACCTTGCAGCCTCAACAGAACTAGCGTTAATTAAGTCAGCAACAGCCTCTGCTTGTGCAAGATCCATCTTATTATTAATAAACGCTCGCTCAGAAAACTCTCCAGGACGCGCAAGCCGCGCTCCTAAAGAAATACACCGCTTAACCAATGCATCTAAAATAATGGGGCCACCATGGCCTTGAAGTTCAAGAACAGATTCACCAGTAAATGAATTAGGCGAAGGAAAATAAAGCAATAAACCCTCGTCTATCGCAACACCGGAATCATCCAAAAACTCACTGAAGATAGCTTTTCGTGGCGTTACTACTGCAGTAGTAAGTTGCTTAATGTATACATCCAAATTCTCACCGGAAAGTCTTACAACACCAACGCCACCGCGACCTGACCCCGTAGCAATGGCTACTATAGTATCTTTATCATTCTGCAACATAAACGTGCATACTGCCTGATTGGAAAGACGCTCTTACAGCGCCGTATTAGGTTTCATTTTTTTGCTACCGCAATCTGGCGGTTAACAAACCATTGCTGGGCCATCGATAACAAATTGTTTACCGTCCAATACAGCACCAAACCAGAAGGAAAGGTCATAAACAAAAAAGTAAATGCAATTGGCATAATTTGCATTACCTTTGCTTGCATAGGATCTGTCGGCATTGGTTGTAGCTTTTGCATCAACAACATGCTTGCACCCATGATAATAGGTAAGACGAAATAAGGATCTTTAGCAGATAAATCTTGAATCCAAAATACCCATGGTGCATGACGAATTTCCACAGATTCCATAAGTACCCAATAAAGTGCAATAAACACAGGCATTTGAAGAAGCATAGGTAAACAACCGCCTGCGGGATTAACCTTTTCCTTTTTATACAAACCCATTAATTCTTGCGACATTTTCTGCCGATCATCCCCATGCAATTCCTTGAGGCGCGTTAACTCTGGTTGCAAACTACGCATCTTGGCCATTGATTTCAGGCTCGCAGCAGATAACGGATATAACAGTAACTTGATGCCAAGGGTCAGTAGTATTATTGTCCAACCCCAGTTACCAATAACACTGTGAATCATCTTCATAGCTTTAAAAATCGGTTCAGCTAAAACCCACAGAAAGCCGTAATCTACTGTTCTATCAAGATATTCAGACAACTCGCCGAGAATTACCTGGTCTTTAGGCCCTATATAAAAGCTAGCCGCGTAATCTGCACTTTCACCTGGCCTGATAAGTATTTCTGGACCCGTAAAACTCATCAAATAGATATCACGATTGGACAGTTTTCGTAAGGTAAAATTATTCTCTTGGTTAGCTGGTGGTACCCACGCACTAATAAAATAGTGCTGAACCATAGCAACCCAACCACCCTCTATACTAGTTTTAATGGTTTTATCGTCGATATCGGTAAAGTCAAATTTTGCGTAGTTTTGATCAGGTTGTCGCAACGCTGCACCAAGGTAAGGTTGCATACTAAAGCCAGAAATATCTGTTACCGGTGGTTTAGAATCTCTCTTAATCTGACCATAAAAAGCACCACTCCAATTATCACTAGACCCATTGCTGATCAAGTATTGCACACCAACAGTATAACTACCTTGAGTCAAACTGAAGCGCTTAACAAACCGAACATTATTTATATTAGTGGTAATGTCGACAGTAATAGAATCTTCGTCTTTGCCAAGAACATACTCTTTAAGTGCTGCTCTGAACTGGGGTCGTCCCTGTCCTGTATCTGTGCCGTTCTTGCCAATCAAACCACTGCGAGCAATATAGGTATTTTCAGAGGTACTCTTAAGTATTGAGAAAGGTTGTCCACCTAACTCCGGTTTACGATCAAAATGCTGTAATAATTTTGCATCTATAATATCACCACCCAAGGTATCAACAACCAACTCAAGCACGTCGTTCTTTAGAGTAATTAATTTTCTGTTAACAACCTTAGACTCTTGCTCCGATACCTGTGGCAATGCTAACTGAGGGAGCTCTTCAGCCTGAGAATCCTGGTTTGTTGACACCACATCGTCTATATCAGTTGTATAACTAAAGTCCGACTGTATCTCTGTAGGAGGAATTGTCACTATCTGATCTTGAGATTGATTCCATTGAATCATCAATAGCCAAGCTACAATACACATTCCAGCGATTAACGCGGTTCTTTGCCAATCCATATTATTTGAAACTCTTTTGGTTTTTAATCAGCGAATCATCGCTGCTTTGTATGTCTGGTACGGGATCATAGCCACCAGAATGAAAGGGATTACATTTAAGAATTCTCATACACGCCAGATAACTGCCTTTTAATATACCAAAGCGCGAAATTGCCTCGTGAGCAAAACATGAGCACGACGGATGGAAACGACAATTGTTGCCCAACAGAGGGCTTATTGCCAGCTGATATCCACGTATGCATTTCAAGAATAATTTACGCATTGTTATCCTATGAAGATTGTTCAAGACGACGACTTAGTCTGCACCAAGATTGTTGTAACAACAAGGTTAGCTCTCTTGAACTTACTTTATCAGCACCTTTTCGAGCCAAAAAAATAATATCTACTGAACAAGAAATATTTGAAACACGGAAAGTTTCTCTAACTAATCGTTTGATAGTATTCCTACTAACTGCTTTATTGATGTTTTTTTTCCCAATAACCAAACCTAGACGAGACGAAACCAGTCTGTTGGGTTTTGCGAGTATAAGATAGTAAGAGTGAGAAACTTTACACGAGTTAGAGTCGAAAACGTTTTTGAAATCAGAACTTTGGAGTAGTCGCTGATTTTTTCCGAATTTTACGTTTTCTCTAGTCAAAACGGTGGGCTCCAAAAAGCCCACTATTTATGCAGAAAGGCGCTTACGGCCCTTGGCGCGACGTCGATTTAAAACCGCCCTGCCACCCGGTGTCGCCATACGAGCTCTAAATCCATGGGTTCGCTTACGCTTGAGGTTGCTCGGTTGAAATGTTCTTTTCATGTTAAATCGTCCAAAAAATAATGTGTTGCCCAGACAGGGTGCGCGATTTTAAAGAATTAAATAGATCACTTCAATCATTTTATCAATTAAATGAATAAATTATTTCTAGACACATATCAAACCAACCACTAAACAATAAATTAATACATGCTTATAAACAGGTCTCACTCAAGGTACCAGTGTATCTAATCCAGATTAAGGTAACCTGTCATTATCCTTTGGATAAATTTATATTTACTCACAAACACCTCAACTTTGTTAACAATAGATTAATCGAATAATATTTTAGTAACAACCAACACAATGATATTAAAAAGCACAGCACCTTTTTTTAACTGGTGTATACGGTAAAATTATCATATAAACTATTGATAAATAGTAAGTAAAGTAGTTTATCCACAAAAACACGTCGCCCTAATAACAACAACAATAACCTTACTTAATAATAAATATATATAGTAATAAATAATTAAACTCTATTTTTTATTAAATGAAACTCTTCAAGAATTATTATTTTTCTAAGCGTATACTTGCTTTTTTAAAGAAACAAAGATGTACATTTTTATGCAATATCCAGATCGGTACGATGTCATTGTTATTGGCGGCGGGCATGCAGGAACTGAAGCTTGTCTAGCGGCAGCAAGGATGGGCAGCCAAACATTGCTCTTAACCCATAACATTGAAACGCTAGGCCAAATGTCATGTAATCCTGCGATAGGTGGGATTGGTAAAAGCCATTTGGTCAAGGAAGTTGACGCTTTAGGTGGTGCTATGGCAGCGGCAACTGACTTAGCTGGCATTCAATTTAGAGTTTTAAACGCTCGAAAAGGCCCTGCTGTAAGAGCCACTAGAGTACAGGCTGATAGAATTCTATATAAAGCAGCAATAAGAGATATCCTTGAAAATCAGCCAAACTTGACAATTTTTCAACAAGGCGTTGATGATCTTGTAATTGAAAATGATTGCGTAACCGGTGTTGTTACGCAAATGGGGTTAGTATTCAAGTCTAAAACCGTAGTGGTTACTGCAGGCACATTTTTAGCAGGTAAGGTACACATTGGCTTAGAAAAACACTCAGCAGGTAGAGCCGGAGATCCTCCTTCAGAAAATTTAGCAAAACGAATGCGTGAGCTGCCTTTTAGAGTTGAACGACTGAAAACAGGAACGCCCCCACGTATTGATGCAAGAAGCGTTGATTTTTCTTCATTACAAGAACAATGGGGAGATAAACCTGAACCTGTAATGTCCTACCTTGGAAAAGTAGAGAATCATCCAACACAAACCTGTTGCTGGATAACCTATACCAATAAAAATACTCACGATATAATTCACAGTGGTATGGATCGTTCCCCACTTTATACAGGGGTTATAGATGGGGTTGGCCCTCGTTACTGTCCATCAATTGAAGATAAAGTGGTACGGTTTGCTGATAAAGATCAGCATCAAATATTTATCGAACCAGAGGGGTTAAATACCCATGAACTGTATCCTAACGGTATTTCGACAAGCCTTCCTTTTGACATACAGTTGGCGTTAGTAAGATCCATTAAAGGATTTGAGAATGCACATATTACTCGACCTGGATATGCTATTGAATATGACTATTTTAATCCGCAAGATCTTCTATATTCATTAGAAACTAAAGCTATTTCTGGTCTGTTTTTTGCCGGACAAATCAATGGAACCACAGGTTATGAGGAAGCTGCGGCCCAGGGATTGTTGGCAGGTGCAAACGCATCACTCAAAGCTTTGGGCAAGGAGGCTTGGTGCCCAACCAGAGATATAGCTTATACGGGCGTTCTGATAGATGATCTGATTACTATGGGAACTAAAGAACCCTATCGAATGTTTACTAGTCGAGCGGAATATCGATTACTACTGCGTGAAGATAATGCTGATATCCGATTAACAGAACTAGGTAGAAACATAGGTTTGGTCGACGATTATAGGTGGGAGCAATTTTGTAAGAAACAAGAGGCTATAGCTCTTGAAACGCAGCGTTTAAAGAACACCTGGATTCAACCTAATACACAACTTGCAGAAAAACTTTCTGATCATGTTGATCACAAAATATCGCATGAATACTCTCTTTATGATCTTCTTAAGCGCCCCGAACTTGACCATAAAATAATAAATAATTTATTTCCTGAAGTAGTTGTGGACTCCAACATTGGTCAGCAAGTCGAGATAGATGCTAAGTACTCAGGTTATATTAATAGGCAAAAAGATGAAATAGACCGTCTTAAAAGGCACGAAAACACCCCTATTCCTATCGGCTTCGATTATGCCCAAGTAAAAGGCTTGTCAAACGAGGTGAAACAAAAGCTATCTGAAGCACTTCCTGAAACCTTAGCTAGAGCATCAAGAATTTCTGGAGTAACACCAGCAGCTATTTCGCTCCTTTTAGTGCAACTTAAGCGGCGAGCAGCTTAAGCGTTGTTTAAAAAAATATGAATAAGTTTCTAAACAATCAACCAGCCCGTATTTTATTGAAAAACGGCTTGTCTGATCTTGGTGTAACCTGTGATAACCATCAAGAAGATCAATTATTAAACTATTTGGATATGCTTGTTCGGTGGAACAAAGCGTACAACCTTACGGCTATAAAAGAGCCAACGGAAATGATAAAGCTGCATTTGTTAGATAGTCTTTCTATATCTCACTTCCTTAGCGGCCAGCGTTTTATTGATATTGGCACAGGTGCTGGTTTGCCTGGAATTCCGCTGTCTATTATTAATCCAGATAAACACTTTACGTTACTTGATAGTAACGGTAAAAAAACAAGGTTTTTATTTCAGGTTAAAATACAACTTGGTTTAAAAAATATTAATGAAGTTAATTCTCGGGTCGAAGGGTTTTTACCAGAAGAAAGATATCATGGTGTCTTAAGTAGAGCATTTAGCTCATTGAGTGACATGATTATTAAGTGTAGTCATCTTGTTTGTGATAATGGCTGTTTTTTTGCTATGAAGGGGCGTTTAGAGCTTGATGAGCTTAAAGAAATACCATCTGGATACCATGCCACAGAAAAACACCCTATTGCGGTTCCAGGTGTTGTAGGTCGACGGCATTTAGTTAAAATAGAGTATATTGGCGTAGGAAAAAATACCGTTGGTTAAGATCATATCTATTGCAAATCAAAAAGGTGGTGTTGGAAAAACCACAACAAGTATTAATTTATGCGCATCTTTAGCCGCATATAAAAAGCGTGTATTGTTAATTGATCTAGATCCTCAAGGTAATGCAACCATGGGGTCTGGCATTAACAAACAGTCTTGTGTGCTTAGCATGTATCATATACTTACGGGTAAAAACCTAGTTTCTGAGGTAGTGCTAACTGCTAAGGCAGGAAAATATGAGGTATTGCCGGCTAATCGAGATTTGGTCGCTGCTGAAGTAGAATTATTAAAAGAAATTGGTAGGGAGTCTCGTTTAAAGTTAGCGCTTGAAGATGATCAGAAAGATTATGACTATATAGTTATAGATTGCCCCCCAACGCTTAACATGCTAACCGTAAATGCTTTGGTCGCAAGTGACGGGGTTATAATTCCCATGCAGTGCGAGTATTTTTCTTTGGAAGGGTTGGCAGATCTTAATAATACTATTAAACAAATTGCTAAATTAATTAATCCAAAATTACACATACAAGGCATACTAAGAACCATGTATGATCCGCGTAGTAGCCTGACAAGTGCGGTGACTGCGCAATTAAGAAAATACTTCGGTAATCGAGTGTACCGTGTCAGTATTCCCCGTAACGTTCGGTTAGCAGAAGCACCAAGTCATGGTTTACCGGCGTTGATTTATGACAGAAATTCAAAGGGATCTATGGCTTATTTAGCCTTAGCTGGCGAAATCCTTCGATTGGAAAAAACATCTCAAACTTCAGATTCAACAAAGGCTGAATAATATGGTGTCGAAAAGACAAAGTTTAGGCACTGGTTTAGATGCCCTACTAGGGTTCGCAGATGAGTCCGTAACAATTCAAGACAATAGTAGCGGTGATAATGTTGACGGTGTTTTACTTCAATTGCCTGTGGAATTTTTGCAGCGTGGCAAATACCAGCCTCGACGAGACTTAGACCCTGTCGCATTGCAAGAATTAGCTCAATCGATTACTCAGCAAGGTGTGATGCAGCCAATAGTTGTTCGTAAAATTTCTAATGATAGATATGAAATTATAGCTGGAGAACGTCGCTGGCGTGCAACACAACAAGCTGGATTGGATACTATCCCTGCTGTTATTAGAGAGTTGACCGATGAAGCTGCCATTGCTATGGCTCTGATAGAAAATATTCAACGAGAAGACTTAAATTCGATAGAAGAAAGTCGCGCGCTGATAAGGTTGCAGGATGAGTTTAGTTTAACACAACAGCAGGTAGCTGATGCCGTAGGCAAATCAAGGTCTGCAGTCACTAATCTTATGCGATTGGCCAGCTTGGATATTGCAGTTCAAAAACAGTTAGAATTAGGTGAGCTTGAGCTTGGGCACGCCAAATGTTTACTAGCCCTTAAGGGTGATGAGCAAGCAATTGCTGGTAGACAGGTTGCAGCTGATTCCATGTCCGTTAGGCAAACAGAATTATTGGTAAAAAAAATACAATCTAACAATAATGGCAAGGTTTTTAAATCTAATAACGCTGTAGACCCGGATCTATTGCGTATACAAGAACAGCTTTCTGAGAAGATTGGTGCCCCAGTTGTTATTAATCATTCTGCTAAAGGAAAAGGTTCTTTGGTAATAAAATACCATAGCCTTGATGAGCTTGAAGGAATTCTAGATCACATAGAATGACAAGACGTGAACATTCTTTTTATGAATGACTAATATAGGTGCAAATAGCATGTTGAATATCGGCAACAGTATACCTATAATGCCCCCCGTTCGCTCTGAGGCTCGATCGCTTTGCGTTGTCTAGGGGGAAAGTGGTGTTCAAACCAATGAAGACTATTCCACAGCCAGCAGTATTTAAGGCATCAATGACACAGCTATTAGCATTGTTGTTGGTCGGTGGGCTTTGTTTTTTTTATGGTTCGAATCAAGATTTTTCTGGTTCGATCGTGTTAGGTGGATTAATCCAGTTAATCCCCCAACTATGGTTTAGCCGAGAAGCTTTTAAGTACGTTGGCGCAAGTCAAACACAAAGAATAGTAAACACCATGTATCGTGGGGAAGTGGGCAAAGTCATCCTAACGTCGTCTGGTTTCGTAACTGTCTTTGTTTTGTATGACAATGTGAATATTGTTGCCTTAATGGCAGCTTTCATAAGTATGATTTTAGTGCATTTATTGTTGGTCGCAAGATTGGTCAAGTGATAAGTGTTATCTACACGCAAGTAGTCGTGTTTAAGGTTGAGAAGAGTTTACTAGATGTCTGGCGAAAATCCCGCAAGTACAACTGAATATATACAGCACCATTTGCAAAACTTGGTTTATGGAAAGTTACCAGAAGGTTTTGAACGCCACTCGGAAGTTGGCGGGGAAGTGCTGTCTGCCGACACTTGGACAATGGCCCACGGTGCATCCGAAGTAGCAGCTATGGGGTTCTGGGCAATCCACGTTGATTCAATGATGTGGTCAATCGGCCTAGGCATAATCTTCTGCTGGATGTTTAGAGCAGCAGCAGTTCGCGCAACTACTGGTGTTCCGTCAGGTTTTTTAAATTTTGTTGAGCTGGTCGTAGACTTTATTGATGGCACAGTAAAAGATAGTTTTCAAGGTCATAACAAAATGGTTGCTCCATTGGCCCTCACTATTTTTGTTTGGATCTTTTTAATGAACTTAATGGATCTACTTCCGGTAGATCTAGTGCCCAAGCTACTTATGCTGGCCGGTGTTGAATATCAAAAAATCGTCCCATCAACTGATCCAAACATTACGATGGGAATGGCTTTGGGTGTTTTTGTGCTCATGCTTTATTACAACATCAAGATCAAAGGTGTCGGTTTCATCAAAGAGTTGACGATGCACCCCTTCAATCATTGGGCATTTATTCCTATTAACCTTTTTATGGAGCTAGTAGGTTTGCTAGCAAAACCTTTCTCTCTTGGACTTAGGTTATTCGGTAACATGTATGCCGGTGAAATGATCTTTATCTTGATTGCCATGATGTTTGCTGCTGGCGCAGGCACTGGTTTGCTCTCTGGCGGGTTAAATGCGCAGTTATTTGGTGAAGATACTAGCGGTATTTTCTGGTTGGTTGTTTTTATTCTTGTGTGTGTGGTTTGTTGGTTGAACCTCAAAGAAAAAATATCTACAGGTAGAACAGTGCTGTTGACGTTGGGTTTACTCACCGTGGCGGGTGGTGTGTTTGCTTTAGGTGGTGGGTTGATGCAGTGGGGTTGGGCAATTTTCCATATTTTGGTTATTACTCTTCAGGCATTCATTTTCATGGTTCTAACGATCGTCTATTTAAGTATGGCGCACGAAGAAGACCATTAATTTTATTTAAAACTATTGAAATCGGGAGTCTACGATGGAACTTGTAATTATTGCTGCGGCAATTATGCTCGGATTGGGCGCATTAGGTGCTGCTATTGGCATGGGTTTATTAGGTGGAAAGTTGATTGAGGGAACAGCTCGACAGCCAGAACTTGGCCCTATGCTGCAGGGAAAGATGTTCCTGTTAGCAGGTTTGATTGATGCTGTGCCAATTATTGGTGTTGGTATTGCCATGTACTTAATTTTTGTAGTTGCTCCTGGTGTTGGTGCTTAAAGCATCACTTGTAATTGGACCTTCATTAACGAGGTAATAGCGTGAATATTAATCTAACGCTCTTTGGTCAAATGGTGACTTTCGCGATTTTTGTGTGGTTTTGCATGAAATTTGTGTGGCCAGTCATTATTGTAGCCATGGAAGAACGGCAACAAAAAATTGCTGATGGTCTGGATGCTGCTGATCGCGCAATGCGTGACCTAGAAGCTGCCCAAAACAAGGCAACTGATCAAATGAAGGAAGCAAAACAAGAAGCTGCCGGGATTGTCGATCAGGCCAATAAGCGCGCTAATCAAATTGTTGATGAGGCTAAACAGCAAGCAGTGGCAGAAGGTGATCGCCTCAAACTTGCTGCTGAGGCAGAGATTGAGCAAGAAATTAATCGAGCCAAAGAAGAGCTTCGCGCTTCGGTGGCTGGGTTAGCTCTAGCGGGCGCTGAAAAAGTCTTGGAAGCATCGATTGATGACAAAGCCAATCGTGCATTAGTTGATAAATTGGCTTCGCAGCTGTAACTGGGGTTAAACATGGCAGAATTGAGTACTCTAGCAAGACCTTATGCAAAAGCAGCTTTTGAGTTTGCTGTAGATGCGTCAGATCTTCAAGCTTGGTCCAATAGTTTAGCAACTGCAGCAGCAGTAACGCAGCAACCAGAGATGATCAAGTTTTTGCGTTCACCAAGTGCTACAACTGAACAACAGGCCTCTGCTTTGATTGATATTTGTGGTGATACGGTCGATACGGCAGGCCAAAATTTTATTTCAATTTTGTCTGAGAACCGTCGGTTGACTCTGTTACCTCATATCTCGCAGCAGTTCGATGTTATGAAAGCTAATCGAGAGAAAGCTGTTGATGTTGAGGTGATTTCAGCGCAGGTGCTGGATGACAAGCAACAGAAAATGTTAACAGAAGCGTTAAGTAAAACACTAGATAGAAAAGTAAATATGCAGGTTAGTTTAGATAATAGCTTGTTAGGTGGCGCAGTTATTCGCGCCGGGGACACCGTTATAGACGGTTCCATTCGCGGTCGTTTGACCAAATTAGCCGAGTCATTTAATTCCTAAGGATTGAGGCCTAAGCATGCAGCAACTGAATCCATCAGAGATCAGTGAAATTATTAAGAGTCGTATTGACAACCTTGATGTTTCATCAGAAGCCCAAAATGAGGGCACCATTGTTTCCGTTTCAGACGGTATCATTCGCGTACACGGTTTAGCCGATGTAATGTATGGCGAAATGATAGAGTTTGATGGCGGAGTTTACGGTATGCCACTTAACCTTGAGCGCGACTCTGTCGG
>JAQWYJ010000037.1 GCA_029254005.1 Porticoccaceae bacterium | reverse complement strand
TGCGCAGCAAACATCTGGTGCTGTCCTACATCAGAGGTTACAATAGCGTCGCCCTTAGTAACCTTGTAGAGCGTCTTAATCACATCCTGGGGTTTAATAGTATCATTGCAACTCTCTTCATAGCGAGGGGCTGTATAGATACCATGTTTGGCTCTCCACTCTTCAATTTGTTGCCACCACTGGGACAGGGCATCTTGATCAACTTCCTCATTTGATTGCTCGATTAGACTTAAAACTTCGGTCAAAACCGATTTGCAGGTACCGACGATAGGTATATCTGCAACTATATTTTTAGACACAGTAGTTGGATCAATATCAATATGAATAATGGTGGCAAAGGGACAAAATTTTTCTAACTCGTTGGTAACACGATCATCAAACCTCGCACCGACGGCAAAAATAACATCCGCATGATGCATTGCAGTGTTAGCTTCAAAAGTTCCGTGCATTCCAAGCATACCAACAAACTGCCTATCAGTGCCGGGAAAAGCGCCTAGGCCCATTAGTGTGTTAGTTACAGGAAAATTTAACTTCCGAGCCACTGCAATTAAAAGTTCGGAGGCATTATCAATAATCACCCCACCACCAGAGTAGATAACCGGCCTTTTAGCACTCACCAACGCCTTGACTGCTCGCTTAATCTGCCCTCGATGACCACGATCACTTGGCTGGTAGGAGCGCATTTTAACATCGCTGGGAAAACTGTAGGGAACCTTACGATTGGGCTCGGTCACATCCTTTGGAATATCGACCACCACTGGCCCTGGCCGACCCGTTGAAGCGATGTAGTATGCCTTGGCAATAATTGTAGGGATATCCTCGGCTTTGGTAACCAAGAAACTATGCTTAACTATAGGCCGCGAAACGCCGACCATATCGGTCTCTTGGAAAGCATCTTGACCGATCTTAGATGAAGGAACTTGACCTGATATGACAACCAAGGGGATAGAATCCATATATGCTGTGGCAATGCCTGTTATAGCATTGGTTGCACCAGGACCAGAGGTTACCAATGCGGTTCCAACCTCGCCGGTTGCCCTAGAAAAACCGTCTGCAGCATGGACAGCTGCTTGCTCATGTCTGACAAGCAAATGAACAACATCTTCCTGTCGATAAATCGCGTCATAAATGTGTAGGGCCGCACCGCCGGGATAACCCCAGACATGCTTTACTCCGGCATCTTTAAGCGCCCTAATTAACGCATCACCACCTGATAGATTTTCCAAAACAAGTCCTCGCAAATAAAATTTTGAAGAAACTGCTCCGGACAGAAAGGACACCTACATCAAAAGAGACGCCGCAAACGCGACATGTTCAGTCACACCGATAAGTGTTCTTGACTGACATTAGGGCTACCGATAATAGCACCGTCTTTACTAATGACCAGGGACAAGGGTAAAGTCTGTCTGGCACTGCTTCCATAAATCGCCGCTCTGATACAAGCGACGGGCATTATCCTAACAGTTTTACGATGCGAGTCAATGACTTATATTATTTTCCAATTCAAAAATCCAAGCAGAAAATCCATTGACAACAATTCCATGACTGAGTAACTATAAGCACCGACAATGAATCTAATTTAAAGGCTCACCCTCAGCAAAATAATGGAGAACATTTTGACGCTAAACTACCCTAAGGTATGGTCTTTCTCGCTGCACCAGTGCATTCCTATAGCCTCAGCTCTTTTTAGTCTGCTTATCCTTAGCGCATGCACAGAAAGTCCCACTTCTACAAGGACAGTGCTGACCAACATCAACGGTTATACTTTTGACGACCAGCGGCAATTGCAGACATTTCAGACATTAGTTGTGGAATCTGGAAAAGTGATTGCGATTGGTGACAACCAACTTGCCAAGAATTTTACCAACGCTGTCATGGTTAATGGTCATGGAAAAACTCTACTACCAGGAATAATTGACGCTCATGGACATGTCTCCAGTCTAGGGTATACCCTTTTGCAGCTCGATCTACGCAAGGCCCCTTCTGCGATCCAGGCGGCATATGACATCGCTGAATATGCCGCAAATAAGCCCTATCTAAACTGGATACGCGGGCGTGGATGGAATCAGGTATTATGGCCAGGCCAGAATTTCCCAACAGCTAAAGTGTTAGACGAATTAGTCCCTAACCGCCCTATTTGGATGGAGAGAATTGATGGCCATGCCGGATGGGCCAATAGTCGAGCCCTTGAGCTTGCAGGCATTAACGCTAATACTATTGCTCCTCCAGGTGGTGAGATTGTCCGCGACGCCAATGGAAACCCAACCGGTATTTTAATCGACAACGCAATGACCCTTGTTAATCAAGTAATTCCGCCACCCACCACTGAAGAACTTGCTGCTGCAGTAGAGGCTGCTACCGCCCATTTACTTAGCATAGGTATTACATCAACCCATGATGCGGGCGTCAGTGCCAGCGAACATCGATTTTATTCTGAACTTGCAGCGAATGAAAAATTAAGGGTGCGTTTGTACGGCATGATTTCTTCCACAGATCCTGACCTTAACACTATTTTAGCAGAGGGCACATCAGTTGATGATAATGATCTCTATAGCGTTAGAAGTGTCAAAGTATATACCGATGGAGCCTTAGGTAGCCGAGGAGCCGCATTATTGGCACCCTATGAAGATCGACCAGGACACAGCGGACTACTTTTAACATCACAACAGCAACTGCGGGCGATTCTAAATCAGACTATCTCCGCTGGGTTTCAAGTTGCTATCCATGCAATTGGTGATAAGGGCAATAAAATCGCTCTGGATGAAATCGAAGAAGCCTATGCCAGCGTGGGTGGTCGGCACTTGAGGCATCGTATTGAACATGCTCAAGTAGTGGCGCTCAATGATATACCGCGCTTCAAAGCATTAGATGTTATTCCGTCGATGCAACCTACTCACGCTACCAGTGACATGAATATGGCGGAAGATCGGTTAGGTGCAGAGCGTTTAAAAGGCGCCTATGCATGGCGAAGCTTTCTAGAACAGGGCAGCCGGCTGGTCTCTGGCTCTGACTATCCAATTGAATTAGCCAACCCGTTTCACGGAATACATGCAGCCGTTACTAGGCAAAATCATCAGAATCAACCCGATCAAGGCTGGATACCTGAACAGGCTCTTAACGTGGAAGAGGCATTATTATCATTCAGCCTTGATGCTGCATGGGCAGCTCATCAAGAAGAAAAACTTGGCAGTCTCAGCGAAGGAAAATGGGCCGATTTCATTATAATTGACCAAGATATTTTTACTATTTCACCAAGGGATATTTGGAAGACCAAGGTGCTACAGACGTGGGTTGCGGGCGAAATCGTGTACGAGCATCAATAAGTACTCTGCGAGGAACCTACAAATTTGAGATAGTCACATTATCAATCAGGCGTGCAGCGTCGGTAAATATTGCTCCCAGTACGGTAATGTCAGTATCATCATAGGACGCCAGTTCTAGTGTTTTACTATTGCTGCAGGTAAAGTAATCCACATTAAACCCTGCGCCATGAATCCTGTTGACCGCCGCTGTTTCTAGCTCGACAAAATCTCTACTACCAGCTTTGATTTGTTCGGCAACCCAGTACAGAGTGTTCTTTAATACTACAACTTTTGGTCTCTCTTGATCTGTTATATAGCGATTGCGCGAGCTCATTGCCAAACCGTCAATTTCTCTGTGTATTGGGGCTGACACTATATCGATGGGCAGGCATAAATCTTCTACCATACGTCGGATGACTGCTAGTTGCTGATAATCTTTGACACCAAAAATAGCCTGATCTGGCTGCACGATATTAAATAATTTGCTAACTACAGTAGTTACCCCTTCAAAGTGCCCCGGTCGACTTGCACCGCAGAGCACATCCGTCATCACTGGGCAAATGACTCTTGACTGAGTATCCAAACCATTGGGATACATTTCAGTATCATCTGGGTGAAACAAGTAGTCACACCCAGCCTCCCTTAACTTCTCGCAGTCTTCTTGGTACGTTCGCGGGTATTTATCCCAATCTTCATTCAACCCAAACTGTAATGCGTTGACAAATATCGAGCAGACAACAACATCATTGGTGAGTTTAGCTTGAGTCAGCAAAGCTAAATGCCCCTCATGTAGATTACCCATTGTTGGTACAAAACCAATGCGGTGACCCTTCAACCGATCTTTTATTAAATCTTCACGAAGACCATCGACGGTATTAAAAACTTTCATGGCAAAAACTCAATTATTGTTCAGCAAAATGGTCACTGGCAAGATTTTCAAAACGTGTGTATTTACCCATAAACATCAACCGACAAGTGCCAATGGGACCATTACGCTGTTTTCCAATAATAATCTCGGCAACACCCTTGTCTTGACTATCTTCGTTATAAACTTCGTCACGATAAATAAAAGCAATTACATCAGCGTCCTGCTCGATAGCGCCAGATTCCCTTAGATCTGCATTAACTGGACGCTTATTAGGTCTTTGCTCCACATTTCGACTGAGCTGGGACAGCGCTATCATCGGGCACTCGTAGTCACGAGCCAGCCCTTTCAGCTCTCGAGATATTTGAGATATTTCCTGTACACGACCCTCAGCAGAAGTACTACCATTCATGAGCTGTAAATAGTCCACCATAATCATGCCCGGCTGAGCCTGTTTATAAAGCGCTTCGCTATCTGCTGGCACATCGGCACCATGTTCTTGATGCCACTTTTGGCGCAATTGTTCCACTCGTTCTCGAGTAAACTGTTTAATTCTATTACGCATTTCAAGAGGCGTTATACCCGCCGAGTCATCAATAAATAAGGGCTTATCTTTTAATCGTTGTGCAGCACTACTGAGCCTTGGCCAATCATCCTCCACAAGATTGCCCGAGCGCATTCGCGTTTGATCGATTTTACCAATGGAAGATAACATTCTAATAATTAGCTGATTTGCTGGCATTTCAAGGGAAAACACTAATACAGGTCGATCCTGATTTAAAGTCGCGTGCTCAACCATATTCATAGCAAATGCCGTCTTACCCATGGAAGGTCTACCGGCAATAATGACCAAATCAGATTTTTGCCAGCCAGAAGTCATGGTATCTAGGTCACTGAATCCGGTGCTTAATCCAGTAATATCAGAACCATTTTTAATCAACTCATCAAGTCGGTCTACGGCTTCTTTTATTAAACTATTAACTTCTTTGAATCCGCCTTTTTTCGGACGATTTTCAATAATTTCCTGAAGTCTACTTTCAGCCTCCGCTAACAATTTTGCACTATCCCAACCCAAGGGATTGTAGCCTTTTCGAACAATTTCACTCGAGGCACTGATTAACTGTCTCACAATCGATCGTTCTAAAACAATCTGTGTATACGCTTTAATGTTAGCAGAACTTGGCGTGTTACTTGCCAAATCAACCAAATATTCAGCACCGCCTACAGCGACCAGTTCATTCGAATTTTGTAGCGACTCTGTTAGTGTAATAGGATCAAACGGTTGATCATCAGCCGCTAATCTGGCCATTGCAGTATAAATGAGCTGATGATCTCGACTATAAAAGTCAGTTTCCGCAAGAATTTCAGAAATAGAATCAAAGGCATCGTTTTTCAACATCAAACCACCAATAACAGCCTGCTCTGCCTCCATCGAGTGTGGCAACGGTTGGCTTATACTTGGCTCTGCAAATAAAGCATCACTCATATTGGTTTCTAAATTCCTATATTAAGTCGGTGGCTGGATACTTCGTTTATGGACAATTATATCCATTAAACCACACAAACAAAAACGGCACTGTTCATTTTCAGACACAGTGCCGCATTCTTTAAACTAGAGACTGTTAGATTTACTCAGGCTCAATAACCACCGTTATGGATGCAGTGACATCAGTATGCAGTTGGATATCCAGCGAGTATTCACCAACCTGACGCAGTGCCCCCTCTGGCAAACTGATTTCGTTCTTGCTTACATCACCGCCAGCAGCAGTAATTGCGTCCTCAAGCTCGCGGGCGCCCACTGAACCAAACAAT
Source organism: Porticoccaceae bacterium (assembly GCA_029254005.1). Taxonomy (GTDB): domain Bacteria; phylum Pseudomonadota; class Gammaproteobacteria; order Pseudomonadales; family Porticoccaceae; genus HTCC2207. The sequence continues at coordinate 10,183 of JAQWYJ010000037.1, read as the reverse complement.
TTACCTTCTTCACCAGCAATCGCAGAAATAGTAATACTCCCGACCTCGGCAATCTTCGCGGCTCTAGCTTCAGCAGTTTTTAAAATCTCTGCCGCCCGCGCTTCAAGCTCAGCTCTACGAGACTCAAAGTCTGCTACGTTGCTCTCTGTAGCAAAAACTGCCTTACCTTGAGGGATCAAATAATTTCGACCAAATCCCGCTTTAACATTCGCTTTATCACCAATATTTCCCAACTTACCTATCTTTTCAAGTAATATGACTTCCATTGTGTAATCCTCAATCTTCAATATTATTCATTGATCTCAGCTGCGTTTAACCAGCCTCGACCTTAAATTTAAAACAGTGTCAGCCGCACCTAGGGCAGCCAAAAGTCCTGGCGTAAAAGGTCCCAATAACAAACCTACATATATCAATACTAACCACTGCTTACCTAATCTTTTTGCGCTTATGGCGTAGTGCACCAGAGACAAACCTGCCACCAAAAGAGGCACTATCGCCAAAAGCAACCACAGTCTTACACCCGTGAGTAATGTAAAACCTAACACCACCAAAACAATGCAAACCATTGCTACCTTGAGATCCAACCTTATACTGTGGAACTCAGACTGGAATCCACCAGGGTTGACCAACAGCGATTGCCACCAGCGGGCGATGCTTAAACCAACAAGGCTAGTTATCCCCAAGACCCAAGCAATACCAGCCAAAACATCATAGGGCTTAGGTGGATTCAACGCCTGCTCAGCCTGCTCAGATGCTAAAACAAACATATTACCAATATCGCTTACCAGCTCGGCAAAGTCCACTGCGAACAAAGCTCCTGCAATGAGCGCTAAAACGACACTCAAGCCACTGGACGCTACCAGAGTCATAGCCCAACTGGCGCTTACACCAAGTACAAAAGCAAGAGTAATAATGTGTATCAACGCTATCACTGAAACTGCCACTAAAAAGGGACTTGACTGCCCATAGAAATAGCTTATCAGCAATGGCAGAGATGCCCAGAGAGCGACGAGTCCGGCCTCCAAAGAACCTTTTCGTAACATTACTAACCCAATTGTAGCTGGACTGGCAAATGGCACTATGCTGCCTAGCAACGCTATGATGGACGCCTGAAGGCGTCCACGCATAATAAACTCAGCAAGGGCATACATAATGCGACCCGCTGAACTACTTATGGCTGTCGGTGTAAGGAAGCAGCGCAATGTAACGAGCACGCTTAATCGCTTCGGACAATTCTCTTTGGTACCTTGCTTTTGTGCCAGTAATTCGACTAGGCACTATCTTTCCACTTTCAGACACATAGCCTTTAAGAGTATCTAAATCTTTATAATCAATCTCCGTTGCACCCTCGGCGGTAAAACGACAAAACTTTCTACGACGTACAAATTTAGCCATGATTATTCTCCACCTTCCGCTTCAACATTTACTTCCGCAACTGCCTCTGTAGGCTTTGCAGCTGCGGCTTCAGCTTCCGCTTTTGCTCTAGCAGCGTTACGACGTTCACGTGCTTCTTTATCTGCTTTCTCAGCATTTTCAAGCTTCATAATTGGCGACTCAACAGTCACCGCTTCATTGCGACGAATGACCATACTCCGAATTACGGCGTCGTTATATCGGAAAGTTGAGTTAAGCTCATCAAGAACCTCTTGACCGCATTCAATATTCATTAAGATGTAGTGAGCTTTGTGGATTTTATTAATGGGATAAGCCAGCTGACGACGCCCCCAGTCTTCAGACCTGTGGACGGTACCACCACCGGCAGCGACAGATGCAGCGTAACGCTCCACCATGCCCGGTACTTGTTCGCTTTGGTCAGGATGGACCAAAAACACGACTTCATAATGACGCATTGTATCTCCTCATGGGTTAATAAGTCTCCCGCTTCAGCATTAGGTTCGGCGGTGAGACAAGGAGTGCCAAAGAAAATTCTCTGACCCTTTTGAGGTGCGCATTGTAGTTGCCTTTGTGCTGGGTTGCAACTCGCTTTTTGGCGTCAGATCTTCATCATACCCAAAAGACTATTTAGTGCCTTTTTTTAGACAGTAAATGCCATACTGATGAAATGTCCGTGCGTGGTTCTTCCAAAGTAAGAGTAATAGCAATCTCTTCGAAAGCGACCGCTAAATAAAATAAAATAACACCTCTAAAGAATATATCAGCGTCGAAAATTATCAGCACATAGTAGGCAGGAGCAATACATAGAGCAGCTAACTTAGCGCCCAGTGTATGATAACTTGGATAGACACCAAACCTGGCTAAGGCAAAAAGCAGAGGAACAATAAAAGACATTGTTGCTGAAAAAAGAAACAGAGCTTGCTTGTCATATATTTGCGGCCATACATGGTACAAGCTAAATATCATAACTCCATAGGTAAGTGCATCACCCCAACTATCAAGTTTAGCCCCTAAATCGGTAACATCGTCCAGCTTGCGTGCTAAATAACCATCAAGAACATCTGTTACTAACGATACTGACAGCACCCATAAAAATGCGTTACCCTTTCCGCTAATAGCTAACCAGATTAACACTGGCACTAACATCAGACGAGCAATTGAAAGCAAGTTAGGCATTGTTAGTATTTTCATACTGACTCACTTCATCTGGCAGATTGATTCAATGCTATACAGATTCTTGCCAAAGGGTCATATAGCGAGCAACTAAAACCACCTAATTATTAGAAAAAAGATTAATTCTGTCAAACCCAATGCGCTAACCCAAGCACCTTTAGCCTATTGACTTAAACCACGCTGACGTACTATTTCGAACAAGCACACACCTGTCGCCACAGACACATTTAAACTTTCCACCTCGCCAGCCATCGGCAGTCTGGCCAAAAAATCACATTGCTTGGCGGTAAGCTTTCTCATTCCATCACCTTCTGCGCCCATCACAAGCACCATAGGACCAGTCAAACTCAAGTCGTATAGAGACTGTTCTGTATTACCCGTAGCACCAACAGCCCAAATCCCTAATTTTTGCAAACCATCTAATGTCCTTGTTAGATTTGTAACTGTTACCAAAGGGACTGATTCAGCGGCACCACAGGCAACCTTTTGGACTGTAGGAGTCAACCCCACCGAATTATCTTTAGGCACTATTACCGCATGAACGCCAGCCGCATCAGCTGATCGCAAGCAAGCACCTAAATTATGCGGGTCAGTCACGCCATCAAGCATCATAAAAAAACTATTGGCCCCCTGCTGTTCGGCAAGCGTTAGTAAAAAAGATTCATCATAAGTCTCACCAGGCGAACAAAGAGCAGCGACACCTTGGTGGCGTCCGGACACCTTCGCATCAAGCTTTTTCAACGCTATTGGCTGTATAGAAACACCATGTTGCTCAGCTAGGTTGCGAATTTTTTGAAGACGATCATCACGACGACCGATTTGAACATGTATTTCCACCACTCGTTGAGGGGCCGATTTAAGCATGGCTTGAACAGCGTGTATGCCATAAATCCAATCCACAGGCGTCTCCTTTAAGCATATTTTTCTTTACGGTTGATTGCGCATTGTAACGGCTTTAGGCACACTTCGGATATGTATATCAACTCACGATTAAAAATAACCAGATTAAACCTTTGCCACTATGACAAATTCTAACGTCCTACCTACAGCGTGCAATGAATTTACCTCTGCAGGACTTCTGCGCCGCATTGCAGCACTGATTTATGATCTGTTTTTACTGGCCGCTATGGTCATGGCCTATGCCCTAGTGATCATCACACCGCTGAGAGTGACTTTTTATGGCATGCCTGAGGAAAATGTTGACTGGCTTGGATTCCCAGCCTGGTTACAAATTGTGATCATGCTTGGATTAATCTTTGTCCTAATTGGTTACTACTGGCTGTGTTGGCGAAAACAAGGTCAATCCATGGGAATGAAAGCATGGCGGCTGAAACTTGTTCAGAGCAACGGTGAACTTGCCACAAATCAACAGTGCTGGTTGCGCGCTATAATTGCACCATTGTCTTTAGCCTTTTTTGGGATTGGTTATCTATGGTGTTTACTACCGCCCAATAAAGAATGCATTCATGATCGTATCACTGGAACTAAGGTTGTGGTAGTTCCCAAAATCGGCAACTAAAAATAGGGTATATAACCATGGCCTCAGAACATTTTATTCTTGCCATTGATCAAGGCACCACCTCTTCAAGAAGCATATTATTTGATCAAAATTTTTCGATCGCCGCGCAATCACAACAAGAATTCAATCAGCATTTTCCTTCATCTGGTTGGGTAGAACATGATCCTGACGATATATGGACTAGCACACTAAAGACTTGCCAAGAAGTTGTAACTATTGCTAGGGCAGCATCTGTTCCCATTGCGGCTATAGGAATTACCAATCAAAGAGAAACCACTCTTGTTTGGGACAAAATAACAGGGCGACCAATATACAACGCTATCGTTTGGCAAGACAGACGAACTGCTGATCTTTGCCAAAAACTGAAAGATGAGAATGTTGAGTCGCTTATTGCTGAAAAAACAGGTCTTTTATTGGATCCTTATTTTTCAGCTACTAAAATCGCTTGGATTCTGGATAATGTCGATGGCGCAAGAGATCGGGCCGAACGTGGAGAATTGGCCTTTGGGACAGTGGATACATGGCTTTTATGGCAGCTCACTGAGGGTAACATACACGCTACAGATGCCACTAATGCATCAAGAACGATGCTTTATAATATCCACAAAAGGTGTTGGGATGAGGATCTTTTAAAGTTATTCGATATTCCTAAAAATATGCTTCCAAGAATCAACAACTGTGGTGATAATTTTGGTGTTACACATTTACTGGGTGGTGCAATACCAATCACTGGCGTTGCTGGTGACCAGCAAGCTGCTAGTATTGGTCAAGCCTGTTTCGATGTTGGCATGATGAAATCAACCTATGGCACAGGGTGCTTTGCGCTTCTCAATACCGGAGCAACCGCGGTAAAATCGAAAAATAGATTACTCACTACAGTGGCCTATCAGTTAGACGGACAAACCACCTATGCACTGGAGGGTTCAATTTTTATTGCCGGAGCCGCCGTGCAGTGGCTTAGAGATGGGCTTGGTATTATTAATTCTGCCCAACAGAGCGGGGAGTTGGCAGCTCAAGCCGACACAAATCAAAATGTGTATATGGTACCTGCATTTACAGGGTTGGGAGCACCATGGTGGAACCCTGATGCCCGAGGGGCACTGTTTGGTTTAACCAGAAATACTGGTCCCGCTGAGATAGCGAAAGCGGCGCTTGAGTCAGTATGTTTTCAAACATTGGACCTGATGAATGCAATGAATGCAGACTGGGAACAAGGACAGAAAACAGTCTTAAGAGTAGATGGAGGAATGGTAACTAGCGATTGGACAATGCAATGTTTGGCGGATATTTTGAATGTTCCAGTGGAGCGACCAAAGATCACAGAAACAACAGCTTTAGGCGCGGCTTGGCTCGCAGCATCAACCGTTGGCGCCTGGCCAGATCAACGTGCTTTTGCTAAGGTTTGGGCGTGTCAGAGACGCTTTGATTCAAGCATAGATCGTTCATTGCGAGAGCGAAAAATCTCAGGCTGGAGTCGAGCAATAAGTCGACTAACCGTTTCGGCGTAGGAGGAATACACCCACAGCTAAGCACAATAAAATAGGAACGATAACCGCATATAGGACGGGAAGTTCATAGACTATGCTAAACGGGCCTAGTAAATCCTGTAGTGTTTTAAAACTGACACCTATGACCACTCCAATAAAAACTCGAAATCCCATAGTTGCCTCACGAAGAGGCCCAAAAACGAAAGAGACTCCCACCAACACTAGACCTAAAATTACCATCGGCTGAAATATTTTTCGCCAGTACGCTAACTCATAAACAGCTATGTCCGCCCCCTGCTGCTGCAAAAAGGCAATGTGATTAGCAAGCGTCTTGATCGGTAGTGAAGAAGGCGGCAATATGTTTACGCTCAGTACCTCTGGCGACAAATCAGATGTCCATTGACGAGTAATTCTTTTCTCTGTTGAGGTACTGTTGTCAGTAAACCTAGTAATAGATACATTTTCCTCAGTCCACTCGCCATCCAAAGAATTATAGGTTGCTCTGGTTGAAAAACTTGCTTCCTCTAATTTTTTACCCTCGCCAAATTGGTAGCGAGTAACGCCATAGAGCACCCCACCGGGGAAAACCGCATTAAAGTGCATAAATTCATTATTCTCACGAATCCAAAGTCCTTCGGCCGAATCTTGCACCTCAGAACCTTTGCGCAAATATTCTCGTGTACCGTCAGCTCGTTGATCCAAATAAGGAGAAAAGTATTCGCCAATAATAACGCCCAAAAATACAAACAAGAAAACCGGTTTGATGACAAAATAAACAATTCGCAGCAATGAGATACCAGAGGCACGCATCACAGTGACCTCGCTGTTTCCTGCCAAAAGACCTAGCCCGTAAATGCAACCTATTAACGCTGAATTTGGCAAATACTCATAAATAGTTGAAGGTGCTCTTGTAAACACATACACCAAAGCATCTGCAAAACGATAATTTCGCTGCAACGCACCTATCTCATCGATAATCTCAGCGACCATGTCTAACCCGACAAAAACCACCAGAGCCATAAAAATTCCGTTGAATACCGTGCCGCCAATATGTCGTGATAAACGGCGCATTATTTTAGTAAACCTCGCTGTCTACCGAAGATCCGCAAGGATCGACCCAGCTGCTCAGACACAACTAAAATTGAACCTATCAACAAAAATAATAGATGCACAGGTAATAGGCTGGTGATAACAAAATGCTCACCCGTTTCCAAGGATCCTCGCACGGCATTGAGTGACAGCAAGTATATGAAATAAATCAGGATTGCCGGAAGTAGTCGAGCATATCTGCCCTGTCTAGGATTCGTCCTGCTCAGAGGAACCGCCAGTAGAACAATAATTAATACCATTAATGGTGTGGACATACGCCATTGCAGCGCTGCTTTTAATTCCGGATCAGAGGAAAGCCAAAGGTCAGCTGTTGCCATGGCATCGGTTTCAGGATCATTGGAGATTTTTTTTACCTGCTGCAACTTAGAACCATACTGCTGAAAATTAGTAATTTGAAAGTCATGTTGTCCGGGAATACCCTCAAATCTGTATCCTTTGTCGAGCACTAAAAATCGCTCAGAACCATTTTCCGATAGCTGCTGACGGCCTAATTCGGCCACCACAACCACAAGTCTACTGTCTAGGTTCTCTGCTGAACCAGCAGCAAACGCAAGAAAGACATCCTCCAATTCTCGGTTATCGCGTATTCGCTCAGCATAGGTAACGCCTTTATCACCTCCTAGGTTATAAAACCGTTTCGGACTTACTCTATCAAGCTCCGTCATAGCCTTTTGTGCTTTTAAAATTGTTTCAGCTTTTGCCGCGCCCGCAGGAGATACCGACAAACTCAACCATGCCACAAACATAGCAATTACTACTGCAACTACTATTGTATAGCCCGTTAAGCGCCTTTCAGAGATGCCACAAGCCTTGAGAACGCTTATTTCATTTTCAACATGCAAGCGACCAAACGTTAAAAGAATCGCCAAAAAAAACGCCAAAGGCACGGTCAATTCAAGAAACCCTGGAATTCTGTAGCCAATAACTGCAAAGATCACTGCTGGGTCCATATTGCCTGCAAGAGCACTAGTAAGATATTTAACAAACCGTCCGCTAATTAGAACGAGTAACAGCACAATGCATATCGCAAACGTAGTTGATAAGATCTCTCGGCTTAAATGTCGGAAAATAATCACGGTATTGGTTTATAGCTCTTGGGTGTCGGTTAACAAACTGTTATCGTTAGCGCCATACAAGTCAAGTCAAAAAATTAGAATTTAATGGAGCAAATATGGAGTTTAACGCATCTACTGCAAATCTGTTAAAGATTAAAGCAGACTCTCTCATCCTTCCAACAGGATTGGAGTTAACTACTACAGCCAAAGAAATAGACGATGCCCTTGATGGCGCCATCACTTCACTTATAAAATCAAAAGATTTTACTGGCAAAACAGGGCAGTGTAGCCTATTGCATAGAACAGAAGGTCAATTTAAGCGTATTGTTCTTGTCGGTATTGATAACGCTAACACGGCTCAAAAAGTGATTACTGCTGTGGAATCAGCCGCTACATTTATATTAAAAACACCTAGTGTAAAAGCTGTTTGGGTTGCCGATGGATTGAGTGATGATCATCAATGGCTCGCCAGCATTGTGGCTCGCTCTGTTAGCACAGCAATCTATGCCTATGCCGGCACTGGTATTAAACCAACACCAAAGAAACTCAAAGCGCTTACCTTTTGGAGTGCATCCAAAAAAGATTCGAGTGCAGCGAAAATAGGTCTGGCCTACGGAGCTGCATTGGGCAACGGCATGAATGTTGCGCGCCAGCTTGGCAACCTTCCGGCCAATATCTGCACACCAAATTATCTGGCCAGTCAAGCAAAGAAGTTGGCTAAAGATCAACCAAATCTCACCACCAGTGTGCTCAAAGAAGCAGACATGAAAGAATTAAAAATGGGCTCACTGTTATCGGTCAGCGCGGGCTCAGTTGAACCAGCCAATCTTATTGTAATGAATTACAAAGGGGCTGCGAGTAATGTTAAACCTATCGTCTTAGTTGGCAAGGCAGTCACGTTTGACACTGGAGGCATTAGCTTAAAACCAGGTCGTGGTATGGACGAAATGAAATTCGACATGTGTGGCGGCGCTTCGGTATTCGGTGTTATTAATGCGCTGCTGGCGACCAATTTGTCTGTCAATGTAATTGGCATCGTTCCTGCAGTTGAGAACATGCCCGCTGGAAATGCTACTAAACCCGGTGACGTTGTCACTAGTATGTCAGGACAAACTATTGAAGTTCTTAATACTGATGCTGAGGGGAGATTAATTCTCTGTGATGCGCTTACTTATGCGGGTCGATTCAAACCCGATACTGTGATCGACATTGCGACTTTAACCGGCGCGGTTATCGGCGCGTTAGGTAAAGTGACCTCAGGCTTGCTGTCCAATGACGACGATCTAGCTGAGCAATTACTTGACGGCGGCACACGCTGTGGTGACCGAGCCTGGCGACTGCCTCTCTGGGAAGAGTATGACAAACAAATTAAGAGTAACTTTGCCGATATGGCTAATATCGGTGGTGAGGCAGGAACTATTACCGCCGCATGTTTTTTGTCGAGGTTTACGAAATCCTACAAATGGGCGCATCTGGATATCGCCGGAACAGCCTGGGTATCTGGGGCTCAGAAAGGTGCAACAGGAAGACCAGTGCCTATGCTGATGGAATATATTCGCAGCAAGGTGTCAGAGAGTTGATCAAAGCCAAATATATAGGTCAACGTTAATATGACTAAGGTTAGTTTTTACAAACTTGCTGGTGAACAACCACTGGCGATGGCTTTAATCTGTCAGCTCACACAAAAAGCGATAGCACAGCACCAGCAGGTGCTGTGCTTAGTGCCCGATGATCAGGCTGTAACGCAACTAGATGAATACATGTGGAACCTCAATAAAAGTGCATTTATTCCCCACGGAAAAGGCGTGGATGAGGGTCCAATCGCTATTAGTTGTGACTCTGAACCGGGTCACCACCATCAAATCCTTGTTAATCTAACACCAGAAATACCTACATGGTTTAGTCGTTTTGAACGGGTGATAGAAATAATCTATCAGGATATTGCTTATGAGGAGGCAAAAAGAACACATTTCCGATTTTACAAAGAAAGAGGTTATCCTCTTAGTTTCCATGACCTCTCTGAATCCTTCACCGGATAGAATATTAACCTGGAGACAAACCACCTTTTACAACAAAGGACTTGGTTAAAACCCTAAGCAAGATCCTGGCACTGTCGGTAAGCGGCTCCCGTATCTGCGGGCATGTATCAGGACCATCAACATCAACAAAACTGTAACCTTAAGATTTATATCTAAAAATACAAGCAAAGGTAGCGACAAACGCCACCACACTTTATAATCAGCCGCTTAATTACTCACTTTTAAAATACCATCGGGGCACGCTTTCACTCATGGAAAAAACATTCCAACCGCAAGATATCGAAACTAAATGGTATAAAAAGTGGGAGAGCAATGGACACTTTTCACCCTCAGGTGAGGGTGATCCTTACAGTATTGTCATACCACCCCCCAATGTAACAGGTAGTCTTCATATTGGTCATGCCT
>JAQWYJ010000012.1 GCA_029254005.1 Porticoccaceae bacterium | reverse complement strand
TTTTTTGTCCTATCTAATGCCTAGGCTAGTGTAAAAGTAATTAACGCTGCTCTATAGGCGTGTAGTCTCGTGCGTCAGCGCCAGTATAAAGCTGGCGAGGCCGACCAATTCGGTATGGATTGGTAATCATCTCATTCCAATGAGAAATCCAACCTACTGTCCTGCCAGTAGCAAAAATTACAGTGAACATTTCTTCGGGAATACCCATAGCTTTTAAAATGATCCCTGAATAAAAGTCTACATTGGGGTACAGTTTTTTACTAACAAAATACTCGTCTTCTAGGGCTATCGTTTCGAGCTTTTTAGCAAGTCTAAACAGGGGGTCATTTTCCACGCCAAGTACTTCGAGAACCTCATCGCAGGTTTGGCGCATCACAGTTGCGCGTGGGTCATAATTTTTGTACACACGATGTCCAAAACCCATTAAACGGAAAGGATCATTTTTGTCTTTAGCCTTGTTGATGTACTCTTCGATGTTGTCTTCGTGCCCTATTTCATCAAGCATACTTAACACAGCTTCATTTGCACCACCATGAGCAGGACCCCACAGAGCGGCTATGCCCGCTGCGATACAGGCAAATGGATTGGCTCCAGATGAGCCTGCAAGCCTTACTGTGGATGTTGATGCGTTCTGCTCGTGATCTGCGTGTAGCAAGAAGATTCTATCCATCGCCTTAGCGAGCGCAGGGTGACAGACATATTTTTCACAGGGCGTGCCGAACATCATATGTAGAAAGTTTTCAGAGTAAGACAATGTGTTGTCGGGGTAAATGTAAGGCTGCCCAACAAAATGCTTATAGCACATAGCAGCGATAGTGGGCATCTTTGCTATCAGCCGATGCGCAGATATTGATCGATGCTCCTGGTCGGTGATGTCCAATGAGTCATGGTAAAAGGACGACATCGCTCCAACTAGGCTACACAGCATAGCCATGGGGTGTGCATCGTATCTAAAGCCGCTGATAAAGTGCTCAATAGATCGGTTCACCATGGTATGGTATTTGATTGTATTTTCAAACTCAGCTTTTTGCTCGGCATTGGGTAGAGCCCCCTCAAGCAACAGATAGCAGGATTCAATGTAGTCGGATTTTTCCGCAAGTACTTCAATAGGATAGCCACGATGCAGCAAGATGCCTTTGTCTCCATCTATATAGGTTATATCTGATTGACAGGCTGCTGTTGCTGAAAAGCCTGGGTCATAGGTAAAAAAGCCGTGATTACCCAAAGAACCTATGTCAATAACATCCTGACCCCTCGTACCTTTTAAAACCGGCAGCTCAATTGGGTCTCCACCATCAACGGTGAGTGTGGCTTTGCGCTCAGTCATGTTTAATCCTTAAAAAATCAGTTTGTCTTGGGCGAAAATAACGCTCACAACTATAGTTGTTAAGTAGAAATTGTCAACTGGTGGACACTTTTAAACTATGGCCAAAGTGGATATTTGGCTGTATTCAGTCTATTTTAAATAGTCACTATTACTTCTCCGAATGGGCCGTTGGTCACGTTGTGGAGTAAACAGGGGGCTTGTTACTGATGGTAAACAAAAAAAGATGCGTAACCTAGGGTAAGACTGATATCCTGTCTTAAAAGACAGCACATATCATACATTGTTAATTGAATTTACAGGTCTACATAGCTATACTACGCGTCCTAACAAGGGCACCTGACACTGTCAGATGAAGCCCTGGTAATTATCATTTAAAACAGCATTTTTAACAACGCGTTTCTGATTTGCCAGAGCGTGAAGAGGACTATGTGTGGTGAATAAAAAAAGACCTGTTAATTTAGATTTTTCGACAATGAGCTTGCCTGTAACCTCAATTGTATCTATTACCCATCGACTTTCAGGCGTAATTTTGTTTTTTGCGGTTGGTGTGATGCTTTGGGTGTTAGACACAAGCCTTGCTTCGGAAGAGAGTTTTGTTAATTTGAAATCTATTTTGGGACACCCAGTTTCTCAATTTGTCATTTGGGCCAGCCTAGCTGCTCTGGCCTATCATATGATTGCAGGTATAAGACATCTGATAATGGACTTTGGCATCGGTGAAGACAGTTTTAATAGTGGTCGTTTAAGTGCGTGGGGGGCTGCTGTAGTTGCGGCAGTCGTTATAACCTTTATTACAGTTTGGATTTTTCTATGGTAACTTCAGTCACAAGTTTCGGGCGTAGTGGGCTGTCCGATTGGTTAGTGCAGCGAGTCACGGCAATCGTAATGGCCCTGTATGTTCTTTTTGTAGCGGCGTTCTTGTTGGCGACCCCCGATCTGGGTTATAGCCAGTGGGCAGCGCTTCATAAATCCTTGCCCATGCGTATGTTTAGTTTACTGACCATGATCTCTATTGCGGCGCATGCCTGGATTGGAATGTGGTGTGTCCTGACAGATTATATTACGGTTCGAATGATTGGCCCAAAAGCCACTGCGATTCGTATCTTTTTTCAGCTGGGTATGATTTCCATGACCTTGCTGTATTTATTGTGGGCTATTGATATTCTCTGGGGAATCTAAATACATGGCTAATATTAGAACAATGAGCTTTGATGCGGTGATTGTAGGCGGCGGCGGCTCGGGAATGCGTGCGGCACTTCAGTTGGCGCAATCAGGCTACAAAACGGCAGTTATCACAAAAGTGTTTCCAACACGCTCGCATACGGTTTCCGCTCAAGGCGGTATTACCTGTGCGATTGCCAGTGATGATCCGAATGATCAGTGGCAGTGGCACATGTATGACACGATCAAAGGGTCGGACTATATTGGGGATCAAGAGGCGATCGAGTATATGTGTCAAACCGGTCCTGAGGCCATTTTCGAGCTGGAGCACATGGGATTGCCGTTTTCACGCACCAAAGAAGGGCGAATATATCAACGTCCGTTTGGTGGTCAATCAAAAGACTTTGGCGTAGGTGGTCAAGCGGCGAGAACATGTGCGGCCGCGGATCGTACTGGTCACGCGTTACTCCATACTCTCTACCAGGGTAATCTAAAAAATAAAACCGTGTTTTTGAATGAATGGTTCGCTGTGGATATCGTCAAAAACGCTGATGGTGCGGTGGTTGGTGTAGTTGCAATTAATATTGAATCTGGCGAATCAGTGTATGTAAAATCTAAGGCAACGGTATTTGCTACTGGTGGTGCCGGACGGATATATGCGTCAACTACCAATGCTCATATTTGTACTGGCGATGGCGTGGGAATGGCACTTAGAGCAGGTTTTCCAGTTCAGGATATTGAAATGTGGCAGTTTCACCCTACCGGTATTCACGGTGCAGGAACTCTGGTCACAGAGGGCTGCCGGGGTGAGGGTGGCTATCTGATAAATAAAGACGGAGAGCGCTTTATGGAGCGCTACGCTCCCAATGCTAAGGATCTTGCGGGTAGAGACGTAGTAGCACGTTCTATGGTTCTGGAGATTCTCGAGGGAAGAGGGTGCGGGCCAGACGGAGATCATGTATACCTTAAGCTTGACCACCTCGGTGAAGAAGCACTAAACGCCAAGTTACCGGGTATTTTGGAGTTGTCTCGAACCTTTGCTCATGCAGACCCGGTAAAGGAGCCCATTCCGGTAGTACCAACCTGCCACTATATGATGGGTGGGATACCAACAAATGTAGATGGCCAAGCTTTAACGGTGGATCGCGAAGGTAATGATCAGGTGATCGAAGGGTTTTATGCATGTGGTGAGGCAGCCTGCGTGTCCGTGCATGGCGCCAACCGGTTAGGCGGTAATTCACTCCTAGATTTAGTAGTGTTTGGCCGTGCTTCAGGTATCTTTATCGAGAAGCAGCTTAGAGAAGGAATTTCCCTAAAAGATGCCACTGATGAAGATATTCAGCGAGCTATGGTTAACTTAAATCGTGTTAACCAGTCTGTTGACGGAGAGAATGCGTCCGTGTTACGTGCTGAATTGCAGTCTATTATGCAGAATTACTTCGGTGTTTTCCGTCGTGGTGATTACATGAAGTTAGGTGTTGAAAAGCTTGATAAATTGCGGGTGCGAGTCGAAAACGTCTATCTTGATGACAAGAGTAATGGGTTTAATACGGCAAGAATTGAAGCCTTAGAGTTGCTAAATCTGTTTGAGACTGCCTATGCTACTGCCATTGCTGCAGAAGGGCGGACTGAAAGTCGTGGTGCCCATGCGCGAGAAGATTTCCAGGACCGAGATGATGAGAATTGGTTGTGTCATTCAATATATTTCCCGGGAAGTAAAGAAATAGGCAAGCGGCCAGTGAATTTTACCCTGAAGACACGTGAACCCTTCGAACCCAAAATACGTACCTATTAATAACATTTGAATAGATTGAGACTTTTATGCTGAACGTAAGTATTTACCGCTACAATCCGGAAGTTGACGCTGAGCCATTCATGCAAGATTTTGAGTTTGATGCTCAAGGCAAAGATCTTATGGTGCTGGATGTGCTGGAGAAGTTAAAGGTCGAAGATCCCTCATTAGTTTTTCGCCGATCATGCCGAGAAGGCGTCTGCGGCTCAGATGGAGTTAACATCTCAGGCAAAAATGGTTTGGCCTGCATAACTCCTCTGTCAGAAGCGGTAAAGGGCAATAAACTTGTTATTCGGCCTCTGCCAGGGTTACCTGTAATACGAGATCTTGTTATTGATATGGCTCAGTTCTATGCTCAGTACGAAAAAATTCAGCCCTACATGATTAATAACTCGCCAGCCCCCGCTATTGAGCGGCTTCAGAGCCCGGAAGAGAGAGCCAAGTTGGATGGGCTTTATGAGTGTATTCTTTGTGCTTGCTGTTCTACTGCTTGCCCTTCATTCTGGTGGAATCCAGAAAAGTTCATTGGTCCTTCAGGGTTGCTTCAGGCTTATCGTTTTCTTGCTGATAGCAGAGATACAGCTACAGAAGAACGTTTGTCTAAATTGGACGATCCTTTCAGTGTATTTCGCTGTCATGGCATAATGAACTGTGTACAGGTATGTCCTAAAGGCCTTAATCCAACGAAAGCTATTGGTCATATTCGCAATATGTTGATTCGCAGCGCAACATAATTGACTGTGTGCAGCATAAAAGTACTATTTTGCTGATATTTTACTAGCCGTGGAGCTCGAACGCCTTTAAAATGGCCGCAAAATTTGCACTCAAAAGGACATATCATTAATGCCTGAGGGCTTGATGGAGCAATTTCTAAGCTCCTCCCACTTTTCCGGTGGAAACGCTGCCTATATCGAAGGGCTCTATGAGACCTATCTGCATGACCCTAACGGTGTTCCTGCAGAGTGGGGTCAATTCTTCGACTCTTTGCCTCGCACTAATGGTTCCATCGCTCCGGATGTGTCCCATGACACAATAATTCAGCACTTTGAGTTGCTTGGAAAGAGGCAGGCCCGACCGACTCCAGCTCCTGGCTCTGGTGGAATTCATCTTGAGTTTGAACGAAAGCAAGTCAAAATTGTTCAACTTATTAGCTCTTACCGGTTCCGTGGTCATCAGAAAGCCCGATTAGACCCTTTGGGAATTATGATCAGAGAGCATGTACCTGATTTGGATCTGCATTTTCATGGTTTAACTGAAGCTGATCTTGATACTACATTTCAGACTAGTCCGCTGTATATTGGCAAGCAAGAAGCGCCATTGCGCGAGATTATTGCCACCCTAGAGGAGACCTATTGTGGTGATCTTGGTCCAGAATTTATGCATATTACGTCCTTTGCTGAGAAGCAGTGGTTAGCGCAGCGGTTTGAAAGTGTTCGATCCAAGCCAACCTATGGTAGCGAGGCAAGGATTGATGTACTTGGCCGTCTGACGGCAGCAGAGGGTTTGGAAAAGCATTTAGATTCAAAATATCCTGGCACTAAGCGTTTTGGTCTTGAGGGTGGCGAGAGCTTAATACCTCTTTTAGATTGCTTGGTTCGACGCTCTGGTGAGTACGGCGCTAAAGAAATTGTTATGGCTATGGCCCATCGTGGTCGCTTGAATGTACTAGTCAATATCCTAGGTAAGAATCCAGCGGAAATGTTTGAAGAGTTTGAGGGCAAGCGTCTTGTTAATACCTCAGGGGATGTAAAGTATCACCAAGGTTTTTCATCAAATGTTATGACCTCTGGCGGAGAAGTTCATATGGCTTTGGGCTTCAACCCATCGCATCTTGAGATCTCTTGCCCTGTGGTGGTCGGCTCTGCTCGAGCTAGACAGGATCGGCGAGATGATCCCACGGGCCAAAAAGTGGTCCCTATTTTGATGCACGGTGACGCTGCATTTGCCGGGCAGGGCGTGGTAATGGAAACCTTTCAGTTATCACAGACCAGAGCTTATCGCACCGGTGGTACCATCCATATAGTCATAAACAATCAGGTCGGGTTTACTACTAGCCGGCAAGACGATGCGCGGTCTACAGAATACTGTACTGATATAGCCAAGATGGTTGGTGCCCCGATTCTACACGTCAATGGAGATAACCCTGATGCGGTTATGTTTGCGGCGATGTTAGCGACAGACTATCGCTATGAATTTGGTAAAGACGTAGTTATTGATTTAGTTTGTTATCGGCGGCGTGGGCACAATGAAACTGATGAACCATCATCTACTCAGCCATTAATGTACGATATCATCAAAAAACACTCCACAACGCGCTCTCTTTATGCCCAAAAGTTAATAAACGAGGGTGTGATACAAGAAAATCAAGCCAATGATATGGCAAATGTCTACCGGTCTAGTCTAGATAAGGGCGAATTTGTAGTACATAATTTAGTGCGTGAACCAGACACTACATTGTTCGTTGATTGGGTACCATATTTAGATCATGATTGGCGAATTGACGGCACGACAGGAATTGAGTTGGGTCAACTTAAAGAGGTTGGTGCAAAAATAACTACTATTCCAGATGGTATTGTGGTCCAGCGGCAAGTAGCAAAAATATACGATGATCGACGCAAGATGGCTGGTGGCGCATTGCCTCTCAATTGGGGTATGGCAGAGTTACTCGCTTATGGTTCTCTTCTTAAGGAAGGCTACCCGATTCGCTTTACAGGACAAGATGTTCGACGTGGGACTTTTTCCCATCGTCATGCGGTGATCTTTAATCAACGGGACGGAGAAGCTTATCTACCGCTGGTAAACATGTATGAGGATCAGCCTAGGTTTGATATCTACGATTCGGTACTTTCTGAAGAGGCTGTTCTAGCCTTTGAGTATGGCTATGCCACCACGGCGCCTAAAGGTCTGATTATTTGGGAAGCTCAGTTTGGCGACTTTGCAAATGGCGCTCAGGTGGTCATAGACCAGTTTATCGCTAGTGGAGAGCATAAGTGGGGGCGGCTATGTGGACTCACAATGATGTTACCC
>JAQWYJ010000142.1 GCA_029254005.1 Porticoccaceae bacterium | reverse complement strand
GCCAACGCCAACGCCGCCACCCACTACCACTACCACTACGACTACAGGCACTACGCCCACTGGTACTACAGGCACCTCAGGGACCACTACAACCTCTACAGGCTCATCATCAACCAGTGGGACTTGATGGCTTGCTGCGAGTTAAAAAAGGGCATTTTAATGCCCTTTTTTATTTTTCTGGAAAAGATATTTTCTGCTATGCTTTGGCGATGTTCAGAATACTTTTACTGGTGATAGCGGTACTTTCCACTTCTGTGTCAAGTGCAGCATCTGATTTCGGCACTACGGGTCTCATAGATATACCTACCGCTAGAATGTCATCAGATGGTACGTTTACTACTACGATGGCTATTCAGTCTCGGACAAATTCTTATGCTATTTCTTATCAAGCCACGCCATGGCTAGAGGGTACCTTCCGCTATACTGGATTTAATGAATTTTTTCACTATGACCGTAATTACGAAGCTAAGGTCCGTCTCTGGAAGGAGCAGCAATATCTTCCTCAAGTGGCTATTGGTATAAGAGATTTAGTTGGAACTGCAGTATGGGGAGCTGAATACTTAGTAGCTTCGAAGGAGGTCGGGCTATTTGATGTTACTGTCGGTATTGGCTGGGGGCGGCTTGCCGGAAATGGAGATTTTGCTAACCCTTTAATCAGATTAAATGATTCATTTGAAGTGCGGCCAAAATTTGGTGGAAAAGGTGGAGAGTTATCAACCAGCACATTCTTTAGTGGTGCAGAGGCCGGTTTTTTTGGAGGGGTTTCCTATCAATTTGAATCACTTCCTGTCCAATTTTTGATGGAGTACAACCCCGATCAATATTCTTGGGAGCAATCTCGGAGAGGTCTGAGTCCAAAGTCACCAATTTCTGCCGCTATTAAATGGCAAGCATCACCCAATCTTTCTGTGAGCCTATCTCGACAGCATAATCAAGAGTGGGGGATTGCCTTGAGTGCTTCTTTGGATAGCAAGGCGTTGCCATCTATACCTTCACCAAAACTCTTCCGTTCCAGTTTGGACTATGCCGCGGATGAGCTGCCTACTGGTTTAAATTAGAATAGCTGGTATGACACTCTGTTGTTTGATGTTGAGCGCTCAGGGCTTCTATTATTAGCGTCCACCGTAGATGTGCCAACACGCACAGCGACCTTGGTGATGGGTAATACAGGCTTTTCAGTCTGGGCTGATGCGATAGCAATTATGGCCAGACTCGCTGATTTGCATTTGCCCACCACTGTAAATACCTTCAATATTATCATTGAAGAAGAAGGTTACAGAGTCCATTCAGTGCGTATGCGTCGACCATCATTGACCTATGGCAGAAACAGGCAAATTGTCGAGCGCGAAATTCGAATTGAGCCAGCAAGGCCTCAAGCTTATGTGCAACACAAAACGAATTTTGTTACTAAGAAAATAGTATTTGACGTTAACATAGCGACGCGAACACAATTATTTGATCCAGATGATCCTTTGCGTTACCAGTTATATGGCAGCGTTGGAATGTCAATGGCACTTCCCAAAGGGTTGTCCTTGCAAGGCTCTTATGGTGTTGATATAACCAATAATTTTGATGAAAGTCGTCGTGCTGATTCAGGGTCAGTGTTACCAAGAGTACGTTCAGATGTCGTGAAGTATTTAGTGCAGGGTGACACCGGTTTAGATTCGCTTTATTTGGAAAAGCGCGGTAATTTTCGAAGTAATGTTTATTACCGAGCTTTTGCTGGGGTCTTGGAAGAAATGTATACTGGCGTCGGAGGAGAAGTGCTTTTACAGCCTTTTCAGTCTCGTTTGGCTTATGGTTTGAGTGCCAATGTGGTTCGTAAGCGTGACTTTGATAAGTCCTTTAAACATCTGGACTATCAAACCACCACAGCATTTGCCAGTGTTTATTGGGCTACGCCCTATAATAATTTTGATGTTGCTATCCATGCTGGACGATACTTAGCAAAGGATGTGGGTGCTACATTGGAAGTTCGGCGAACTTTCACTAATGGATGGATGGTTGGTCTGTGGGCAACTAAAACGAACGTTTCAGCGGAAGACTTTGGTGAAGGCAGTTTTGATAAGGGTATGTTCTTTAAAATACCGTTGGATAGACTATTTGGTAATTCAACAAGGGCTAGTTTTGGAAACCGAATGCGTCCAATACAACGCGATGGTGGGCAGCGACTAGAGTCACATAGTGGTTCTATTTGGAGGGACACACGGTCTGTGCGATATGACGCATTGACCGAGACTATGGGTAGGCTTCTGCCATGATTCGAACTCTTATTTTTAAAGCGGTAATAGTCTTAATTCTTGTAATAATGTCGGGTTGCGTCGTTAAATCATCGCAACTTTCAGGACTTTTAGAACAGTTTGATGAACAGAGCGTTGATTTTTCGGATAACAGTTGGCTGTTAACTTATGGTGGGTACAAGTCAGTGGTCTATGCTGTTGAAGTCCCGCAAGGTATCTTATTTACCAATAGTTTTGGAGACGCGGTGGTTTTTGATGGTTGGACAATTGAAAGCATTAAAGGCATGGGGCGGCGACAGATAAACCTAAACGTTGAAGATAGGTCACAAAAACGTTTTTTTTACAATGATAATAGGATTGTAGCGACCCATGACTGTAAATCTTGGCAAAAAGAGGCGCGTTCTGGCATGATCCAATACTCTCATGTTTGCAGTTCTCAAGGGGCTTATAGCAATACTATATTGGTCGACAAAAAGGGCAGTATATCGGTTATTCGCCAAGTCATCGATCAGCGACTGGGTGTAGTGACGTTGTCCAAAATAAACTGATAAGTCTAAAATAAATTGTTAAAAACGTAACTGATGTAAATTACATTGCTGCAGAGAGCTTTAAAAAATGAAAAATTTGACTGTAAATTATCTATTTATCCTACTGATGGTAGGCTTTCTACACTTAGTCTCGCCGACAGTCAACGCTCAGGATATGGCGCAAGCTAAGGCGTTGTGTACCAATCTTACGCCAAGCAATAGAGCCATGGCGGAGCGTGCTGGTTATAATGTAGATGACCTTTGTAGCGGTCAAAAAACTCAATCTAAAGGTCTTAAAGCGGTCAAGCCGAGAACGATAGTCAATAGAAACACTGCGTCCTCTGCGGCAACATCAGTAAAGAATACTGAAGCTTCAGCACCAAGACTTCAGAACTCCAAACTTACTCCCTTCGGATATGATTTATTCGCTAATGCACCTACAACGTTCGCACCTTCTGAAAGCTTGTCAGTGTCAGCCGATTATCTATTGGGTCCGGGTGACAGTCTTGATATTTTGTTTTATGGCAAATTAAATAGAAATTTTAGTGTAGAAATCAATCGCGAGGGTTTTGTTGATTTCCCTGAATTGGGTCCAGTCGCTCTGGCAGGGTTAAGTTATGGGGAAGCCAAGAGTATG